>JAYVSK010000100.1:0-5509 GCA_043775395.1 Lysobacter sp. | reverse complement strand
GGTCTTCAGACCTTCCGGCAGTGCGCCGCTGACGCCGTCGAAGTCCGAGCCGATGCCGATGTGATCGATACCCACCAGCTTTACGCCGTAGTCGATCTGGTCCAGCACCGCCTCCATCCGCACCGGCAACGGCGGGTTGGCCTTCTCCCACGCATCGTCGAATCCGGCGACGGTCTGGGTGGTCTTGCCTGCGGCATGCTGCTGCAAATAATCGTTGTAGGCGACGAAATAGGCCTGGGTCTTCGCAGCGGATTTGGAGTCCACGAAGGCGTTGCCGAACGGGATCTGGATCACGCCGCCTTTTGCGGCGATGGCTTTGGCGAGTTCATCGCTGAGATTGCGCTCGAAGCCGGGCGTGAAGTGGCGCAGCGCTGAATGGGTTGCGACCACCGGCGTGCGGCTGAGCTCGACCGACTGCGCCACGGCGGCGTCCGAGAGATGCGAAACATCGATCATGATCCCGAGCCGGTTCATCTCCGCGACCACTTCGCGGCCGAACGGACTGAGGCCATTCCATTTTTTTTCGACCGCATACGAAGAATCGGCGATGCGGTTGTTGGCGCTGTGCGCGAGAGTGATATAGCGCACGCCGCGATCGAAGAAGAATTTCAGCTTGCCCAGATCGTCGCCGATCGGCGCGCCGTTTTCCATGCCCATCGGCAGCAGCACCAGATCCCGCCGACGCAGCGCTTCGAGATCGCGCGCCGAGCGCAGCAGCGCGAATTTATCCGGGTTGTCGCGCGCGGTTTTTTCGACCGCATCGATCATTCGATTGGCGAGCGCGTAGGCGCTGCCGTCCTCGTCCTGCCCGGACGAGGTATAGATCGACATGAACGCCACATCGAGTCCGCCGGCGCGCGCTTTCGGGAAATCGAATTCGCGTTGCTGAGCGACGCCCAGATCCAGCCATGCTTTCATCAGCTCGGTCGGCGCATCGATGTGGGTATCGACGATGATCGCGTCCTGCGCGAGTTTGCGCGCGGCGGGTGTGGCTTCGGCCGCGATGGCGACCCGGGTCGCGAACATGGATATCGAAAGCAACGACATCGAAAACATTGATATCGAGAGCATCGACACCGAAAGCATCGGCATCGCGAGGAAAGCGAGGGTGGGCTTGGATCGCATGGCTGGCTCCTGGAGAGATCAACCGGACGAGGCACGGCCGGCGATGAATACCGTACGCGCAAGCGTCCCGCCGAGCCAGTAGCACAGTTCCGCAGGCCGACGGATATTCCAGTGCACGAAATCCGCGCGCATGCCCAGGCCCAGCACGCCGCAGTCATGCAGCCCCAGCGCGCGCGCCGCGTGGACGGTCGCGCCGCGCAGGGCTTCTTCGGGCGTCAGCGAAAACAGCGTACAGGCCAGCGCCATCGCATGGCGCAGCGACAGCAGCGGCGAGGTGCCAGGATTGCAGTCGGAGGCGACCGCCATCGGTACGCCGTGCGCCCGCAAAGCCGCAACCGGCGGCTGCCGGGTTTCGCGCAGACAGTGGAATGCGCCGGGCAGCAGCACCGCGACGGTGCCGCGCGCGGCCATCGCGCGGATCCCGTCTTTGCCGGTGTATTCGACGTGATCCGCCGACAGCCCACCGAAGCCCGCGACCAGCGCCGCGCCGCCGAGATCGCTGAGCTGGTCGGCATGCAGTTTCACCGGCAGTCCCAGCGCTTCCGCCGCTTCGAATACCCGGCGGGTCTGTGCTGGCGTGAAGCCGATGCCTTCGCAGAACGCATCAACCGCATCGATCAGCCCTTCCGCATGCAGCGTTGGCAGCCAGTCGACGACGGCATCGATATAGCCATCAAAATTGCCGGCCGGCTTTCGGTCTGCAAATTCCGGCGGCAGCGCATGCGCGCCGAGATACGTCGTGCGAACAGTGATGCCGAGCGCATCGCCGATGCGCCGCGCCACCCGCAGCATCTTGCGTTCATTATCGAAATCCAGACCATAGCCGGACTTGATTTCGAGCGTCGTCGCGCCGTCGCGCAGCAGCGCCTGCGCGCGCGGCAGCGACTGCGTAAAGAGTTCGTCTTCGCTGGCCTCGCGCACCGCGCGCACGGTGGAAACGATCCCGCCGCCAGCGCGTGCGATCTCTTCGTAGCTTGCGCCCTCCAGCCGAAGCTCGAATTCGTGCGCGCGGTCGCCGGCGAAGACCAGATGCGTGTGACAGTCGATCAATCCCGGCGTGATCCAGCCGCCGTCGACGTGGATGACATCGTGCGCGATTGCGTTCGCCGCGCCCGGCAACGCACTGCGCGGGCCGACAAAAGCGAGCACGCCATCTTTCCAGCCCAGCGCGCCGTCTTCGATCTCGCCGTAGCCGCGCTCCGCGTCCAGCGTCGCTAACGACGCGCCGACGATCAGGCCGTCGTACAGCGGCGTGTCTGTCCTCGCTACGCCCGTCATCCGATCGCTCCTGCGTTGCGCAGTGTGTCTGCATCCAACCCGTATCCCGCGCAGATCGCATCGGCGTGTTCGCCCAACCGCGGTGGGCGCTGCGGCTGCGCCATCGGCGATGCCGACATCCGCAGAGGGCTGGCGATCATCGGAATGCCGCCCGCATCGATGCGCAGGCCGCGCGCGGTCGCCAGGTCGCCCATCACTGCATCGCGCACCGTGTTGACCGGCGCGGAGGGAATGCCCGCGGCTTCGAAGCGTGTCAACCAGTTCGCCACCGTGTGGTTTACGAAACACTGCGCCAACTGTGGAATCAGCCACTTGCGGTGTTGTACTCGCGCGGTATTGGTGGCACAGCGCGGATCGTCGAGCCAGTGCGGGTTATCGATCAGCGCGCACAGCCGCTGCCAGAGCCGGTCGCTGGCGCAGGCAAGCGCGAACGTGCCATCGCTGGCGTCGAAGGTTTGATAGGGCACGATGCTGGGGTGCGCATTGCCGTAACGCTTCGCATCGGCATCGGTGAACAAGACGCTGCTGGCGACATTCGCCAGCGCCTGCACCTGCACGTCGAACAGGCTGAGTTCGATGTACTGGCCTTCGCCGGTGCGCGCGCGCTGGTGTAGTGCGGCGAGGATCGCGATGGTCGCGTTGAGGCCGGCGGTGAGATCGGTGATCGCGACGCCGACCTTGCTGGGCGGGCCATCGGTCGGCCCGGTGATCGACATCAGTCCGGACTCGGCCTGCACCACAAAATCGTAGCCCGGCCGCTGCGCGTCGGGGCCGCTACGGCCGTAGCCGGAGATCGCGCAGTAAATCAGTCGCGGATTGAGCGCGCGGATATGGTCGTAGTCGATACCCAGCGATTCGGCAACGCCGGTGCGGAAATTTTCGATCAGCACATCGCTGTCGCGGATCAATGATTCAACCAGTGGCCGGACATCGGGATGGCGCAGATCGACCGCAATCGACTGCTTGTTCCGATTGCAGCTGGCGAAGTAAGCGGAGATATCTTCACGGAACGGTGGACCATAGCCGCGGGTATCGTCGCCCTCCAGCGGTTCAAACTTGATCACCTCTGCGCCCAGGTCGGCGAGGGTCATCCCGCACCACGGTCCGGCCAGTACCCGCGCCAGTTCCAGCACCTTGATTCCTGTCAATGCCGACATCGCGGACCCTGCGGTTTGGAGTGAATCTTCAGTGTAGCCCGACATACCGGCTGCTTTTGTGGGAGCGACGGTTTTTAACGGCTGTAGGGCTGGTCAAGTCGCGATAACCTTCGGAAAGACTATCCGTAATTGGTCGCGACTCCCGTCGCTCCTACACGGGCAGGTTGAGGTTTGCCGGGACATGCGGCGCGGCAGGAATCGGCGACAATGCGCAGATGAACCCCGCCATCGCATCTGAACACGGTTACTGGCGCCTCCCCGGCATCGCCAATCTGCATTCGCACGCGTTCCAGCGCGCGATGGCGGGCATGGCCGAACGCATGACCCATCCGTCGGATTCCTTCTGGACCTGGCGCGACACCATGTACCGCATGGCCGCGCGGTTCGACCCTGACACTCTGTGCGCGGTCGCCGCGCAGCTGTATGTCGAGATGCTGGAAGCGGGCTACACCACCGTGTGCGAATTCCACTATCTGCATCACGCGCCCGATGGCCGTCCCTATGACGACCCCGCCGCGATGTCGCGGGCGCTGATCGCCGCCGCGCGCGATACCGGGATCCGGCTCACGCTGCTGCCGGTGCTGTACATGACCGGTGGCTTCGATGGTCGGCCGCTGAACGACCGGCAGCGCCGCTTCGGTCACGATATCGACAGTTATCTGCGTCTGTTCGATACGCTGCATCGCGAACAGGACGACACGCTGCGCGTCGGCTGCGCGCTGCACAGCCTGCGCGCAGTGCCGCACCGGGCGATGACCGCCGTGTTGGCTGCGATGCCGCAGGACGCGCGCATCCATATCCATATCGCCGAACAGATCGGCGAAGTGCAGGACAGCCTGGCGATCCGCGGCGAACGCCCGGTGCGCTGGCTGCTGGACCACGCCGATATCGATGCGCGCTGGACGCTGATCCACGCCACGCATCTTGACGTCGACGAAATCGTCGGTATCGCCGGCAGCGGCGCCACGGTCGCGATCTGCCCGACCACCGAGGCCAATCTCGGCGATGGTCTGTTTCCGCTGCGCGATTACCTGGATGTCAACGGCGCCTGGGGCATCGGTTCGGACTCGCACAGTTCGGTGTCGCCGGTCGAGGAGCTGCGCTGGCTCGAATATGGCCAGCGTCTCATCACCCGTCATCGCAACATCGCCGCGACCGCAGCGTCGCCCAGCGTCGGTGAGAATCTGCTGCGTAATGTGCATGCCAGCGCGGCGCAGGCCACTGGATTCGCCGCCGATGCACTGGCCGCGGACACCGTGACGCTCAATGCGCATGCGCCGCAGCTGATCGGTGCGACTGCTGACGATATCGCCGATCGCTGGCTGTTCGCCGGCAACCGCAATGCGCTGGATGCGGTCGCTGTGAACGGCCGCATGGTGGTGATCGATGGGCGGCATATCGAACGCGACGCCATTGTTGCGCGGTTCGCGGTCGCCATGCGCGGGCTGTTGTCCGGCTGATCCGCGCTGACGCGGGTTTCGTCGGCCGTGGAACGGATTCCGTCGCACAGGCCAGCGTGCATGGATGGCAGGTGGCAGGCTGATCGCACCCCCGACCACGCACTGGAGTTCGTCATGCGCTTTCGTCCTGCCGCTCTTTCCGCCGCTACTGCGGCCGCACTCTTCGCATGTGGGGTCGCCCACGCGATGACCGATGCCGAACTGCAGGCCATCGTCGAAGAACGTCTGCATGGCGATCGCACCGGCGCGTGTTTCGCCGTAGCCGTCATCGACACGGATATCAGCCGCGCTTACGTTTGTGCCGATGGCAAAAGCACCGCACCGCGCATCGGTGCAGGCACCGCATTCGAGATCGGGTCGGTCAGCAAACCGATGATGGCGGCGCTGCTGGCGGGTTTGATCCGCGACGGCAAGGCATCGCTCGATGATCCGCTGTCGGCCTATCTGCCGAAGGGCAGCAAGGTGCCGGCCTTCGACGGCAGACCTATC
>JAYVSK010000099.1:0-10728 GCA_043775395.1 Lysobacter sp. | reverse complement strand
GCCTAACGCTTAGTCGACCCCATATCAGGGACGGTATCCAATACTGATCCCTGCTTGCAAGAACTGTCAATCAGGAAAATCCTACAGTAGATCAGGGGTTTACCGGATTTCGGAAACCGCCTTACCACCATACCGTGCCCTCTCTTATAGCCCATCAGGAGAGCGGTATGTCGTACCGCAGTGAAGATAGAGCGGTAACGGGCCAAGAAGCCAGTTCCAGCAGTCTTCCGCCCAAGTTGCTTGATCAGGTACGGTCACGCTGCCGTCGGCTTGCCTACAGCGTAAGGACTGAGCGGGCTTATGCCAGCTGGATTCGCCGTTTCGTACTTTTCAATGGAAAGCGTCATCCGCGCGAGCTGGGTTCGCATGATGTGGAAAAGTTCCTGACGGATCTTGCCGTGCGCGGCAATGTGGCAGCAAGCACGCAGAATCAGGCGCTCTCGGCGATATTGTTCCTGTATCGCGAAATACTGGGTCTGGAATTGCCCTGGATGGAAAACGTGACCCGGGCGAAACGACCGCAGCGGCTGCCGGTGGTGCTGTCGCGCGCGGAGGTCGACCGTCTGCTGACCATGATCGATGCTGAAGTATGGTTAATGGCGGCGTTGTTGTATGGCAGCGGCATGCGGCTGATGGAATGCATGCGTCTGCGGGTGAAGGATGTCGACTTCGAGCGTCGCCACATCACCGTACGCAATGGCAAGGGCGGAAAGGACAGGCAGGTGCCTTTGCCGGAAAGCGTACGCGATCGGCTGAAGACAGCGATCGAACGCGTCAGAATTTTGCATGCCCAAGATGTGTCGGAAGGGAATGGCATGGTCTGGCTGCCGAATGCGCTGGCGCGGAAGTATCCGAAGGCCGACCTCGAGTTTGCGTGGCAATACGTGTTTCCAGCGCGATCGCTGTCGGTCGATCCACGCAGTGGCATTACCCGCCGGCATCATGTTGATGAGGCGATTCTGCAGCGTGCGATCAAGGCTGCACGTTTGAAGGCCGGAATAGACAAGCCGGTGACCCCGCACGTATTGCGGCACAGTTTTGCGACGCACTTGCTCGAATTCGGCGCGGATTTGCGCACGATCCAGATGTTGCTGGGGCATAAGGATGTTGCGACTACGCAGATTTATACGCATGTATTGAATCGCGGCGCGGGCGGCGTGCTCAGCCCGCTTGATCGCTGAGGTTCGCCATGTTCGATCTTCGATTCGCGCTGGCGCTGTTGATGGGGGCGATGGGCTGTCTTTGGCTGCCGTCGCCGCCCAGCGTCTGGCTGTTGACATATGTCGCTGCGATTGCAGTGACAGCAGCATTGATGCGGGGC
Organism: Lysobacter sp.; assembly: GCA_043775395.1. Lineage (GTDB taxonomy): Bacteria > Pseudomonadota > Gammaproteobacteria > Xanthomonadales > Xanthomonadaceae > Lysobacter_I. The sequence goes on along the minus strand of JAYVSK010000099.1, from coordinate 9,407 downwards.
GTATGGCGGCATTTTGCGGTGCTGGCACTGGGATTCTTGCTGGCAGGAGCGCACGCCTCGCTTGGCATGGCGCGGCAGCTGCCGTTGGCGATGGAACATCACCAGTTCGATCTGACCGGGACGGTGATCGAGCTGCCACAGCATGAAGCGCGGCGAACGCGGTTTGTATTGAAGGTGGACGATGACCATACGCAGCCTGATGCGCTTCGCGGCAGGCGCGTACGTTTGGCGTGGTACGACGATTACGGTGCCGAAGCGCTGCCTGCCGATGAGCCGCGGCTGCGGATCGCTGCCGGCAGCCGCTGGTCGCTGTCCGCGAAGCTGCGCGCGCCCCGCGGCTTGCGCAATCCAGGCGGCGTCGATGGCGAAAAGCACGCATTGATCGAGCGTATCGTCGCGACCGGCTATGTGCGCAATCCGGAATTCGCGCGACAGTTGGTGCGCCCGCACGGCATCGACGCCTGGCGCGAAGCGATGTCCGCGAGCATTGCCGATGCGGTGCCGCAGTCGTCGTCACGTTTCATCCGTGCGCTCGCCCTGGGCGATACGCGCGCGCTCGACGATACCGACTGGGAGCGGCTGCGTGCGAGCGGGTTGACGCATCTGATTGCCATCTCGGGGTTTCATGTTGGCCTTGTCGCAGGATTTTTCGCGCTGTCGATGCGCGCAGTGTGGTGGTGTTGGCCAGTGTTGGGGCGCCGAATGCCGCGCTCACAAGTGACGGTGTTAGCAGCGCTGTTTGGCGCAACGCTGTACGCCGCGCTGGCCGGGTTCGCATTGCCCACCGTTCGCACGGTGCTGATGATTGCCGTGGTTGCCGCAGCGCGATGTTCGCGCTGTAGTTGGCGGCCGGTCGATGCGATGTCGCTGGCGATGATCGCGATCCTGCTGTGCGATCCGCTGTCGGTGCTTTCCGCAGGCTTTTGGCTGAGCTTCGGTGGCGTGGCATGGCTGCTGTGGTGTCTGCCGCAGGGCGGGAAGCACCCACTGCGCGAATTCTTCGCGGCGCAGGGGGTGGCGACGGTCGGGCTGCTGCCGCTGACGGTGATCTTGTTCGGGCAGGCGTCGCTGGCAGGGCCGTTGGCGAATCTGCTGGCGATCCCATGGTGGAGTCTGGTCGTCGTGCCGCTGTCGTTGATCGGCACGGCGCTGGAATCGCTGCATGCCGGGTGGGGCGGGCTGGTGTGGCGACTTGCGGCGATCGCGTTCGATCCGAGCTGGCGATTGTTTTCGATGATCGGCGACAGCCCGCTCGCGCTGTGGTGGCTGCCGGAGCCGCGCTGGTTTGCGCTGCCGCTGGCGCTGCTAGTTGCGTTCTGGTGCCTGCTGCCGCGCGGCGTGCCCGGTAAACCGCTGGCGATGCTGCTGTGGCTGCCGCTGCTGTGGCCGGATCGCCAGGCGCCGGACCATGGCGAAGTGGAGCTGATCGTGTTGGATGTCGGCCAAGGCCTGTCGGTGGTGGTCCGCACCGCGAAGCACGCGTTGTTGTACGACATGGGGCCTGCCATTCCAGAGGGCTTCGATGCCGGCGAACGTGCCGTAGTGCCCGCGCTGCGGGCGCTGGGTGTGGATGCGCTCGATACTGCCGTGCTCAGCCACGCCGACAACGACCATGCGGGCGGTTATGCGTCTGTCGCCAAAGTGTTCGTGATTGATCGCAGTTTCGCGCCGGAGGGCAGCGGGCTCGATGCAAAGATCGCTGCGCTTCAGCACTGTCGTGCGGGTCGCGCCTGGAACTGGGACGGCGTGCGTTTCCGTTTCTTGCATCCGCCGCCGCACTTCCCGTATCTGGCCAATGAATCGAGCTGCGTCCTGCGGATCGAGACCGTGCACGGCGCCGCGCTGCTGACTGGCGACATGGGGCAAGTGATCGAGCGCGACCTGCTGCGGCGCGATCGGGCATCGGTGCGGGCCGATATCGTGCTGGTCGCGCATCACGGCAGCACCGGTTCGTCCGACCCGGGCTTCGTTGCTGCGACCGGCGCGCGCTGGGCGCCCATCTCGGCCGGCTACGGCAACCGCTTCCATCATCCCAAGCCGCAGGTGGTGGATCTCTGGCGCCATCAGAGAGCGAACACGCCGCTGACGGCGGACGCGGGCGCCATCCGGCTGCGGATCGGTCCGGCGGGCGTGACCGTGCAAACCGAGCGCGGGCGGCACCGGAGGCTGTGGGATGCCGCCGGCAGGCACGCGCGGGCCGCTCAGTTATCCTATCGCCCTGAATGAAGACGGCCGATGGCCGGAGGATACGACGTGCTGGAACTGGTCAAAGCCGGCGGTTGGCCGATGATTCCCCTGCTGCTGCTGACGGTGGTGGCGCTGGGCATCATTCTGGAGCGGTTCTGGAGTCTGCGCCGCAAGACCGTGTTGCCGGCCGGGTTGGGTGCCGAAGTCCGGGCCTGGGCCGCGCGCGGCAACCTTGATCCCACCCACATCGACTCGCTGCGCCGTACTTCGCCGTTGGGCGCGCTTCTCGCCGCTGCGCTGGATGTGCGCCACCGCCCGCGCGACCAGATCCGTGAGCGTATCGAGGATGTGGGCCGTCATCTGGTCCACCGCATGGAGCGCTTTCTGAACGGGCTGGGCACCATTGCCGCCGCCGGTCCGCTGCTGGGGCTGTTCGGCACGGTGGTCGGCATGATCCAGATGTTCCTCGGCATCCTCGACAGTGGCCTTGGGGATGTGAACCAGCTCGCTGGCGGCATCGGCAAGGCGCTGATCTGCACCGCCACCGGCATGATCGTCGCGATCCCGGCGCTGATGTTCCACCGCTATTTCCGCGGACGCATCGCCGGTTACATCGTCGATATGGAGCATGAGGCGATCCAGTTGCTCGATACGCTGGATACACCGCGCAATGCGTCAGCACCTATGTCAGCGGGTGCGCGCGGCATGACGCCGCCGGTCTCCGGGGCCTGATCGCAATGCGCATCCGCGATTTCCGCGCCGACGACGAGCCTGAGATCAACCTGATTCCGCTGATCGACGTGATCCTGGTGCTGATCATCTTTTTCGTGGTCACCACCACGTTCGATGCGCGCTCGGTCCTGAAACTGCAGCTGCCCAAGGCGAACGGCGAACCCAGCGAAACCTCTTCGAAGGCGCTGAGCGTGCTGGTCAACGCGGAGGGCCGTTATTTCGTGCAGGACCGCGAGGCGCTGCGTACCGATGTCGAATCGCTGAAGCGCACCATCGTTGAAGTGGCCGGCAGCGACCGCAAGCGCCCGGTGCTGCTGCGCGCCGATGGACGCACGCCGCACCAGTCGGTGGTGACGGCGCTGGATGCATTGGGCCAGCTCGGATTCCGCCAGATCAACATCGCGACCGCGCCTGAGCAGCGCGCTTCCGCGCAGGTTGCGTCCGCGAAGGCGGCGACGGAGACGCGCAAGTGAGCAAACCCGACCGCGCCCCGGCGTGGCCGATCTACCGCCGGCTGCTGGGATTCGCAGGGCCGTATCGCAATCTGCTGCTGCTGGCGCTGGCCGGCATGCTGATCGAGGCGGCGGCGGGCTCTGCCTTCATGAAACTGATGGAGCCGGTGGTCGACGAGACCTTTATCCGCAAGAACGCCCAGCTCAGCATGGTTTTGCCGCTGACGATCGTCGGCCTGTTCGTGGTGCGCGGTATCGCCGGCTACATCACCGATGTGTGCATGGGCAAATCCGCGCGCAGCATCGCCCGCGATCTGCGCGTGCGCGTGCTCGGCAAATATCTGCGTCTGCCGGGGCTGCGCTTCGACAGCGAGCCGGTGCCGTCGATGCTGATGCGTCTGGGTTCAGACAGCGACCAGGTCGCTAATGCCGCCGTCGATGCCGCCAAAGTGATGCTGCAGCAATCGCTGCAAATACTCGGCGCGCTGGTAGTGATGCTGTGGACCAGTTGGCAGGTGACCATCGCCATCCTGATCATGGCGCCACCGTTGGCAGTGCTGATGGACAGGGTCGCCAAGCGCTATCGCCGTTTCAGCCACCGCGTGCAGGAAAGCGGCGGAAAGCTGCTGCAGGCGGCGGATCAGACGCTGAACAACCAGCAGGAAGTGAAGATTTACGGCGCCCAAGAGGTCGAACTGTCGCGCTATGCCGCACTGGCCGATGAGAATCTGCGCCTGTCGATGAAGGTCGAGTCCACCCGCAGCATATCCTCAGCGGTGGTGCAGCTGATGGGCGCGGTGGGTCTTGCGCTGCTGCTGTTTTTCGCGGGTCGCGAAGCGGCGGCCGGACGCTTGACCGCCGGCGGTTTCGTGACCTTGATGATGTCGATGATGGCGATGATTCCGGCGCTGAAGCAGCTGACCAACGTGCAGAACATGCTGCAGAAGGGCATCGCATCGGCTGAACGCCTGTTCGGCGTGCTCGATGCCGACGAGGAGCGCGACACCGGCACGCAGGTGCTCGGCCGCGCGCGCGGCCAGCTTGAATTCCGCGATATTGAGGCGCGTTATCCCGGGCAGACCGAACCGGCGCTCACTGACATCCGCTTCATTGCCAAGCCCGGCACGGTCACTGCTATCGTCGGTCGCTCCGGCAGCGGCAAATCGACGCTGATCAAGCTGATTCCGCGTTTCTATGAGCCTGCGTCCGGCGGGATTCTGCTGGACGGCCGCACGCTGTCCGACTATCCGCTCGCCGATCTGCGCCGCCAGATCGCGCTGGTCGGGCAGCAGGTGATGCTGTTCGACGGCAGCGTCGCCGCGAATGTGGCCTACGGCGAGCTTGCCGATATCGGCGAAGATGCAGTGCGCAATGCGTTGGATGCTGCCAATGCCAGCGAGTTCGTCGATAAGCTGTCGTACGGCGCGGATACCGGTATCGGCAGCAAGGGCGGGCGCCTGTCGGGCGGCCAGCGTCAGCGGCTTGCGATCGCGCGCGCGATTCTGAAAGACGCGCCGATCTTGATTCTTGACGAAGCCACCGCCGCGCTGGATACCGAATCCGAGCGTCTGGTGCAGGACGCCTTGAACCGGTTGATGCCGGATCGCACCACGCTGGTGATCGCCCACCGGCTGTCGACGATCGAGCACGCGGATCAGGTGCTGGTGCTGGATCAGGGCCGGCTGGTGGAGCAGGGCACGCATGCCGAACTGCTGGCGAGAGGTGGGCTGTATGCGCATCTGCATCGGATGCAGTTCCGCGAGTCCGAGACGGCAGACCTGCAGGCATGAGCAGCGCGCGGCGACAGCCGCCGGCCTATTGGTTCGATGGCAGCACGCCGCCGTGGTCCGCGCGCCTGCTTTCGGGCGTGTATTCGGGCGTCGTTGCGGCACGCGCAGGCCTGTATCGCAAGGGCATGCTGCGCAACCGGCATGCGGGCAAGCCGGTGGTCGTGGTAGGCAATCTGATCGCCGGCGGTAGCGGCAAAACGCCGCTGACCATCGCCATCGTCGAGCGTTTACGCGCCGAGGGATACAAGCCCGGGGTCGCCAGCCGCGGTTACGGCCGCGAACAGACCGGCACCGCGCGATGGGTCGATGCCGCGACCGATACGGTACTCGGTGGCGACGAGCCGGTGCTGATCGCGCGTCGCACCGGCGTGTCGGTGCGGGTGGATCGCGACCGCGTTGCCGCCGCCCGCGCGCTGGTGGACGTCGGCTGCGACATCGTGGTGTGCGACGACGGCCTGCAGCATTACCGGCTGGCGCGCGATGTCGAAATCGAAGTGATCGACGGCCGTCGCCGCTACGGCAATCGCCTGCCGCTGCCGGCGGGGCCCATGCGTGAGCCGCCGCAGCGTGGCGAGCACTGCGATTTTCGGGTCGTGAATCTAAGCGGCGAAGAAGTGGAAACCGGTTTCGGCGAATGGCCGATGCGCCTGTGCGCCCAGGATGCCGTGCCGCTGCAAGGCCATCGCGGCGCATCGCTGCTGTCGTTCGCAGGACAGCGCGTGCATGCGGTGGCCGGGATCGGCGACCCGGAGCGCTTTTTCGCGATGCTGCGCAGCCTGGATATCGCAGTGGTGCCGCATGCGTTCGCGGATCACCATCGCTATTGCGCCGAGGATCTGCGCTTCGGCAGCGATCTGCCTGTGCTGATGACCGAGAAGGATGCGGTGAAGTGCGCTGGATTCGACAGCGAGCGCTGCTACAGCGTGCCGATCCGCGCGGAGCTGCCCGAAGCCTTCTGGGTGGGGTTGCTGGACCGGTTGAAGCGCTGGGTATTGGTGTGATGACCGATACTTTTTTGCTCCTCCCGTTGCGCGAAGCGCAGGGGGAGGTCGGAAGTGAGTGATGTTCACGATAAATCACCCCTCTCCAATCCTCCCTTCAACCTGAGGTGGATGTGAGGGAGAACCCGTCACGGCATATCATTCCCCTATGCCAGTCATCGCCGATTTCGTCGTCGCTATTCCCGCCCGCTATGCCGCATCGCGGCTGCCCGGCAAACCTCTGCGCCTGCTCGGCGGTGAGCCGCTGGTGCTGCACGTCGCGCGCCGCGCGCTGGCCGCAGGCGCGCGCGAAGTCTGGGTTGCCACCGACGATGCGCGTATCGCCGATGCGCTGGCCGGCAGCGGCGTGCGCATTGCGATGACGTCGCCCGACCACGCGTCGGGTACCGACCGTCTGGCCGAATGCGCATCGCTGGCCCGCTGGAGCGATGATGTGGTTGTCGTCAACCTGCAGGGCGACGAGCCGTTCGCGCCGGCTGCCGGTATTCGTGCGGTCGCTGAGAGTCTGGTCGCTTCGGGCGCACCGATGAGCACGCTGGCCACGCCGATCGACGATATCTCCGCGCTGTTCGACCCGAACACCGTCAAGCTGGTCCGCGCTGGCAGCGGCGATGCCCTGTATTTCAGCCGTGCGCCGCTGCCTTGGCCTCGCGATGCTTTCGCCCGGGATCGCGAAACGCTGCCGCCTGACGGGGCGTGGCTGCGTCATATCGGTATCTACGCCTACCGCGCCGGTTTTCTGAAGCTGTTCGCGACGCTGCCGCCGTCGCCGCTGGAGCGGATCGAGTCGCTCGAACAGCTTCGCGCGCTGGAAGCCGGGCATCGGATCTCGGTCGAAATCGCCCCGGCGGCGTTTCCGCCGGGCATCGACACCCCGGAAGACCTCGACCGCGCCGAACGCCATCTCGCGGCGACGATCGCTACCCCCATGGGCGGAACCTGAGCCATGCGGCTGCTGATGGTGTGTTTGGGCAATATCTGCCGTTCGCCGCTGGCCGAGGGCGCGCTGCGCGCGCATCTGGACCGTCATGGATTGCGCTGGGTCGAGGTCGATTCCGCCGGCACCGGCGGCTGGCACGCCGGCGAGCCTCCGGACCGTCGCAGCGTTGCAGCCGCGGCCGGGGCAGGAGTCGATATCCGCGCCCAGCGCGCGCGCAAGCTGCGCGCCGCAGATTTCGAGCACTTCGACTGGCTGCTGTGCGCCGACCGCAGCGTGCTGCGCGATGTGCGGGCGATGGCGCCTGCCGGTGCCGCTGCGCAGACCGCGCTGCTGCTGGAATGGGCTGGGCAGGGCGTGGGCGCCGACATTCCCGATCCTTATACCGGCGGCGCGGACGACTTCCGAAACGTCTGGGCGATGGTCGATGCGGCGGCGGCAGGCATCGTTGTGCGGCTGGCGCCCGGCCGGCCGGTATGATGGCGCGTTGACGCTCGCACGCAGACTAGGGATCCTCAGCAAGCTATGGATATGTCGCCCGCCCCTGAATTTCCCGCCAGCCTGGAATGGCTGAATCTGGCCAAGCCGCTGCGCATGGGCCAGCTGCGCGGGCGGGTCACCGCACTCGTCTTCTTCAACGCGGGTTCGGCCTGGTGCCAACAGCGCCTGGGCGATCTTGCGACGCTGCGCAAACGCTATAGCGAGCACCTGCATGTGGTCGCGATCCATGTGCCGCGCTTCGACCACGAGCGCGATCCCAAGCGGGTAGTCAAGCGCCTGCAGCGCACGCCGCTGGATTTCCCGATCGCCCACGATGCGGACTGGGTGCTGTGGCAGCACTACGGCATCGATGCCTGGCCGACGGTGGTACTGATCGACGGCCTGGGTCGGGTGCGCGACCGCATCATCGGCGATACGCCGGTGCGCGAGCTCGATGCGCAGATCGCCAAGCTCCGCGCCGAAGAAGTGCCGCAGTCGCTGAATCTCGAACCTTTCGAACTGCGCCGCAACCGCGAGCCGGACATGCCGCTGCGCTTTCCGATGGGCATTGCCGCCAACCAGCAGTATCTGTATGTGGTCGACTCCGGCCATCACCGGGTGCTGGAATGCGCGCCTTCGGGCCGCATCCACCGCCAGTTCGGCAGCGGCGGTCCCGGTTTCATCGACGGTCCGATGGAACTGGCTGCGTTCCAGAATCCGCAGGGCCTGTGCCTGCAGCGCGATGCGCTGTACATCGCCGATACCGGCAACCATGCGGTGCGCCGGATCAAACTCAGCACTGGTGATGTCGACACGCTGTGCGGCGCGGGGCGTCCGGGTCAGCCGATCGAGGGCCTGGTCCATGATCCGCGCTCGGTAGCGCTGGATCAGCCGCGTGCCGTTGCGGTGTCGCCGGCGAATGTGATTTGTATTGCCACTGCAGGCGACAACCGGATTTGGGCCTATGATCTCGGCGAGCATTCGCTGCGGCTGCTGGCCGGCTCGGGGGTCATGGATCTCATCGACGGTGAGGGCGCCGCCGCAGCGTTCGCCGGGCCCAGCGCGCTCGCGATCGTCCAGCAGATCCTGTACGTCTGCGATGAAGCAGGCTCTGCGATCCGCAGCGTCCACATGCGCACCCGTCAGGTGACCACGCTGGTCGGGCAGGGCGCGTGGCGCTCCGGCAATATCGAAGGTTCGCGCAGCGATGCCCTGCTGCAGCAGCCGCAGGCGCTGTCCTTGGACGGCACCTCGCCGGTGCTCTGGGTGGCCGACAGCGGCAACGACCAGCTGCGTACCCTGCGTCTTGGCGGCGGCGAGCTGAGCACCATCACTCTGCCGCAGCGGCTGCATGGCGCTGCCGGTCTGGCCGTCGTCAACGGCATCATCTGGATCGCCGATACCGATGCCCATGCGGTGCTGCGTTTCGATCCATCCGACGGCACCCTGCGCCAGATCCCGATCGGCGAATGACCCGTCCGATCGGCCCTTCGGTCGACGATGCGTTCGACGGCCGCGCCTATGCCCGTGATCTGACCACCGCGCCGGGCGTGTACCGCATGTACGCCGCCGACGGCACTTTGCTGTACGTGGGCAAGGCTGCGGCGCTGAAGAAGCGGGTCGCCAGCTATTTCACCAAAGCGCTGCCCACCCGCACCGCATCGATGGTCGCGCAGATCGCGCGGATGGACGTGACCGTCACCCGCACGCCGACCGAAGCGCTGCTGCTGGAAAACCAGCTGATCAAGTCGCTGCATCCGCGCTACAACGTACTGCTGCGCGACGACAAGAGTTATCCCTATGTGGTGCTGACCCGGGAATCGTGGCC
>JAYVSK010000098.1:0-3928 GCA_043775395.1 Lysobacter sp. | reverse complement strand
AGATCCGCATAGCCGGCATGGCACTGCGGATGCTCCACTACCGACAGCACATCCAGCAGATTTGAGGGCGCACGCCCCAAAGCCGAGCGCTCGCGGTTCTCACTACGCAGCGCGGTGAAATCCGGCTCAGGCCACAGCGGCGGCAGCGCCGGCGTCATCAGCGACGTAGGCGTGGATGCGCCGATGCCGGTGCGCAGCATCACGATCACGCAGATGCGCGCGTCGGGGAGCATGGCGCATATCGGAGTTGGGCCGCTGAACCTATCGATAAAAGTCTCGACCATCGCACGGTTTCCGATGTCGGCCCTGTCCAGCCCGTATTCGATGAGCGAGCGGTACGCGCCACGGATCAGCTGCGGCGTATCGCACAGCACCAGCAGCTGTGGTCTGCGCGTGCGATCAAGCGCAACGAAGCCGGCATCGCGTTGCGACAGCGCTTCCAGCCCCAGCTTTAGCAGGCTGCGATGGGCGCGCGACAGGCATGGACGCAGCCCCCTGCGCCGCTGCGAAGTGGCGCGCAGAGGTGGGATCCGCAAATGATGCGTCGGTTCCAGCATCGGCAGCTTCACCGCACCATCGCGGATCGCGCGTTCCAGCGGGAATTCAACGATCGGCGTCGAACCGATGCAAGCCGTCGCGGATACCTGCGGTAACGCCAGATCGATCCAGAGCAGCGCGGTGCGTTGGGGCGACGGGTAATGGTCTTGCCGACGCATCAAGCCGCTGTCCGCAAGCATCCCCGCGCCGACACCCGCAACCAGTGTGATCGGTGGCGCGGCGGCTCCGGTATCGGCATCAACAACGGCATCAATAATGTGCAGGCATCTTTCGCCGTTCGCGCATCGCGCTTGTGTATCCAGCCATTCGGACAGTAACGTGCGCAGCGATGGCGGCAGAAACAACTGCGCATGGCGGACGGGGCTGGATCGCGTTGCATCGCGCTGCCCACAGGCGTCGACCGGACCGAACAGCGCATCTTCCAAGCGTGTCCGCACCGCGCTGTTGGCAGCCAGCAGCGCGAAATCGCCGCTGAAGCGCGGGTCGTCATGGCCTGCGGCGCGCGCGGCAAGATGGTTAGCCCATTGCCAGATCAGCAATGCCTGCGCCACCCAGCGCAATCCGCTGCCGGGCGACATCCGCAACACATAGCCAGCGTACTGCGTCGACGCTGCGGCCGGGCCGGCCGTATCGGCCCATGCCGCTTCGGCCGCTGCGCGCGTGGGATCGCAGGCGAGGCGGTAAAGCCATTCGGGATCGTCTGTCTGCAGCAGCTCATGCGCGATCACCGTGTGCAGGATCGCCTGCCGTTGGCCGGCATGAAAATTGTCGACCCGGGTCTTGCATCGCTCGGCCGCGCACCACCAGCGCAACAGCGCGGCGCTGGTCGGGGTGAGGCGATTGGCCAACATCGCATCAGCGCGCGCGTCCGGCGCAAGCGCAAGTTCGGCCAGCAGTTTGCGGGCGCAGTAGTCCAGAGCGTTATGCAGCGGCGGCGCATGCGCGCTCATGGCCATCGGTGATGCTCCCATCGCTGCGGCACGCCGTATCCCTGCTTGTCGAGAACTATGTCGGCGCGGCCGTGGTGCTGCCGGAGTCGCTGGTAGAGCCGGTCATGGTCTTCCCCGTCATGACGGCACTGGTATCGTCTTTCCCGCTGGCCGGACATCGCCGCCCTCCATGGTTGTCGTTGAGATCCGGTCCTTGAGATATGGTGGTTTTAAATCAGGCCGAAGACACGCACACTAACAAAAAGTTTGATATCGTACAAATCACAACTTTCCAACGCCGGCGTGCACCGGCCTAACGTCAGGTGATGATCAATGAACAAATCGCGTTCAGCGAACGGCTGCGCGCAGCGCTGCAACGGGCGGGTCTCGTCGAGAGCCCTGTCGAACTCGTCCGCCTGCTCGCGCGTTTCGGCGGGCAGCCCGTATCCCAGCAAGCCGTTTCCGGCTGGTTGAAGGGGCGCGCCATGCCAAGGCAGGCCAATTTGCGGGCGCTGGCGAAAATGCTTTCGGTCGAACCGCAGCAGCTTCAGTACGGCGATGACGGCAAGCGCGTTCGCGAGAGCCGTGGGGAATACCGGCTCGATCCGCGCGACCAGCTGGCGATCGAGGCTTTCCTGCAGTTGCCGCAAGCGCAGCGCAAGCTCTTGCGGCATGTAATCGACGAATTCGTGAAGACCGGGGGTATTGTAAAAAAGGGCTGATGTGCACGGCACTGAAGCCTCATCCCGTACGACAACATAGATTGAGTATTGTCGCCAACCACGTCTTTCACATCGTGCCCGACGCCGACTTAACGTCGGCGCATGAAAACCGAACAAGATGCCTTCAGCGAGCGCCTCCGCGCCGCACTTCGCCAGGCCGGCATGAGCGAGAGCCCGGCCGAACTCGTTAAACTGCTCGCCCGGTTCGGCGGCGAACCGGTATCGCAACAGGCGATTTCCGGCTGGCTCAACGGCCGTGCGATGCCGCGGCAGGCGAATCTGCGCGCGCTGGCAAAAATGCTCTCGATCGAGCCTCAGCAACTGCAGTACGGCGACCAAGGCCGCAAAGTCCGCGAGCAGCGCAGCGAATATCGGATCAATCCGCACGATCAGCTTGCGATCGATGCGTTCCTGAAGCTGACCGGCGCGCAGCGGAAACTGGTCCGCAGCTTGATCGACGAACTGGCGAAACATCAGGCCCCTGCGAAAACGACCAAGCGCGGACGCTAATTTTCAGGCGGTGCGCGCTCAGCTCTCGCGTGCGATTGCCCGCCAACCGATGTCGCGGCGGTGGAACTCACCCTCCCATGCAATCGGGGCGAGCACTGTATATGCCTCGCGCTGCGCTTCGCTGACCGTATCGCCCAGCGCGCACACGCACAGCACACGGCCGCCGGCGGTGACCACGCGGCCATCGGCGTCGAATGCGGTTCCGGCATGGAAGATTTTGCTGCCCACCGGGGGTGAAATCTCCAGTCCGCGGATTACATCGCCGCGCTTGGGCATGTCCGGATAATGCGCTGCCGCCATCACTACGCCGAGCGAAGGCCTCGGGTTCCAGCGCGCTTCGGCCCGCGCCAGCTGTCCGTCGATCGCCGCATCCACCAGATCCAGCAGATCCGACTGCAGCCGCAGCATCACCGGCTGGGTTTCGGGATCGCCGAAGCGCACGTTGAATTCGATCACCTTCGGTGCGCCGCTGGCATCGATCATCAGCCCGGCATACAGGAAGCCGGTGAACGGCACGCCGTCGGCGGCCATCCCACGGACGGTCGGTTCCACCACCTCGCGCATCACCCGCGCATGCACCTCGGGCGTGACCACAGGCGCGGGCGAGTACGCGCCCATGCCGCCGGTGTTCGGGCCGGTATCGCCATCGCCAACGCGCTTGTGGTCTTGCGACGTGGCCATCGGCAGCGCGGTCTTACCGTCGACCATCGAGATGAAGCTGGCTTCCTCACCTTCGAGGAATTCCTCGATCACCACCCGCGAACCGGCGCTGCCGAAGGCATTTCCCGACAGCATATCGCGTACCGCGTCTTCCGCTTCTTCCAGCGTCATCGCCACGATCACGCCTTTGCCGGCCGCGAGGCCATCGGCCTTCACCACAATGGGTGCGCCTGTGCGCCGTACGTATTCCAGCGCAGCATCGGCATCGGTATGGACCGCGTAGTAAGCCGTCGGGATGCCGTGGCGGGCGAGAAAATCTTTCGCGAACGCCTTGCTGCCTTCCAGCTGCGCGGCGGCAGCGGTCGGCCCGAAGATGCGCAGGCCTTCGCTGCGGAAACGATCGACGACGCCCGCGACCAGCGGGCCTTCGGGGCCGACGATGGTGACCTCGACACGTTCGGCGCGAACGAGTGCGACGAGACCATCGATATCGGTTACTTTCACGTCGACATTGCGGCATTTGGCCTCGGTCGCGGTCCCGGCATTGCC
>JAYVSK010000097.1:0-9269 GCA_043775395.1 Lysobacter sp. | reverse complement strand
GCGTGGTTGCGCAGGTTGCGGGCGACTTCCAGACCGTTCATGCGCGGCATTTCCATGTCGACCAGCAGGGCGTGCGTGGGTTTGGCCTGGATTGCCGCGAGCGCTTCGAAGCCGTCGCGTGCAGTGGCGACTTCGAAACCGGCGTCCTGCATCAGCTGTTCCAGCGCGCGACGCACGCTGAGCGAGTCGTCGGCGACGACTATGCGGGTCACGGGAGCGGCGGTGAGCGAGAGGCTGGCGGTATCGAAATGGCTCTGCTGCGCGGATTGCAGCAGGACGTCGAGATCGATCACCGGCGCGAGGCCACCGTCGCCCAGCTGGGTGATGCCGCGGACTGCGGGAATGGGCGGCAGATAGGCGCTGATCGGTTTGACCACGACGCTGCGGACTTCGTCGATGCCGCGGACCAGTACCACGTTGCCTTTGCCGTCCGCATCGCGCACATATAAACCGACGCCGGTGGCGCCGACCCACATCGAAAAGTCGGCCGATTCCCCGTAAAACGCTTCGATCGGCAGTGCCGACAGCAGCTCGCCGTCGAGGGCGACGCGCAGCTGGCCGTCTTCATAGCGGCATTCGCCGGCAGCGAAACTGACCACGCGCTCGACCGAGGCCGCGACTACCGCGCTGACCTGGCGCTGTCCGCGCGCGACGATGACGTTGGCGAGCGTCTGGGTAACAGGCAGCCGCATCTGCACGCGGGTGCCGCGGCCGGATTCGGTGCTGATGGTCAACACGCCGCGCAGCGCGGCGATGCGCTGGTTGACTACGTCCATGCCGATGCCGCGCCCCGACACTTCGGTGGCGGCGCTGCGCGTGGAAAAGCCCGGCAGCAGGATCATGCGGGTGAGCTGGCGTTCGTCGACCGCCTGTTCGGGCGTGAGCAGGCCGGCAGCGACCGCACGCGTACGGATCGCGTCCAAGTCGAGCCCGCGGCCGTCGTCCTGCAGCTCGATCATCGCGGCGTCGCCCTGCAGACCTACGCGCAGCACGATGCGGCCCTGCTCGGGTTTACCTGCGGCCAGGCGTTCCTGCGATGTTTCGATACCGTGGTCGATCGCGTTGCGCAGCAGATGCGCAAGCGGTTCGACGATGCGTTCCAGCAGCTCGGCATCGACGGGAATGTCCTCGCCCACGATGTCCAGCTCTACCTGCTTGAAGACCTGCTTCGCGGTCTGGCGCACGATGCGCTGCAGACGCTGCGCAACTTGGCCGAACGGCACCGTGCGCGTGCGCAGGATAGTGCGCTGCAGATCGCGGTTGAGCTGTTCCTGTTCGTTGCGCAGGTCGGCAAGCGCATTCATGGTGCGCTCGATGCGGCGCTGGAATTCGCTGCTGTCGGCGTGCGCTTCCAGCAGCTGGCGCGAGATCACGTGCAGTTCGTTGTATTGGTCGATCTCGAGCGGGTCGAGATCGGCGCCGGCTTTCTGCGCGGTGGACTGCAGCGCCGCGCCGCGCAGCGCAACAAGATCGTCGAGCCTGCCCATGAGTTCGTGGGTATAGCGCACGCCCTGGCGCTGGTCGCGCTGGATCGAGCCCAGACCATCAAGCTGCTGGTCGATCTGGCGCGAGGTGACCAATGTTTCGCCTGCCAAACGCTGCAGTTCGTCCAGCAGCGTGCTGGGGACGTTGAGGCTTTGAATGCCGCTGGACACCATGCCGCTGGCTGCTATGCCGGTATCGCCGGCGGGCATCGCAGGCGCGCTGGGCTGCAGCACGGCAGTCGTGGGCGCCCCCGGCATTGCGGTTGCTGGTCCGGGCAGCACAGTGGCTGGCTCGGGTGCGGTCACGGCTTCTGTCTGCGGTTGTTCCGCACGCGGAATTATCGCCTGCGAGCGCGGCTGCGACGGCGCCTGCGCACCGTCGGCCAGCGCGTTCGCGGTGTCGAGGACATGCTGATAGATGTCGAGCACATTGTCCGGCGCGGGGCCGCGGCCCAGCAGATGGTCGGAGATTTCTTCGACGCAGTCGCTGGCAGAGGTCAGCAGATCGGCGCAGGCGTCGTTGAGCAGATCGGGGCGCTTCGCCAGCACGATCAGAATGTCTTCGAGAGCATGCGTAAGGTTGGCCAGCCCGCGGATGCCCACGGTGTTGGCGTCGCCCTTGAGCGTATGCGCGACGCGTCGCGCTTCATCGATGGGCTCCGGCGAACGGGTATCGGCAAGCGCGCGGATCGACGCACCCAGGCGTGCGGTATTACCAGGCAGCTCGCGATACATGCCGTCGAGCACATTCGGCAGCACGTCGTCTGCGGGCGCAAGACCGATGTCATCGAACGTGGCGAGCGTTTTGCGCTGTGCGATCAAGGCGGGATCGAAACCAACGACGATCCGCGCCATTTCGTCGCCGAGCGCGCGTACCCAGGCATCGTCCAGACCCGACAGCGTCGGTGCGACCGAAACCAGCAGATCGGCGGAATCGCGGTCGGGTTGTTCGATCGTACCGAGCAGGGCGCTGCACCACATCGCAACGGTTTCCGGAGCCACCGCCGGGTCGAGACGCTCGATGCCGTCGCGGACCGCACTCATGCCGTGCGCAAGTGCGGGCGTGCCGATCAATTCCAGCACGTTGACGATCAGCAGGCACTGGTAGGCCAGTTCTTCGACGATCGGCGCGCTGGCCTCCGCGTCCGCCATCTCCGCCCAGGCTTGGGCCAGCGGCAGCACCTGTTCTACGATCGCCTGACGGGTGAGATCGAGTTCTTCCTGACCGATCCAAATGGATGACTGATCGGGAGACAACGCATCAAGAAGCGCGTGATTTGCAGATGTGTGATGTGGATCAGTACTGGATGCATCGATCATCGACGCATCGGTGTGCTGTATCAACGCGCCGTCGGCAATTGTCGCCACAATATCTGCCGCCGCAACATCTGTCGCCGCAACGTCATGGCTGACGTTACCAGCTGCATCGTTCGCAATTTCAACGAATGGCGGCTCTTCAGACGGAGTGGTGTCGATAGCGGTTTCGAATTCCACTACCGCTGCGCTTGGCTGCGGCTCGTCGAACACGAAGGCGGAGGCGTCCGCAGCCGGCCGCGACGCGTCGGCTGCCTGCATCGATCCGGCAGTATCGAAAGCGTCGAAAGATGCTGACGCTGCAGTGTGCGTCGCGCCGGCATCGAGCCGTCGCGCGACCGCATGGGTGAAATTGGATGAAAGCCTCGGCAGCCAGGCGATGGCTTCGGGCAATTGCGCCAGCATGTGTCGGCCTTCGCGGTCCAAGCGACCGGCGGCGTGTTCCTGCAGGCCGATGAACCACAGCGTCATCTGGACCAGATCGTGCGGGCTGAGGCCTTGACCGCTGCGGCCCAGATCCTGCAACGCCGCTTTCCAGCTGCGCAGCAGATCGGGTACACCGGGCAGGGGCGCAGCGGTCGCGCCTTCCTGCAGGGTTTCGACCATCTGCCCCAGCAGGATGGGGTCGGCCATGTCGGGCACGGCGTTGGCCACCTGCAGCAAAGACACCAAGGTGTCGAGCTGCGAGCGGTACTGCGCTGGCGCTTGGATGATCTCTGCGCTGCCGGGGAGCGGTGACATGGCGTAGTTCCTGGTCGGTGTGGCGTATGGCGTTTCGATGCGGTTCCGTAGCCCGGAGTCAACCGGGCAGACGGAATTCCGACACCGTGCGCACCAGCGCCGAGGCCGATTCGGT
Organism: Lysobacter sp.; assembly: GCA_043775395.1. GTDB lineage: Bacteria > Pseudomonadota > Gammaproteobacteria > Xanthomonadales > Xanthomonadaceae > Lysobacter_I. Next base: position 5,615 of record JAYVSK010000097.1, on the reverse strand, counting down.
GAGCGTCTGTGTATCGCCACGCTGCTGTTCGATTTCCTCCAGCGTGTTCTGCGAAGCGCTAATCAAATCATAAGCACGCGCCAGCAGACGCTGCGAGGCTTCGCCTTGGGCTTGGGTCGCAATTGAAATGCTGCGCACCGAATTTACCAGCGCTTCGGTCGCTTCGCGGTTCTCGTTCATCTGCGCGCCGGCCTTGTCGGCGAGCCGGGTGATATCGACGACCTGGGTGATGGTGCCGTTCATTGCTTGCAGCGTTTCGGTGGTATCCGTCTGGATCGCGCTGACCAACCCGGCGATCTGCTGCGTCGCTTCGCGAGCGTTTTCCGCAAGCCGCTTCACTTCGTCCGCCACCACTGCGAAACCACGTCCGGCTTCGCCTGCCGCCACCGCCTGCATCGACGCGTTAAGCGCCAATACGGAGGTGCGCTCCGCGATCTGTCCGATGATGTTCACCGCCGAGGAAATTTCCTGCGAACGCTCGGCCAGCCGCTTCACGCGTTTTTCGGTTTCGCGGATCTGATCGCGCGAGTTGGTGATGCCCTCCACCGTGGCGCGTACGACCGCCATGGCTTCATTGGTGGTGACCAGCGCGCGTTCCGCCTCGCGGCCCGCGCCCTGCGCCTGCTCGCCGATCTGACGCAGCGCGCTGGCGGTGGTGCTCAATTCTGCCGATGCCGCATTGGCCTGGTTGCTGGCTTCGTCGGCAAGTTTGTAGACATTGTCGGCGCGCTGTTTGACTTTGCCCGAACTCTCGGACACCTGCGCCGAAATGGTGTTGACCTCGCGCAGTGCGCGCGCGGTCGAGGTGGTCATCATGTTGATGGCGTCCGAGACCGCGCCGGTCACGTCTTCAGACACCGGTACTTTCACATCCAGGTCGCGCTGCGCGAGCTGGGCGACCGACATCATGATCTCGATCACCGAGTTGTTGAGGCCTTCGTTTTCCTGCTGTGCGCGCGCAAGCTCGGCCACTTTATCGTTGAGCATGCCGTCGAAGGCTTGTGCGAGTTGGCCGATTTCGTCTTTTGACTGCAGGCCGGTGCGGGCGCCAAGATCGCCAGCGCTGACTTTCTGCACCGTGTCCTGCACCTGCGCCAGCGGCACGTTGATCGATCGCGCAAGCCGCAGACCCATTAGTAGTGCGATGGCGCCAAGCACCGCTAGTGCGACGGCTGCCGCGATCATGATCTGTCGGGTCAGTTGAACGATGGGCGCATTGATTTCCTGATTGTCGATCTTGGTGATGATGCCCCAGCGTAAACCGAGCACGTCGAAGGGAGAATAAGCTGCCCGCGCGTCAACGCCCCGGTAATCCGTGAACGACAGCAGGCCGGTCTCGCCCGCCTGTGTCCGCGCGACCGCTTCGGTTTTCACGGTCATGATGCCGACGGTTGATTTGCGGCTAGCCATGCTTGCGATTTCAGCTGGCGCACGCCCTCGGGTGCGCTGTAAAGCGACGAAGCTGTTGGGGTTTTCGGCCATGAAGCGCGAATTGGAACGCGGGCGGCGATCCGGTCCCACAAGCCAGCTTTCACCAGTTTGACCAAGCCCGGATTCTTTCCATTTGCCGGCGTAAGTCATGATGCTGTCGACTTCGTTGATGGGCACCTGGATAATCAACACGCCAAGCGTCACGCCGTTATCGATCACCGGAACGCTCATGAACGATGCGGCATCGTCGTAAGAAGGGCGATAGGTCGCATAGTCGGTCAGAAATACTTTCTTCGTGTCTTTTGAAGCAAGCGCTAAGGTGTAAGCACTTGCCAGGCCTGTTTTTGCCCAAGGGCCGTTACTGAGGTTGGTAGCGTAGTCGAGTTCTTTAAAGTACGTGTAGACGACATTGCCGTCGGTGTCGACCAGAAACAAGTCATATATTTTATAGTTGTCGACCAATTGTTTGGCGAACAAATGAAATTGCGCATGCATCTGACTGTATGCAGAGCCATCGCTTGCGGCGTTCAGTTCGTTCTTTTTTCCCAGCGGGTTGGGATTCGCTGCGATGTAAACATACTGTGAGGCAACCGTTCGTGCGGGAAGGGTGTCGACGAGTTTCTCAATGTCGATCTTCTGCCCATTGTTACGCGCGGAGAATTGTTCGCCGAACTGATCGCGATAATATGTTTTCAAGCGTTCGCGCGCGGCGTCCAGATTGACGCCCATTGATGTCTCTAACTGAGGCTGTGTTGCCGATGCGGCCTTCAATGCTGCTTTCACTTCGTCCACCCCGGCGATCAGGCGCACGTTGCCAGAGAGTCCGTTGAAATACCCGCTGATTTCGGCGCGTTTGCCTTCGCGAATAGATGAGAGCTGTGCATCGGTACGTTCGCGCAGCGACTGTTTCGCCTGCGTGACCGCATAGTAAGAAAGTCCTGCAGTCAGCAAGAGTGGCGGGATCAACGCCAGCGCCGAGCTGCCAGCAATGAGCCGTCCGCGAATGCTGCCAAGGAAGGAAGAAGAAGAGCTGGCCATGATGTGTCCTCTTGAAACGAATGTCTGGATACGTGTCGGCGTGCCGTGCCGCGTACGTTATTGTTTTTTTATGCTGCAGTGTTGACGGAGATCCGCTGCGCCGCAGTCGCCAGCCAGCGTTGGATATCGAATTCGCGCGCCCTCCCCAAGGCGCTTGCGTAGCTTCGGCCCAGGAACGGCGAAAACGCGCCGTCCTCGCTCGGTGCCGCGTCTTCGGCAGCGATCCTCAACAGCGTGGGCGTGACCGGGCAGAGCATCGCGCACGCCTGCGCGCCCAGGCCGATCGCGATAATTTTCCGTTCTGCATCGGCCTCGTCCGGCAACCCCGCCCAAGCGGCGAGATCGAACACAGGCAGCAAGTTGCCGCGCTGGCTGACCACCCCCTGAAACCAACGCTGCGTGTTGGGTACACGTACCGCACTAGTTTCGATCAGGACCTGAAGCGGCATTCCTTTCGGCAGCAGCAGCCAAGGCAACACGCCATGCGGCCTGAACGCGATGCGAGGCGCGTCTGGACGTGCCGGCGGAATGAAACCTGCGCTGGTCGCGTCGATGGTGGACATGCTCAGCCGTAGGCCTTCAGCGTATCTAGAATCTGGTCGGCGGAGTAGGGCTTGCCGATGAGAGCCTTGCCGCCCTGCATCTTCGCCCAGATCTGGTCTGCCTTCTGGTTCTTGCTGGAGACGAACACCACCGGAATCGTTTTGGTATCCGGATTTGCCTGCAGTAGCCGGCAAGCCTCGTATCCGTCCATGTCCGGCATGATGATGTCCAGAAAAATCAGCGATGGCTTCTCGGACGAGGCTTTCTGCACGGCTTCGCAGCCATTGGAGGCGGTCACCGAATGCCAGCCGGCGTCGGTGAGGATGCTGCGGAGGTTGGCGAGTTCTGCGGCTGAGTCATCGCAGATGAGGATCTTGGGCATGGTCATGTGTCCTTGGTATCAGAATCGGGCTGTGCGTATGGTGTGGGGTGGGCTTGAGCTGGAATCGATGAGCTGTGCAGAATTGTGGCGAAAGTAGTTGGGAGATGGAGTAACCATATGCTGCCCTGTACGGGTTACCAGTAGAGCTGCAGTCTAGCTTGAAGTACATTGGGGTCGTCGCTCAAGCCACGACGGTCTGAGTTGACCTTGGTGTAGTCCAGAGCGACTTTGATGTTGGCGCGCCAGTAATAGTTGACGGCGACGGTCAGGTCTTTTTCGGTGCCGCCCAACACGCTGCCGTTATCCAGGTCCAGATTGTCGTAGCGCACGCCCAACTGCCACATGTCTGCGTCTGAAACAGTCGGCGTTTTGACGACGCCATTCTTGTATCCCCATGTCTGGCCACCGACATTCCACAGCCCGGAGACGTACCAGCCGTTGGCGCCGAAATTCGTCGACGGCGCATAGCGTTTGACTTGGGCCTGCATGTATTCGCCCTGCAGTTTGAACGGGCCATGCAGCCAAGCGGCTTCAAGCCCGACCGTCGATACGCGGTCGGCCCTGAGCAAACCGCCTGTGTTGATCAGACGCACCAGCGACAGATCCGCAGGACGCGCACTGAAGCTCTTGGTGTCGTCGGGCGTGTCGTAGTTCAAATAGGACACGCCCAGATGCACAGTATCGGCATCCTGCAGCACTGGAGTGTAGGTGCCGCGCAGGCCGTAACCGGAACCATGTGCGCGATTGCGGGTCAGTTCGGCGCCGAACGCGCTTGCGTTGAGTGTCCACTGTTTGCCGTTGGTTTCGAACTGTGCACCAAGACGACGCGACACTGCGAAACTGTTCGTGATCATTGCTTTGGAAACGAAATCGTTGTATCGCACGCTGCCCAACTCTTCCAACCCGATCGGCTGTTTGAACTGGCCGAAGCGCACACCGATCTTGTCGTTGATCGCATATCTGGCGTTCAGATCCAACCATTTATCGGCTTTGGCGTCATAACCGGCGACCCAGTCGAAAGAACCGTTTTTGCCTTTGAGGATCAGTTCAACGCGGCGCACTTCCGACTGATCGTCGATCTGTGCGCGGTCGCTGTTGAAGAAATCATAGTCGGCCTGTACGAGGCCCTCAAATTTCACTTCAGTGTTACCGACTGTACCCAGCACGATTTCTGCGCAGGCGGGCTGCGCGACCAGCAGCAATATGGCGGCTGAAAGCAATGAACGCTTGTACATTTATTCCCCAGTCGAACCGTTCTGGCCCGGCATTGATTGTAGAAAAAAAGTTGCAGTGACTTGGTGATCGATTGACGATCGCACGATAGGCCTATCCCCACAGGCCGGATCGCGTTGGTATCAGGTGCGGTAGCCGCGGGCGATCATCTGCGCGCGGTCGTTGCGGAAATGCTTCATCAGCGCCTTGTCGACCGACTGGCTGAAGGTGTCCCATGTGATCGGTTTGGTGAGATAGCTGTCGCAGCCGGACAGCGCGCCGCGGGCGCGGTCGAACGGCGAGGAACGGCTGGTGAGCATGAGCACCGGCATCAGCCGGGTGTAGCTGTTCTGCTTGATCTTGCGGCAGAGTTCATAACCATCGGTGCCCGGCATCACCACATCGAGAAAGGCGAGGTTGTAATTGTTGTGCTGCAGGAACTGCATCGCCGCTTCGGCGCTGTCCGCCTGGTCGCAGGCGATACCCAGGCGCTCAAGCGCCATCCGCATCTGTTCGCGCACGGTCAGGCTGTCGTCGACAACCAGCGCGCTGAGCGGCTGCGGTTGCCCAGCCTTGCCGGCTACGAAGGCGCTGTCGGCGGCGGCGGCCAGCGACGATGCGGTATTCGCTTGCTGTGCAGCCAAAGTGGGATGCGAGCTGACCTTGGTGCCGGTGAATTCATGCTCGGCCAGATCTTCGAGTACCCGCATGACCTGCAAAAACAGGGATTTGCGCTCGATACGGTAGCGAGTGTCGCCGGCCATGCCGTGATCGGAGATAGTGATCGCAAGCAGTTCCGGATAGCGCTTGCGCAGGCTCTGATACATCTCCAAAGACACCGGAGAGCTGGCGTCGACAATGGCGACCCGCGGCGATTGGGCGTTCTCGGCTTGAGAGGCATGGAAGGTGTGCCGGCCTTTGTTGGCGCGGTTGATGACGATCTCAAGGAGTCTTGAATCCCGGGCAGTCAATCCGCAAAGCGCTACCGAGTAAGCCATAACCGTGCCTC
>JAYVSK010000096.1:0-5250 GCA_043775395.1 Lysobacter sp. | reverse complement strand
TGTCGGTTGGGCGTTTGATGAAGCGACTGGGCTTTAGTCCTCAGCGACCGTTGTACCGGGCGTGGCAGCAAAACCCGGAGTTGGTCCAGACTTGGCGGTCCAAGGAGTATCCAAAGATTGCCAGACGCGCCAAGCGAGAAGGCGCTGTGGTGTTTTTTGCCAATGAAGCGGGTATACGCTCAGACCACCATGCGGGAACAAGTTGGGCCCCTGTGGGCGAGACACCCATCGTGCAAGCGACAGGGGCACGCTTTTCGTTAAACATGCTCTCGGCGGTCAACGCTCAAGGCCTGTTTCGCTTCATGACCGTGGAGGGTGGGGTGAACGCCACAGTGTTTCGTGAGTTTCTCAAGCGATTGATCACAGGCATGACGCGCAAGATTTTTTTGATCGTTGACGGGCACCCCATGCACAAAGCCAAGCTGGTGCAGCACTTTGTTCAGGAGAACAGTGACGCCATTGAGCTATTTTTCTTGCCTCCCTATGCGCCCGAGTTGAACCCCGACGAGCTGGCATGGGCGCACATCAAAACCAGAGTGGCCAAGGCAACGGTTCAAACCAAACAAGAGCTCAAGGACAGCGTTGAACGCGTCATGCACAGATTGCAAAAACTACCGGCCATCGTCGTCGGATTCTTCGGCACGCCGACTTGTTCCTATGCAAAAGCGTGAGGCTTTACTAACGGATGGTTTAATAAGCCGCCCCCAGGCGCATTCGGGTTCGGCTTGAATGAATTGTTAGCTGCTACTCGTAGTGTGTCCACAACCGCAAGATCTTGACGACCCGATCGTGCTCCAGCACTTGATAGACCAGCCGATGCTGGATGTTGATGCGCCGCGAATATGCACCCGCAAGATCTCCCACCAATTTTTCGTAGGGCGGTGGAGTTTGGAATGGATTGATTACGACAATCTCGAGCAGGAGTTGCGCTTTGTCCTTGAGTCCGGCTGATGCAAGTTTGCGCGCATCTTTTTGGGCCTGCCTGGTGTAAATGAGTCGCCAAGTCACCAGTCAAGTTTCCCGGCGCAGTCCTTTATCGGCTCGGCCATACCGGCCTTGATGGACTCGCGCATGCCCGGCACCGAGAGTAAGAACAGCGTCTCTTGGATCGCAGCCCAATCCTCCGCCGAAACTAATACAGCATTGCCGCGTTTGCCGGAAATCGTGATGGGCTCGTGCGACTCTGCAGCCTCATCGATCAGGCGATAAAGGTTGGCACGCGCTTCGCTAGCGGTGAGGGTTGTCATGTGGAGTCTCCAAATTGCACCGGAGATAAGCGTACGTTATTACGTACGATCAGGCAAGGCTACTTTTAGCAGCTAACTATTGTTGGTGCTGTGCCATGACCGGGGCCAGCCGCTCGCGCGTCGCTTCCAATTCCAGCGCCAGGATCGCTTTTGCCGGCTCGCCATCGTGCGACCCCTGCCCTTGCGCATCGCGCATATATTGCCTGCCGTTGGAGGCTTCCAGCGTGTTGGGGGGTGAGCGCCGTCGCCACTGAATCCAGCTCCGACCCGAAATCTCCAAAACCGTTGCGTTTGTAGCCAGACTGATATTGCGCAGCGAGCACGACGGGGCCTTCGACGATGTTGCGATCGATCGTTTCCAGGGCTTGACGGTTCAATTCAGTCGCGCGCCCGGCCGTGGCGACCTCCCGCACTACCCGATCCGGCAAGCGCGGGTCGGTCGGGTCAATCTCTCCATAGCGCATGCGCGCCCACTCTCCGCTTTGCGCTTCATAGCGCTTTGAACTCTTGCCCGTATCGCTACATCGTCCTCGGCACCGAACATCCTGCCTACGAGCGATATCTTTCTTTTCGGGCGTGTTTTCCTTCTCGGAAGGCCATCACGCTCATCCAGAACACCGGACCGCCGCGCAAAGAGATAGGCCGAAGTTCCGGACGCCCAAACCAGGCAAGCCATCACAACGACAGCCGTCTTTGAGATATCCACGTTCAATGCGTTGGCGACGTGTGGAAACACAACGAGAAGCGGCGACGCAGCAAGGACTACCAGAAATCCAATGAAAGCAGGTTTAAGGCCCCACATCCAGACAGGGTCAATGGTCAGCGAGGCGTTGAGCGCAGCGCAGCGCGCCGAGCCATCTGCCTAGCTGGTCGCGATGTTCGGTCCAACTGCCGATCGCCACTGTATGACTGCGAACGCGGGTAAGCATCCTCGTTTTCCATCGTGTGATCGATGTCTTTGCTCATCCTGATATCTTCGCTCGATCCGTGGGCTTCGGTCGATACAAGCTAACGCAGGTCGGCAGGCATACGGAATTTTGTTCGTTTTCCAATAAGCTGCTAGCCGCCATGGGTAGTGGATCTGTTTTATTCTCGGCGCCCGATACCCGCTTGAGTTTTCCCTTCACGAGTGGATCGAGCAGATTTCAATCAATGGATCGCAGCACCCAACGTTCACTGATCAACATTCCTCCCGGCGTCTGGGCGCTTGGTTTCGTCAGCATGCTGATGGATATCTCATCGGAGATGGTTCACAGCCTGCTGCCGCTGTTCATGGTGGGGACGCTCGGCGCCAGTGCGCTGATGGTGGGATTGATCGAGGGCGTGGCCGAATCGACCGCACTGATCGCGAAAGTTTTTTCCGGCGTGCTCAGCGATTATCTGGGCAAGCGCAAGGCGCTGGCGGTGTTTGGGTATGCGCTGGGCGCATTGACCAAACCGCTGTTTGCGCTGGCACCTTCCATCGGGGTTGTGCTGACCGCACGTTTTTTTGATCGTATCGGCAAGGGCATCCGCGGCGCGCCGCGCGATGCGCTGCTGGCAGATATCGTACCGGCGGAGATTCGCGGCGCCGCGTTCGGGCTGCGGCAATCCCTGGACAGCGTGGGAGCATTCCTGGGCCCGTTGTTTGCGGTGGGCTTGATGCTGCTGTGGGCCAATGACTTCCGGGCCGTGTTCTGGGTTGCGGTGATTCCGGGACTGCTGGCGGTGGCGCTGCTGATCTTCGGCGTTCACGAACCGCAGCGGTCTGAGGGCGAGAAAAAGACCAATCCCATCCGCCGCGAAAATCTCAAACGACTCAGCCCGGCGTACTGGTGGGTGGTTGGGATTGGTGCCGTGTTTACGCTGGCCCGGTTCAGCGAAGCGTTTCTGGTGCTGCGCGCCGCGCAGACCGGCATTTCAGTAGCGCTGGTACCGCTGGTGATGGTGGCGATGAACCTGGTCTATGCGGGCTGCGCGTATCCATTCGGCAAACTCTCCGACCGTATGAACCAGAAGACGCTGTTAGCCTGGGGGCTCGCCGTGTTGATCGCTGCGGATCTGGTCCTGGCCAACAGCGATCATTGGGCAGCGGTGCTGGTCGGCGTGGCGCTGTGGGGCATTCACATGGGCATGACCCAGGGGCTGCTGGCGGCGATGGTGGCGCAGACCGCCGAGACCGATCTGCGCGGCACGGCCTTCGGCTTTTTCAATCTGGTCAGCGGTCTGTCGATGCTGGTCGCCAGCGTCGTGGCCGGGCTGCTATGGGACCGGTTGGGCGCATCCTTCACATTCTACGGAGGGGCCGCATTCGGTGTCATTGCGCTGGTGGGATTGAGCCGCAGAATGCCCTCGCGTCCCGCACACAGGGTGTAACTGCGCAGGCATATGGTCTTCTGTTGGCTTTCCACGTTGCACTATCCGGCACGACTCTGTTAAGGCGGCATGACTGCTTTCATCGCGGACGCGTGAAATTCGGAATGACTGATTTGAATTTGCGCTTCACGTGGATGAAGCCATCGTTTCCACTTCTGCTCTGCTATTCGAAACTCCCCATCGAATCGAACGCCAGATTATCGAACCGCGTGTACTCGCCGAAGAATTTGAGCTTGAACGAACCGGTGGGGCCGTTACGCTGTTTGCCGATGATGATCTCTGCGAGCCCCTTGTCCGGCGAGTTTTCCTTGTTGTAATAATCGTCCCGGTAGATGAAAACGATCATGTCGGCGTCCTGTTCGATAGCGCCCGATTCGCGCAGATCGGCCATCACCGGGCGCTTGTCGGCGCGCGTTTCCAGCGAGCGGTTAAGCTGCGACAACGCGATCACCGGGACACTGAGTTCTTTCGCCAGCCCTTTCAACGAGCGCGATATTTCGGAGATCTCGGTCGCGCGGTTCTCGCTGTTGCCGGGCACCGCCATCAGCTGCAGATAGTCGATGACGATCAACCCCAGACCGTGCTCGCGCTTGAGGCGGCGGGCTTTCGCGCGCAGGCTTTCGGGCGACAGGCCGGGGGTATCGTCGATGAAAATCTTGGTTTCCTTGATCATCCGGATCGCGCTACTGACCCGGCTCCAGTCCTCGTCTTCCAGCTGGCCGGTGCGCAGGCGGGTGGCATTGACGCGGCCGTTGGCGGAGATCAGACGCAGGGCCAGCTGCGAAGCCGACATCTCCATCGAAAACACCGCAACCGGTTTTTTGGTCTTGATCGCGGCATGCTCGGCGATATTCAGCGCCAGCGTGGTTTTGCCCATTGCCGGGCGCGCGGCCAGGATGATCAGATCGGTCGGCTGCAGGCCGGCGGTCATTTCATCGAACTCGGTGTAGCCCGTCGGTAGACCGGTGACGCTGCCGCCGTTCTGGTACCGCGTCTGCAGCACGTCGAAAGCTTCTGCCATCGCTTTGTTGATGGCGACGAAATCGGTGCGCCCCTGCGAACGCGCTTCGGAGATCGCGAACACGTCCTTCTCGGCTTGAGAGAGGATTTCATCGCTGTCGCGACCGCCGGGCTGAAACGCATCGTTGACGATGCCGGTGCCGGCGTCGATCAACTGGCGCAGGATCGCCTTGTCGCGAACGATTTCCGCATACGCGGTGATATTGGCGGCCGAGGGCGTGGTGCTGGCCAGTTCGACCAGGTATGCGCCGCCTGCAACCTGTTCGGACAGCCCCTGCGATTCGAACCATTCGCCAAGCGTCACCGCGTCGTAGGGGCGGCTTTTCTCAGCCAGCTCGCGGATCGCGCGGTAGATCAGCTGGTGATCGCGACGATAGAAATCTTCTTCGTTCAAGCGGTCTGCAATGCGGTCGAAGGCGTCCGGTGCCAGCATCAGGCCGCCGATTACCGCCTGTTCGGCGTCGATTGACTGCGGTGGAATGCGCAGTTGTTCCACGCGGCTGTCGCCGAAGGTGTCGCGACGGCGGTTGTCGCCGTAGGCATTGGGGCGGAAAGCCATGAGGGTGTACTGCTCCGGGGGGCTGCGCTGTAAAGAGATCGGGACTGGGGATGTTCTGGTCTAGTCGAG
>JAYVSK010000095.1:0-9181 GCA_043775395.1 Lysobacter sp. | reverse complement strand
GCGGGCGGCACACGGCCTTCCGGCGCACGCTCGACCTCGGACACATTGGTGACCAGCATCGCGTGATGCGCGGTCATCGCACGTCCGCATTCGGTGACGATGCGCGGCGGCGCGATCCTGTTCTCTTCGCAGGCTTCGGCCAGCGGCTGCACGATGCTGGAGGCGTACTGTTGGATACCGTAGTTGATCGAGCAATAGCTGCGCGAACGCGTGCCTTCGTAGTCGACGCCCAGACCACCGCCCACATCGACGTGGGTGACGGTCGCGCCCAGCTTCGACAGTTCGACGAAATAACGCGTGGCTTCGCGCATGCCGTTGGCGATATCGCGGACGTTGCTGATCTGCGAGCCCATATGAAAATGCAGCAGACCGAGGCAATCGCCCATATCGCTGTCGCGGAGTGTTTTCCACAGATCCAGCACCTGACGCGGCGACAGCCCGAACTTGGCTTTGTCGCCACCGCTGTTCTGCCACTTGCCGGCACCCAGCGACGCCAAGCGCATGCGCACACCGAGACCAGGCTTCACGCCCAAGGCCTTCGCTTCTTCCATCACCAGCGGCAGTTCGGAAGGTTTCTCCACCACGATGAACGTCCGCATGCCGAGCTTGCGCCCGATCAATGCGAGGCGGATGTATTCGCGGTCTTTATAACCATTGCAGACGATCAACCCACCGGGCCGCGACAGCGCCAGCACCGCCATCAGTTCAGGCTTGCTGCCGGCTTCCAGACCGAAGCCCTCGCCCGCATGCGACGCCAGCGTACCGGCGACCGCCGCATGCTGGTTGACCTTGATCGGATAGACCGCGGTGTAGCCGCCGGCGTAATCGTATTCCTGCTGCGCCTGCGCGAACGCAGCCTGCAGCTTGCCCAGACGATCACCGAGAATCTGCGGGAAGCGCACCAGCAGCGGCAATTTCGCGCCGCTGGCCTGCGCCGCGTCGACGATCGCCGGCACTGCGGCGCCCGGACCCTCTGCGCCCTGCGGATGGACCACGATGCGGCCCTGCGCATCGACGTCGAAATACCCTTCGGCCCAGTGCGGAATCGAATAAGTCTTGCGGGCGTGGTCGATGGACCAGGCGGTCATGGGCGTGTGTCCGGCGGCGCTGTGGGGACGCGCATTGTAGGGCGGGCTCAAGCCCGCCGCTCGCCTTCGCAGCGCCGTTCAGCTTCCCCGCCGATACACCGGCTCCGCACACAGCCCACGCACGCGCAGCGCCTCGGCCTTGTGTTCGGTCTCGGTAAACACGCTGACGCTGCCCGGCAGGCGCAGTGCGGCGATGATCCGCTTCAGGCCCGGGCCCTCGCTGGCGACCGAGCCGCGCCAGGTCACCAGCAGCGCATAGTGCGCAGGCTCACCGGCCAGATCGAAGCGTTTGCGCGCCAGCCACGCCTGACCGACTTGATCCATCCGCGCCAGCGTTTCGCACAGACTGTCGAGCGTTGCAGCATCCAGATCGTGCGCGATCAGGTCGTCGTCTTCGGCCACGCCGTCACGGGCTTCGAGCAACTTCGCGCGTTCGGCGAATGCATCGCGCAGTGCGGCAAGCGCATCCACTACGTCTGGTCTAAGCGTGCCGTCGCGTTCGCAGGCGCGCAGCTTCTCGAACACCGGCCGGATCGCGCCCGCATCCAGCGTCATCGCCTGCCGCAGCTGCTCCACGCCAGCCGGATCGCCGGCGTCGAGCATCAGCACGCCGGCGCGGAACCGTGGCGTGGCGCTGTCCGGCGCACGTTCGATCGCACGCTGGTAAAACCGCAGCGGCTCGATGTCCGGACGCAGCGATTCCACCAGCTGCGCGTACTGCAGGGCTTCGGCGGCATCCAGTTCGCCGCGACGCTCCAGTGCGTCCAGCCGCTGGCGCTCCGGCTCGGCCGCCGCGTACTGCGCCGCCCATGCTTTTTTGGCATCGTTGCGCCAGCTTTCGTCCAGCTTGCGTTCGATCCGCGACAGCGATTCGCCAAGCAGCGCGATCGCAGCGACATCCTGTTCCCGCAATGCAGGCGGAGTGCCCACTGCCGAAACCCGCTGCGGCAGCGTGGGATGGGTATCGGTGAGGTCATTGTCGCGTTCGGCGCTGGCCAGCAGGCGTGCGATATCGATCGGCGGCGATTCGCGCAGCGCTGCCGCCAGCATCGCGTTGAACTGAACCGGCGGATGCGGCTGCGCGCGCATCCGCGCCTGCAGCCTGGGCGCGAACCGCAGCTCGATCCACTGCGCGGCATGCGCGATCCGCACCAGCGCCGATACTCTTGCCGACTCGCCGGCGACGCGTGCGCTCACCGCATCGGCTTCGTATTCGTCCTCGCGCGCCAACACAAAGCTGTAGGCGTTGAAGTACGGCACGTACCACTCGAAAAATTTCAGAAACACTCGCGACAGTGAAGCGCCGCTTCGCGCCATCGACTCGACCAGGCCATACCAGCTGATGCGTACGCGGTAGATCCAGGCGGAAAACCGGCCATGTCCACTGCGGAAGTGGCCGAACTCGTGCGCGATCACCGCCGACAATTCGGCGCCGTCCAACAGACGCATCAGCGGCAGGCCGATCACCAGATAGTGGCGGTCGCCCAGCAGACCGAACAGCCGCGGCAGGCTGGCCGCACCGGCGTTGAGGTCGCTGTCGATCACCACCGCCTCCAGCGCCGGCGCGCCAGCAGCCACTCGCAGGCGTTCGATCTGAGCTTCCAGCATGGGCGCTTCACCGGGCGCCAGCCGATATCCCGACGGCGCGTCGAAACGCAGCCACAGCGCACGCACCACCATCGCGGCGAACACCGTCTGCGGCAGCAAAACATACAAAGCCCATGGGTCGAATCCGCGCCCGCTCACCAGCAGCGCGACCACGATGCCGATGGGCAGACCCAGAGCGACCAACAAAATCAGCCCCAGCGCCGCATAGCCCAGCAGCGCCAACAGCGCCACCCGCGTACGATACGCCTGCGGGCTCTCGCGCGCCTGCGCCTGCAACCGCTCGATCAGGGCTTTGTATCGGTGTTCCGAAACTTTCGCTGCCATTCGCGCCTCCTGTGGCCGGCTATCGTAGCGGAAGCGCTTCGCTTTCAACTTGAGAAAGTGATTGAATAGCCGCGATAGAGACTGATCTTTCAGACAGAAATCCACTGATAAGGAGAGTGTCATGTATGGCTTTGAAAGATTGGCTACACACCCACCACGTAGCGATCACCCAGCAAAGCCAAAGATGCAGCGCCGACATATGCTGCAAGGCTTGACATTGTTGTTGCTCTTTGCAACCGGCAGCCTTGGGATCCTGCATGCGGAAGAGTCCAAGCAGCCGCCAACAACTCTGTTGGACGAAATATGGCCGTTTGAGTTGCCACATAAGCGGCCGTTGAGCAAGCAGGATCAGGAATATGCAGAGGCCGCATTGATTCAATGGCTGGAGTCCTACTTAGAGCCTCGATACAACGTGGTTGACCAACGTTTTTTTTGGGATGATCGAAAAAAATCAACATGGGGCCCGGTAAGCAAAGGACATGCGCTATATCCAGAAAACGAAAATGGCAGATGGCGTGTTATTGAAGAAATCGAACAATCTTGGCGTACGCCAGGCTCTGGTTTGGTGAGGCTATGGAAAGTCAACATTCAGGGAAAAGACCATTACTTTGCTGTATCAATGACGCAAAAACCTGTACCTGGAACTCGCGGACGCCGATTGATAGGACGTTTCGAACTTGAAAAAGATGACTGAATAGTCCCGATTTTTTTGCATACGTAAATTTAAAATAGAAGTTGCAGTGCATAATTTTCAAAGGAAAAGAATCATGAGCAAGCAAACACAGCAATATACTAATCAACAGTTATATGGCGTTAACGGTCAACCGCAATTGATTGATATCGAACAAGATTTGGTTTTTAATTGCTATCTAGTGTCGTCAATGGGTGCGTTAGCGGCGCAGCAGCCAGACCGGATTAGTGACGCAATCCGTTACGAACCCGATCCAAACAAACCGAATACAGGTGTATTTCACGTGACATTACATCACCCGACGCGTGGTCCAGTAGATGTGCCGGTAACGCAAGCCGACGTGGAATTCAACATCCAGAAAGACGGAGGTGGAACTGCTGACAATCGTAAAGGCAGCCCGATTTGGCCTTCGGTGATAGAGTCTGCTTTCGCCAAATTGCACGACCCCGATCCTCAAAATAAGAATCTAGATGAAGCCTATAAGGTTATCGGCAGCGAAACGCGTGGCGGCTCGCTGCACGAAGCCATGTTCGCGTTGACGGGCGATGCTGGCCACAATTTGCGCTATACCCATTCACCGAGAGGATCCTCTGCGCCGCCAGGCAATACCGGCGAGGCGCCGCCTTTCGATGTGCCGCTCAAATCAAGCAATGTGTCAAGATTCGATGATGCGGATGGCGCTTATGCCAAGATCAGTGAGGCACTTGGCGCGGGTAACGCCGTGACGCTGTCCACCCGCAACATTGATGTGAACGACGGCGTCATGAAACATCATGCCTATATTGTCACGGGTGTGGAACAGCGCGAAAAAAAGGACTGCACCAACGAAGTTTTCATAACGATGCGTAATCCCTATGCGCACAACAATAATATGCCTGCAGAGAGTAAGGACACCTCCAGGCCCAGCATCACCGTAAGCTTGGACAAGATGCTCGAAAGAGACGTCTTCGGCGAAATCAATATCGGCCCCGCACCGCGCGTGCAGACCCAGCAACAAGGTACGCCCGCGCCCGAGCAGAGTGCGCCGCCAACATCTACACCGCCTGCGCCAAATTCAGATCAACCTGCACCTGCACCCAACACGCACGACATCACCAGCAGACCCACTTGGGCTATCCGCGCTTTCAACAGGCGCTCAACGCCATCGAACATTCCATCAACATCCCACCTGGCACGTTCACCGGCGAACGACTGCAGCAGTCGGCTGCGAATCTCGCGTATGCCAGTTTGGCGGGAGAGGAACGTGCCGGCCTCAACAGTCGCAATGAATCGCTGTCGCGCATTGATTTTGCTGTCTTCAATAAAGATCGCGACGCATTGATTGCAGGCAAAGGCGAGCTGGGCAACCCCAGCGCGGAACTCGCTTGGCTGTCGGGCGCACAGGACAACAACACCTCGCTCACCGCCGTGTCACAGCGCACGCACGATCTGTTGCAGGATCCGCAGAAGCTTGCCTTGGCCAATCCCGCGTTGCAGCAGGGCATCGTCCAAAACAACCCCGAACCGGAACCCGCTGGTCAGCGGCGCTGAGCATGACTGTGTTGGGGCATCATCCGGCCCCGAGCTGCGGCTCCGGTACAATTCGCGCCCCAACACCGCTTCTGGACCCACTCCGATGACCGCACCCACTTGGCACTACGAACACTTCGAGCCCGCCGGATCGGCCATCGGCTACCGCATCACCCGGAAACTCGATGAAGTGCAGTCGCCGTTTCAGAAGATCGAGATTTACGAGAGCACCGACTGGGGCAATCTGATGCTGATCGACGGCGCGATGATGCTCACCACCCGCGATAATTTTCTCTATCACGAGATGATGTCGCATCCGGCGTTGTTTACTCATGCCAATCCGCAGCACGTGGTCATCATCGGCGGCGGTGACTGCGGCACGCTGCGCGAAGTGCTGAAGCACCCGGGCGTGAAGAAAGCCGTGCAGTGCGATATCGACGAACAGGTCACGCGCATGTCCGAGAAGTGGTTTCCGGAACTGTGCGACAGCAATAATGATCCGCGCGCCGAACTGCTGTTCGACGACGGCATTGCCTACATGGCGAACTGCGCGCCGGGCAGCCTCGATATCGTCATCGTCGATTCCACCGACCCGGTCGGCCCGGCGGAAGGCCTGTTCAACAAAGCCTTCTACGCCAGCTGCTTCCGCGCGCTGAAGGGTGACGGCATCCTGGTGCAGCAGTCGGAATCGCCGTTGGTGCTATTAGACCTGATCAAGGAAATGCGCGCCGAAATGGGCAAAGCCGGTTTCGCGACGTTCCAGATGCTGCCGTTCCCGCAGCCGTGCTACCCGACCGGCTGGTGGAGCTGCACGCTGGCCAGAAAATCCGGCGGCTTCACATTCCGCGAAGACGACGCGCTTACCAAAACCTTCGCGTCGAAGTATTACAGCGCCGACATCCACCGCGGCGCGGCAACGCTGCCGCCGTTCGTGGCGGAAGCGTTGAGCGGATAACGGCATCGCAACACTCGCCATATCTTGATCTGAGATGATCTCTGGACAGATTTCAAAAAATGAAACCCGGGGATGCGATTCATGCCACTACCAGCTTCGGGGAAGCCGCAAGACGGTCGCGATCAGTCCAGCCCAGGCCGTGGCGATTCATCTCTGCTGTCTCCGGCCTCGGGCGCGAAACAGGCGTGGACGCATCTGTGGATCCCGCTGCTGATCTTCGCAGCGGCGATCGTATTGATTGAATGGCAGAACCTCGACTGGCGGCTGGCGCATCGTCTTTTCGTCGAGCAAGATGAGGCATGGCCACTACGCAAGGCTTTTCTGACCGAGACCCTGATCCACAAGCGCGGGCATGATCTGAGCGTCGCCGCGTGGCTGGCGGTCCTCGTGACCTGGCTGGTCGCGCTGAAACGCGAGTCGCTGCAGCCGTGGCGTAAGCCGCTCGGCTATCTGCTGTTGTCCGTGCTGTTGTCGACCCTGCTGATCTCGTGGATTAAATCCTGGTCGAATATCGATTGCCCTTGGGACACGATCGGGCTGGGTGGCGACCGCTCTTACATTCGGGTGTTCGAAGCAAGGCCCGCCAGTCTTCCCCATGGCCGCTGCTTTCCAGGCGGACACGCAAGCGGCGGCTATGCCTGGATGGCGCTCTATTTCTTTTTCCTGATGATCCGCCCGCATCTGCGCTGGCGCGGACTGGCGATCGGCGTGGGCGCCGGCCTGGTGTTCGGCATCGCGCAGCAGATTCGCGGCGCGCATTTCGTCTCGCACGACCTGTGGACGGCGATGCTTTGCTGGATGGTCGCGTTCGGCTTGTATCGCGTGTTTCAGCGGAACAACATCGTGGCGGCTCCGACATCACCATCCACCGAGTTCAAGCGGCCTTTCGATCTTCCCGGTTGATCTGGGCGCGGAATAGACCACGCAGAACGACAGCCGTTGCGCCGCCTTCACTTCTATTTGCGCAGAGAGCGCAGGGTGAAGTCAGGAGGGGGTGCGCTTGCTTGAGTTGCTGCGAGCGATCAACCCCTCCACAGCCTTCCCCTTCGCCAAGCGAAAGGCAGGGAGCCATCTGCTACAGCGCATCTCCATCCATTTCACCGGTGCGAATCCGCACGACGCGCTCCAGATCCCACACGAAAATCTTGCCATCGCCGATCTTGCCAGTGCCGGCGGCTTTCATGATCGATTCGACGACGGTGTCAACCTGCTCGTCGACCACCGCCACTTCGAGTTTGATCTTCGGCAGGAAATCGACCACATACTCGGCGCCGCGATACAGCTCGGTATGGCCTTTCTGACGGCCGAAGCCTTTGACCTCGGTGGCAGTGATGCCAGCGATGCCGGCCTCGGCCAGCGCCTCGCGTACGTCGTCTAGTTTAAACGGCTTGATGATGGCCATGACCATTTTCATGTCGGAACTCCGTCGCGCGCTTGGGATGGCGTCGAGCATAGCGCGCGGGTCGGCAGCGGCGGGGGCCGTATTTCCCGACGCCGGGATGCGGCATTCCCTGATGGTGCAGTTCCAGCAGGCGCGGGATGCTGGGGCCCGCGCTACAATTCACAGGATATGCCGATGATTGACCTCAGCCAGATCGACGAACTCGCCCGCCGCCTCAGCGGCCTGGTGCCCCCTGCCCTGCGAGAGGGCCGCGACGAGATGCAGGACAACTTCAAGTCCGCACTGCAGGCTGGTTTGGCCAGACTCGATCTGGTCACCCGCGAAGAGTTCGATGTGCAGCGCGCGGTGCTCGCCCGCACCCGCGAACAGCTGGAAAGCCTGCGCAACCTCGTCGAAAAACTGGAAGCCCAGCTCGCTCCGCGCGACGACACCCGCAACACCCCGCCGCCCCAAGCCTGAGGGCCACCGCCATGACCCTTGCGCTCGTGCACACCCGTGCACGCACCGGCGTGCGCGCACCCGCCGTGAAAGTTGAAGTGTTTCTCGCCGGCGGATTGCCGCGCATGTCCATCGTCGGCCTGCCCGAAGCCGCCGTCCGCGAAGCCAAGGACCGCGTCCGCGCCGCGATCCAGTGCGCGCAGTACGACTTTCCCGCCCGCGTCATCACCGTCAATCTGGCGCCGGCCGATCTGCCGAAAGACGGCGGCCGCTTCGACCTGCCGATCGCGCTGGGCATCCTCGCCGCCAGCGGGCAGATTCCGCTGCAGATGCTCAACGAATACGAATTTCTCGGCGAACTCGGCCTCACCGGCGAACTGCGCAGCATCGACGGCGTGCTACCGGCCGCGCTGGCCGCCGCAGCGCAGGGCCGGAAACTAATCGTGCCCACGCTGAACGGTGCCGAAGCCGCGCTGGCATCCGAGGTCGAAGCATTCACCGCCCGCACGCTGCTGGAAGTCTGCGGCCATCTGTGCGGGCACCGCTCGCTGCCGGCCGCAGTGGCCCCGCCCAGCGCCTACGACTACGGCCCGGACCTGCGCGATGTGCGCGGACAGACGCGCGCACGGCGAGCGCTGGAGATCGCCGCTGCCGGCAGCCATCACCTACTGCTGGTCGGCCCGCCGGGCTGCGGCAAAACCCTGCTGGCCTCACGCCTGCCTGGCCTGTTGCCCGAAGCCAGCGAAGCCGATGCCCTGGAAACCGCCGCGATCGCATCGATCAGCGGACGTGGACTCGACCCCACGCGCTGGCGCACGCGACCGTTCCGCAGCCCGCATCACACTGCAAGCGCGGTCGCACTGGTCGGCGGCGGCGCCGAACCGCGCCCCGGCGAAATATCGCTCGCCCACAACGGCGTTTTATTTCTAGACGAACTGCCCGAATGGGACAGGCGAGCGCTGGAAGTGCTGCGCGAACCGCTGGAATCCGGCGTAGTCACGATTTCGCGCGCTGCACGTCAAAGCGAATTTCCCGCCCGGTTCCAGCTGGTCGCTGCAATGAACCCTTGCCCCTGCGGCTGGGCAGGCGATCCTTCAGGGCGATGCCGCTGTCATCCCGATGCGATCCAGCGCTATCGCGGCAAAATTTCAGGGCCGCTGCTCGAA
>JAYVSK010000094.1:0-7975 GCA_043775395.1 Lysobacter sp. | reverse complement strand
ACAGCACGTAACTCTTTGATAGTTGGCTCGACGTTTGCTTGTCCAAGGCGAAAAATCGACGATTTTAGGGTCCGGAAACAGTATTTCAGCAGCCTGCTAGTCGCTCGATCCTATGACTGTCTTCTGTTGTGATCGAAATTGCATAGAAAGCGGCAAACTGGTCACGTAAATAAACCAATTCGAGAGGATTTCTAACTGCATCGATTACGATCCTGGTGCTTGCAATGGACCCCATGCTCCCTGTCATATGAAAAGGCAGCTTTTGCAAGCCTCTTAACTTGTCTTATTAACGTAAAAAGTTGACTGGTGTTAGTTTCTTTTGAAAGACATTTTCCGCTGAACTTTATGTTGTCTCCTAATGTTTGAAAAACAGGAACATATGATGCGGAAAGTGCTTTTCTCACGTCATTGGATTTTGGGCTCAGGCGTTCGCTGTAGAAAGTCCAGGCTTCAGATGAAAATTCTTTCTTCCCACCATTTATGAATCTAGTAAATATAGAATAATTTAATTCTTGCCTTAGAGAAAATAGTATGTCAAAAACTTTTTTGATTGATGGGTAATTTCAACGCATTGAAATAATCCGCAATTTTG
Source organism: Lysobacter sp. (assembly GCA_043775395.1). Classification (GTDB taxonomy): domain Bacteria; phylum Pseudomonadota; class Gammaproteobacteria; order Xanthomonadales; family Xanthomonadaceae; genus Lysobacter_I. The sequence continues at coordinate 7,383 of JAYVSK010000094.1, read as the reverse complement.
TTGTCTGATTCATCAAGTAAGAAGCTAAGAATCAAGGTCGACACGCTAATTTTCTTAAAAGGAACCCACTGTTTTGCACAATAGTGTTCAGCTATAGAAATTTTTCTTTCTTCTGCCCCTGGAAAATCAGAAGAAGAAAGTGAAATTTCCGTGAACTGCTTTGAAAAAATGTCTGCAGTAGCAGTACATCCGCTTCCAGTACGTCCTGTTAGCGCGACAACAAGAAGGTCAGTCCTTTCTTTGTATGCCTGCTCAATACCCGCAGCAATATTATTTGCCATTTCGTTGAAACTCCCTGTCTTTTTTCGCTTTTATCACGCCGTCTCGGAAATGACTAGCAAACAAGGCAGTAAACCGAGCAGAGGGTTAGCGTCGATTTCCTGAAGCCTCGTTTGTTTACCCATAGTGATTACTCCACCACACCCGCTTCGCTCACCTCTCACCCGCTCTTCGGGCACCCTCTCCCCACAGGCGGGGAGAGGGGCAGGTTCAATCGAGCGCAGGCTGCTTTATCCTTCTCCCCACGCGTGGGGAGAAGGTGCCCGAAGGGCGGATGAGGGGCGCTTTTGACGCCATCAGCCGCACAGTACGTGGCAATTGGTTCCACTTTCTCGCAAAGTTCTGGGATCATGCCGAACTCGTTTTGGCCGCCCGCTTCGCGTGACTACGCGAGCCCCTAGGAGAGCTCCGCATGTTCGGTGTCCGCTACGTCAAATCCTCGCCCAGCCACTATCTGATGCAGTTCCAGAACGGCAAGGTGGTGCGCGAGGGCACCGGTCTGGCGTTTTTCTATTTCGCGCCGAAATCCACGCTGGTCAGCGTGCCGCTGAATGCGGTCGATGTGCCTTTCATGTTCGAGGAAACCACCCGCGATTTCCAGGCGGTCACGCTGCAGGGGCAGGTCGGTTATCGCATCACCCAGCCGAAGACGTTGTCGGAGCAGCAGAATTTCGTATTACTGCCCAACGGCGCCTACGCATCGGAAGATCCGGAGCGGCTGCCGATCCGCGTGTTGAACGCGGTGAAGGCGCAGTTCCGCGCGCTGCTGCAGGATGCCGATCTTCGCGACCTGCTGCACGGTACCGAACAATTGTCGAAGACCGCGCGGCAGGGGTTGAGCGCAGCGCCCAGCCTGATCGCGCTGGGCATCGAAGTGGTTGATCTGGCCCTGCTTGCGGCAAAGCCCACGCCGGAAACGTCGCGCGCGCTGGAAGCGCCGATGCGCGAGGAGATTCTCAAGCAGGCGGACGATGCGACCTATGCGCGACGCAATGCGGCGATCGCGCAGGAGCAGACGATCAAGGAAAGCGAGCTGCACAGCGAGCTGGTGATCGAGCAGAAAAAGCGCCAGGTGCGCGAGACCGAAGTCGAATCGGAGCGGGTGATTCTGGAGAAGCGTCAGGAAATCCAGACCCAGGAACTGGCCGGCCACGTGCGGCTTGAAAAACAGAACGCCGAACTGGTGCAGCAGCAGGCGGAGAACCGCAAGCGCGAAGCCGAAGTCCGCGCGTATGCGGTGCAGACGTTGGTGGAAGCAATGAAGACGCTCGACCCGCGCGCGCAGCAGGCGCTGCTGTTGGCGCAGGCCAGCCCGGAGACGTTGATTGCGCTCGGGTTCCAGAATCTTGCCGACAATGCCGAGAAGATCGGCGAGTTCAATTTCTCGCCCGATCTGCTGCAGCAGCTGGCCGGCAGATCGAAATGACGTCGACCCACGACCAGGATCGGAAAATCGTTCTGGTCACCCGGCGCACACGCTTGCAGGAACAGGTGTCGCGCTACAACACCGTGGAGCAGGCCCGCTTCCAGGCCGAGCACCTGGGCATGGATTTCGAGGATTTCCTGCTGGAAGACCGCGTCTACCGCGCCGCGATCGCGAGCGTCGAGCAGTCGCTGCGCAAACACGGCCGGGTGCAGCCGCTGGATCGCGGATTTCTGCCGAACTTCCTGTTTCCGCCTGATTGCATCGTGGTGGTATTGGGGCAGGACGGGCTGGTCGCGAACACGCTGAAGTATCTGGGCGATCAATCGCTGATCGCGATCAATCCCGACCCGCAGCGCTTCGACGGCGTGCTGCTGCCGTTCAAGCCGGAAGAACTGTCGACGCTGCTGCCGGAGATCTGGCGTGGCCGTCGCGCGATCCGAGAAATCACGATGGCGCGCGCGCGGCTTACCGATGGACAAGAACTGCTGGCAGTGAACGATTTTTCCATCGGCGCGCGCAGCCACGTGTCCGCGCGCTACGAACTGCAGCTGGGCGATCGCGCCGAGCGTCAATCGTCCAGCGGCGTAATCGTCTCCACCGGTCTGGGCTCTACCGGCTGGCTGCGCAGTGTGTTGACCGGTGCCACCGCGATGGCCGGCGGCAAGCCGTCGAAGCGCGCCCAGGCGCTGCGCAATGACGGCTTCGCCTGGGATGCGCAGCAGCTGGTCTTCAGCGTGCGCGAGCCCTTCCCGAGCCGCTGGAGCCAGGCCAAGCTGGTGTTCGGCGATATCGATGCCGAAACACCGCTGCGGATCCGCTCATTGATGCCCGACGGCGGCGTGGTTTTCAGCGACGGCATCGAAGCCGACGGCCTGGAGTTTCGCTCGGGCATGGAGGCGGTAATCGATCTGGCCGATAAGCGCGGGCGGTTGTTGCAGTAGCGAGTGAAGGGAACTTCGTTTGCCGGTCGACGGCATGACCCGTGATGGGTGGACAGGCCAAGCAACCGCCCAAAGTTTTCCGTGCAATCGCGGCGAAAATTCAGCATGTATGAATTGCAGTCCTGAGCGCAGCGTTCGTTCGCAGCTTTTCCGTGCGCTGCCCGGCATGATTCATTCGAAGCATTCCCGAGTGAAGATTGTATCCATCAGGCCTGCGGTGTCCGCCTTGATCTGGATTGGCAGCATTGCCCCGATGTAAAGTGTTGCACCCGCGAATGACGATGTGACGCATGGCTTCGTTTTCACTTACCGATGCACTCAAACCCAGCGTCTTTTTCGAGGAATTCGACAAGCCGTCGCTGACGCGCGCCAACGACTATCTCCGGCATGTGTCGGCGATTCAATGCCACGAAGATGAAGAGAGCGTTACTGTCAGCGCGCAGGTGAAGGGCACAACGAAGAAGCCCTACATCGTGTCTGTCACCATCCTGCAGATCGATCGCGGCCTGTACGATTTCAGTTTCGATTGCAGTTGTCCCGTTGCCTGGGCCTGCAAGCATGCCGCAGCGTTGTTGATAGCGGCATCGCAACGGGGGACACTTTCGGGCGACACGGCCACGCCGCACGTGGATGCGCCTCCGCTTCCGGAATGGAAAGTCTGGGTCAACGCGCTGGAGTCCGCGCACCGCCTGCCGGTCGCCATCGCTGGCCAGAGCGCCGAACAGGAGCGGCAGATCGCGGTCATCTTCGACGTGATCGAAACGCATTTTCCAGCGCAGTTGGCCGCAAAGATGGTCTGGGTGCAGAAGACACGCCAGGGACGCTGGGGCAAGGTCGCGCCGATCCGGCTCGATGGGCTCGGCAACGATCTGGACGCAGGACGACTGGATGGAATCTGGCATGACCGCTTGGCCCGCCTGCAGATCCGGCCTTTGGCCTGGCATCCCAGCCAAAAAGACATGCGCCTTCTGAAGGGCCCGAACGCCGAGGCGCTGCTCGATGAACTGCTGCGCGCAGGCATCCCGTGTTTCTGGCAGAAGCCTGTAGCAGGCCTGGTGCAACCGGGTCCCGGCCGCGCGTTGCAGTGGCACTGGCACCTGGACGAACAGGGCGCGCAGCAGCTGCGTCCGGATGCCGGTCTGCTGCTGCAGGTGGATGGAGACTGGATGCTCGACCTCGAGACGCTCATCCTGCAGCGGGTCACCGGCGTGGACGATCCCGCGCTGAACCATGCCTTGTTGCGCATGCCGCCTTTGCTCCCCGAGCATTCGCGGGATTTCGTTGAGGACGCGCGCAAGCATCCTGCGCTCAGCGCACTGCCATTGCCCAAGGCCATCGCAGTCGCTGTGCCGCTCGATGTCGTGCCCACGCCTGTCGTCAGACTGCTGCAGGTACCGCTCAGTCGCAGCGGATGGGCACGCGATCCCCACAAGCATCTGCCCTGTGTCCGGCTGGAATACGACTATGCGGGCCAGCGTCTCCCCGGGCCGCCGTCGACGCAGGATCTGCGTCGCATTCAGGACGGGACGCTGCAGCTGATCCGACGCAATCGCGAGCACGAGCTGGCCGCCGAAACCCTACTGTCCGTGGCTGATTTCCGCGCGATCCACACGCACTACGGCCTTCATTACCGGATTGCGGACGCGGAGGCGATGCACCATTACGTGGTCGGCAAACTCGGCAATCCGCTGTACGACCCGGCCGTGCTGTTGCAGAAAGCCGTCGCGTTGTCCCAACGCGGCTTCCGGGTCGAGACCGACCCCAGTTTTCCGCTCGCCTTGGGGGGTACGCCGGATAGTTGGTATGCGAATGTCAGCAGCAGCCCATCCGGCGAAGCATGGTTCGAAGCGGAACTTGGGATCGAACTGGATGGCGAGCGCATCTCGCTGCTTCCGATCCTGCAGCGCGCATTGGAGGATCGCAGCCTGAATCTGCTCAATCCTGCGCCTGGGGAACCCGAGGACGCCACTTGGTACGTGGTGCTGCCCGATGCGCGGATGGTCGCCCTGCCGCTGGTCAAGCTGCGCGCATTGGCCGCTCCGCTTCTGCAATGGCTGGCCGCTGGCGAACCGACCTTGCGTTTGCCACGCGCAGCCGCGGGCATCCTCGACGACTTGAGTCACGTCGTGCAGTTGGAGCTGCGCGGCAAGACCGCCGCAGCTCTGCGCAATCTCGCGGCGGAATTGCGTCAGACAGGCGGCCGTCGTCCCGTGGCGGTGCCTCGCACGCTCAAGGCGACCCTGCGTCCTTATCAGCGCGATGGTTTGACCTGGCTCGATTTCCTGGGCAGAACCGGCTTGGGTGGCGTCCTCGCCGACGACATGGGTTTGGGCAAGACCGTCCAAGTCCTCGCCCATCTGCTTAAAGAACGGGAGGCCGGGCGACTGGACTCGCCAGCGCTGGTGGTGTGTCCGACGTCGGTAGTCGGCAACTGGCATGAACAGGCGGCGCGTTTCGCGCCAGTACTGCGCGTACGCATCATCCACGGCAGCGCGCGTCACGACGAATACGATGCGCTCGATACCTGCGACCTGGCCATCACCACGTATGCCTTGTTGCCGCGCGATCGAGAAACGCTGCTGAAACAACGCTTCTCGCTGGTGATCTTCGACGAAGCCCAGGCGCTCAAGAACGCCGGCAGCCAAGCGGCACAGGTCGCGCGCGCACTTCCCGCACGACGCAAGATCGCGGTCACCGGCACGCCGCTGGAGAATCACCTGGGCGAGCTGTGGTCGCAGTTCGAATGTGTTCTTCCGGGCCTGCTTGGCGACAGCAAATCATTCACCCGCCATTTTCGTACGCCGATCGAAAAGCACAACGATGACGACAGTCAACGTCGACTCCATCGCCGTATCGCTTCGTTCGTGCTGCGCCGCACAAAAGCGCAAGTCGCCCAAGATCTGCCGCCGAAGACCGAGATCGTGCAAACGCTTGAGCTCAGCGGCAAACAGCGCGCGCTGTACGAAACGCTGCGATTGAGCATGCATGAGAAGGTGAGGGAAGCGGTCAAGAGGCGCGGCATGGCGCAATCGAGCATCGTCATTCTCGACGCGCTGCTCAAATTGCGTCAGGTCTGCTGCGATCCACGACTGGTCAAGATCGATGCTGCGCGCAAGACGAAGGAATCGGCGAAGCTCGATGCGCTGTTGTCGATGCTGGACAATCTGTTGAGCGAAGGCCGGCGCGTCCTGCTGTTCTCGCAGTTCACCAGCATGCTGGACCTGATCGAAATCGCCCTGCGTGAGCGCGGCATCTCCTGGCTGCGACTGGACGGCAGCAGCCGCAATCGCACGCAACTGGTCGCACGGTTCCAGTCCGGAGAAGCACCGCTGTTCCTGATCAGCCTGAAGGCCGGCGGCGTCGGCCTGAACCTGACCGCAGCGGACACGGTGATCCACTACGACCCGTGGTGGAATCCGGCCACTGAAGCGCAGGCCACCGATCGCGCCCACCGGATCGGGCAAACGCAACCGGTCTTCGTCTATAAGCTGATCTGCACCGGCACGGTCGAGGAAAAGATCCAGGCCCTGCAGCAACGCAAAGGCGATCTGGCCCGTGCCGTGCTGGAAGGCGGCAGCCGCACGAGCCTGAAGTTCGACGAAGCGGATATCGAGAGTTTGTTTGCGCCGATGTGACCGCACTTTCGGCATCGCCATCCACGGCTTCGATCACCGACACGCCTGCATTCAACGCTCGATCGGTGTCACCCAACGACAATGCAATGGGACTGAAACGATTCGTTTTACAGTATGTTTCTTGGCATTCGCTTCTACGGGGCAGGTTCACGGCAGCGGCTGGGCTTGAGCCGCTGGTTCTGCAGATGATCTGATCGCATTCGCACAGCGCGTCGAACAGCGATGGCTCATGGGGCTTCGACTGGCGCTGGAACTCAGATGAGTATTGGAACAGCGATGTGTCGCCCCGATGGGAACAATGACCTGTGCACGATGGACTTTGATTCCGTGAAACTGTGCCGGTCTTCTTTCTCTATTGAGACGAATGGAGGCGAATCTTCCCAACTTACAATGGCTATCGATCGGTATCGACCCAGGCATTCGAATCGTCGCACCCAAGGCGCAACGCAGGAAAAAAACCCCCACCGTCGTGCGCCGCCACTTCTCCCGTAGCGATGAAGAAGAGCAGCTGATCGAAGCTTTCCGCCAGCTGGGCGCCATCGGGCGTGCAGCGGTAGTAGTGATTGCGTAACAGTTGTCCGCAAACCGCTGCGATCGCGGAAGCGGGTGTTCTTTGCATAGTCAGCAGCCGTTCTTGTACGAAATATTCCCCGACCTGCAATTGTGCCGACTGTGATTGTGCCGACTGTGATTGTGCCGATTCTGCATCGATCGAATCTATGCCAATGGCCGTGAAAAAAACCTTCCGCGAGGGGTCGCCCGCCAAGGGTTGACGCTGTAAAAGCGCAGGACATTGTCCGGATGACTACGCAGACCACGCCTGCGAACGCGACGCATTGGAGTACGCGCAGCATGGCGGCGCATGCGGGTGTGAGCGATAGCACGGTGCTGTGGATATGGCGTGCTCATGGACTCAAACAGCATCAGGTGGAATCGTTCAAGTTATCGGCTCTTCGTGAATTCCAGTGGGTCGATACTGTAGCTTTGGAGGTGGAATCGCCCTTGAACTCAGGTGCTTGCAGTGTTCTGATGGGTGGGCACTTCGCGCATCATTGGCCGATGCGCCCATCAGACCACCCCTCAGGCCGTCTCATTGACGCCT
>JAYVSK010000093.1:0-7547 GCA_043775395.1 Lysobacter sp. | reverse complement strand
GTATGCCAGCCGACGATTCCACTGCGTCGACCGCAAGCGACGTTGTGCCGATGCATCTCGACGACGATGCGTTTTTTCTTGAAGAACTATCGGCCGGTGATTCGGTATCGCTGGACAGCGACGTTACGTCGACGCGATTCGATGGCAGTTTCGAGACCGACCTGAATTTTGAAGAGGATGCCGAACACGCTACGGCTCCAGTCGCCGCCGCACCGCGCGTCTTCGAAGAGGTGTTGTCGTTCGAGTCGTTGATCGCCGATAGCATGGCCACGGCCGAGGCCGTACCGGTGCCTGCGGCCGAACGCATCCAGCCCGCGCCTCATCCAGCGCTTTCGCTCGAAGGTCTTTCGCTGGCGCCGGTGGACGAATCGCCGGCGGTGCTGGAAAAGCCTCCAGCCGTACCGCACGCGCACGATCTGTCGGCGCTGGAAGCGCGTATTTCCAGCCTGTCGCTGGTTGATCTGGACGACGGTCCATCGGAAAAGCCAGCCACGCTCCAAGCCGGTAGCCGCGTGATCGGCGTCGTGCTGGTGGAAGCCGGTTTGGGCGGGCCCGATCCCGCGCGTCAGCTGTTGTCTTCGATTCCCGCCGAGTTTCCTGCCGTGGTGCTGGTCCGTCTGCACCTGCAGGGCGGCCGTTATGACCGTTTAGTCGCGCAGATGCAGCGTGCTGCGGCGCTGCCGGTCGCTCTGGCCCAGAACGGCGCCGGTGCGACCCCGGGCACCATTTATTTTTTACCCGACGGCATCGGCTTGGCCGCGCACGCGGGAGGGCTCGAATTCATTGCCGACGGCGCCGGTGCCGAAACGGTATTCGACGCCTTGCCCGCCGGCGACAGTGCGGTGGTATTTCTCAGCGGCAGCGATGTGCAGCTGGTCGACACCGCGATGAACGCCGCCGCGCGCGGCACGCTGGTGATCGCCCAGTCTGCGGAAGATTGCTACGACGGCGCAGCCTGCGCCGAGCTGCGCAAACGCGGCGCAGTTTCCGGGCTGCCCGCAGAACTCGCCGGCCGACTCGCGTCGCGCTGGCCCAGTTGATCCGATTCCACCAAGCGCACAGACGAGTATTGCCGTGAACACCGCGAACACCAGCGACATCCGAGGCGTACTGATCCAGATCGCCGGCTCCCAGCTGCTGCTACCGAACGCCGCGACGGTCGAAGTGCTGTCGTACGCCGATCCAGAACCCCTTCCCAACGCACCGGAGTGGCTGCTGGGGCAGATCCGCTGGCGCGGATGGCGGCTGCCGCTGGTGTCGTTCGCGCGGCTCTCCGGCACCCATACCGAAGGCGCCGCCATCGGCACCAAGGTGATTGTCATCAAAGCTTTGGGCGGCGATCCGAAACTGCCTTACTTCGCCCTGGTGGCGCAGGGCTTCCCGCGGCTGGTGACCATTTCCCGCGACAACCTCATCGTGGACAGCGAGCATGAGGAAACAATGCCAGAAGGTATCCGCCTGCGCGTGATGTTCAACGAGGACGTGGCGCTGGTGCCCGATCTGGATGCCGCCGAGCGGATGATCGCCGAAGTGCTGCAGCAGGCAGCATAAGCATCCCGTAGGGTGGGGCCCCTGGCCCACCATTGCAGCGTTGCCGATTGCTTCAAACAGTGATTGAAAGCGCTGCGATCGCTACAGATACTTTGCCGGAAGCTGGTTACAAATCTCCGAATGTGGCCTGCAGCGCCGCAATCGCAGCCAAGCCTGCGGTTTCCGTACGCAGCACGCGTGGGCCGATCCGCAGGCCGCTGAAGCCGGCATTACGCAGCATCGCGCGGTCTTTCTCCGACCAGCCGCCTTCCGGGCCGATCCCGATCACGATACCCGCAGCCCCGACCGCCGACAGCGTATCGAAGCGATGTTCGCCCAGCGGATCGAGCGTGAGCTTCAACGCCTCCGCGCTCAGCCGTGCGGTCGCTTCCAATAAGCTTCTTGGCGACAGCAGTTCCGGGATCCGCGCGCGACCGCATTGTTCGCAGGCCGATGCGACGACGCTGCGCCAATGTGCGATGCGTTTCTGGAGGCGTTCGCCGTCGAGCCGCACTTCGGTGCGTTCGGCGAATACCGGCGCGATTGCGGCCACGCCCAGCTCGGTCGCCTTCTGGATGATCAAATCCATTTTCTCGCCGCGGGCGATGCCCTGCAGCAGTACCAGACGCAGTGGCGATTCGTTGCCGACGACCCGCATCGCGTCCACGACGGCTTCGACCCCGCGCTTGCCTGCGCTGAGCAGGGTCGCATCGTAGTCGTATCCGTCGCCGTTGAACAATACGCAGTTGTCGCCCTCGTGCAGGCGCAGCACGCGGACGAGGTGCGCGCCCGCGCTTTCCGGCAGCACAACGCGTGCGCCGGGCGCCAGCGGCAGCTCTACGAAGACGCGGGTCAAGCGCATGCAGTGGCCTCATCGATGGATGCCAGCGTGGTTTCGGCAAGCAGCTGCAGCTGCGCGTCGTCGATGCAGTAGGGCGGCATCCAGTACAGCACATCGCCCAGCGGACGCAGCAGCACGCCACGAGTCAACGCTGCGCGATAGGCGCGCAGACCGATCCGCAGCGCCGCATCGAACGGGGTGCGTTTATCGCCGTCCCGGGTGAGTTCGAAGGCGACGATCATGCCGGCCTGCCGCGCGTCGGCGACATGGCGATGTTGGCCGATGTCGGCCGCAAGCCGGCGTATCTTCGCGGAGGTATCGCGATTGCGCGCCAGCACATCGTCGCTGGCGAAGATATCCAGCGACGCAAGCGCCGCCGCGCAGGCCAGCGGATTGCCGGTGTAGCTGTGCGAATGCAGAAACGCGCGCTCGCGGGAATCGTCGAGAAAGCCGTCGTAAATTTCCTGCGTCGTCAGCACCGCCGACAGCGGCAGTGCGCCGCCGGTCAGGCCTTTCGACAGACACAACAGATCCGGCATCACCCCAGAGTCCTCGCTTGCGAACATCGGCCCGGTACGGCCGAAGCCGACTGCAATCTCATCGGCAATCAGCAGCACGCCTTGCGCATCGCACAGTGCGCGCACCCGCCGCAGATAAGCCGGATCGTGCATGCGCATACCGCCTGCGCACTGCACGCGGGGTTCGAGGATGAAAGCGCAGATTTCGCCCGCATGCTGATCGAACAGATGCCCCAAGGCATCGGCGGCGGCTTCCGCATGGGCTTCCGCGCTCAGGCCTTCGGGCGCGGTGTATGCATCGGGCGAAGGCGCGAACAGGCATTCGAGCAGCAGCGGCGCATAGATGCGGCGATACAGCGGGATATCGCCCACCGACAGCGCGCCGATGGTTTCGCCGTGATAGCCGTTTTCAAGCGCGATGAATTTAGTGCGACGACTTTCGCTGCCATCGCGCTCGCCCTGATTGCGGAACCAGTGGAAGGCCATTTTCAGCGCGACTTCCACGCCGGCCGAGCCGTTGTCGGCGTAGAACACCTTGCTCAGCGGTGCGCGCCTGGGCTGGCGCGGCGCGATAGCGAGCAGGCGCTCAGCCAGCTCGACCGCCGGCGCATGCGAGACGCCGGCCAGAATCACGTGTTCCAGCGTTCGCGCCTGCCGCGCGATGGCTTCGGCGATCCGAGGCTCGCTGTGGCCGTGGATGTTGGTCCACCAGCTGCTGATCGCATCCAGCGTGCGGCTGCCGTCGTGGCCGATCAGCCAGGCGCCTTCGCCGCGCGCCACCGCAAGCAGCGGCAGGGTGTCCGGATGTTCGCGCATCTGCGTGCACGGATGCCAAAGCACTGCGAGGTCGCGCGTGCGCCAACGGTGGGCGATATCATCACCCACGTCGGCTGCCCTGCTGTCGTTTATGATCGGCGCATGTGTGCTCATTCCTCCATTATTGCCCGTCCGGCTCCGCAGCGCGTCCGCGCGGGTGCTGCGTGACCCGTCCGCTGCCGATCATCCATGAGGTCCGTCGCCGTCAGGGCGACCCGCATCGTGTGATCGAAGAGCTGGATCTCGAATTTTCCAACGGTGAGCGCCGGCTCTACCAGCGCGCACCCGCTACCGGCCATGGTGCGGTGATCGTGGTGCCGATGCTGGACGACAACACCGCACTGCTGATTCGCGAATACGCCGCAGGCACCCATCGTTACGAACTCGGCCTGGTCAAAGGCAAGATCGACGATGGCGAAACGCCTGAGGAAGCTGCCAACCGTGAATTGAAGGAAGAAGCGGGCTACGGTGCGCATTCGCTGACGGTACTGCGCAGACTCTCGCTGGCCCCGACGTATATGGGCCATGAAACCGTGCTGGTGCTGGCGCGCGACCTGTATGAACAGCGGCTGCCGGGCGACGAGCCTGAAATCCTCGACGTGCTGCCGTGGCGGCTCGATGCGCTGCACGAGTTGATCCTGGACGAAGATTTTTCCGAAGGGCGTTCGATCGCTGCCTTGTTTCTGGTGAGAGAGTGGCTGCGCCATGCCGATGCTCGTTGACGAAGCGGTGCGCGAAAGCGTCATCGCGCTGGCTCAGGCGGCTGCCGCCGATATCCTCGAGATCTACGCGCAGCCGTTCGATGTCGAACACAAAACCGACAAGAGTCCGCTAACTGCCGCCGATCTGGCTTCGCACCAGCGCATCGTGGAGGGGCTGCATCGGCTCACGCCGGATATTCCGGTGCTGTCGGAGGAATCGGCGGAAACCGACATCGTTACGCGACGAAGCTGGTCGAGGCTGTGGCTGGTCGATCCGCTGGACGGCACCCGCGAGTTCGTCAAGCGCAACGGCGAGTTCACCGTCAACATCGCGCTGATCGAAAACGGCGTGGCTATTTTCGGCGTGATCCAGGCGCCGGTTACCGACGAGCTGTGGTGGGGCGATCCGGCCCACGGCGCTTACCGCCGCGATGCCGTGGGCGAGATCAAGATCGAAACGCGCACCCCTGCGCTGGCGCCGCTGCGCGTGGCCGCCAGCCGTTCGCATCGCGACGCGCGCACCGAAGCCTTCATTGCGAAGATGGCAGCGCAGATGGGCGAATTCGAAGCGATCGGCGTTGGCTCATCGTTGAAATTCTGCCGCGTCGCCGAGGGCGCCATCGACATCTATCCGCGTTTTGCCCCGACCAGCGAATGGGACACCGCCGCGGGACAGACCATCATAGAAGCTGCCGGCGGCCGCGTGCTGGATCCGCAGGGGCGGCCGTTCCGCTACAACCAGCGCGATACGCTGCTCAACGGCGATTTCTTGGCGTTTGGGGATACGGCGTTGCCGTGGCGACAATGGACTGGCGGGTAGTGCCGTTTTGTGTCGGAGGGCCTTCAGGCCCGAGTATCCCGATCACCGGTCTTCCACGCTCGCGCCTGAAGGCCTTCCCACGCAAAGCGGCATTGACGATCAACAGTGCGACGAACAGATGAGCGACCAAAACGACATTCATCGTTTGCTGACCATCATGGCCCGCCTGCGCGATCCGCAGACCGGCTGCCCGTGGGATTTGCAGCAAAGCTTTGCGACGATCGCGCCCTACACCGTTGAAGAAGCCTATGAAGTCGCGGACGCGATCGATCGCGGCGATCTGCACGATCTGAAGGACGAACTCGGGGATCTGCTGTTCCAGGTCGTATTCCACGCGCGCATGGCCGAAGAGCAGGGCGCGTTCGCGTTCGCCGATGTGGTTGCAGCGATCAGCGACAAGATGGAGCGCCGGCACCCGCATGTGTTCGCGGGCATGAGCATTGCCGACAGCGATGCGCTGAATGCAATGTGGGATGCCGAAAAGAAAAAGGAACGCCTGGCGAAACATGCTGCGATGCAGCCTGATGCTTCGCATGATGATTCGGTGTTGGCAGGCGTCGCCCGCGGCCTGCCCGAATGGCAGCGTGCGCTGAAGCTGCAGAAGCGTGCCGCCACTGTCGGCTTCGATTGGCCAGGCCCCGCGCCGGTGATCGAAAAGATCAAGGAAGAACTTGAAGAAGTGCGCGTCGAATTCGATGCGCTTGCCGCCGCGCCGCACAGCGCCGAAGTGCGCGATCGATTGGAGGACGAACTCGGCGATCTGCTGTTTGTGGCCGCAAATCTCGCACGCCATGCGAAGGTCGATCCGGGCGCTGCAATGCGCCGCGCCAATCACAAATTCGAGCGTCGTTTCCGGGCGATGGAAGTGATGGCCGCCGCAGACGGCGTGCATCTGTCCGACCTTCCGCTGGACGCGCAGGATGCGTACTGGAATCGTGCCAAGGCTGCCGAAAGAAGCGCAGCGGCCGTTGGGGCATGAAGTGCTATCGCCATCGCGAACAGGAAGCGCATGGCGTCTGCGCTGCGTGCGGCAAAGGCCTGTGCGCGCAAACGTGCGCCCACGACGGTGCATCCGGTCTGCATTGCGATGCTGCTTGCGCGAAGCTTCTGCGCCGGCGCGAATCTCGCGACGATGCGCCGGTCGGCTGGATCTGGTCGGTGCTGCTGGTTGCGGTGGGCGTTGTGCTGCTCTACTACGGATATCGCTATTCAGAATGGACGATGAGCGTGCCCAATCTGCTGGGTATGCTATTTCTATGGTACGGGGTGGTGCTGCTGTTGCAACGCATCGCCGCACATACTGCCAAGCCTGCCAACAACACCTGATCGGAGACGCCCATGGCCGGTTATTCCAGCTTCCGCGAGTTCTATCCGTTCTATCTCGGCGAGCACCAGAACACCACGTCCCGTCGGCTGCATTTTGTCGGTACATCCGCCGCATTGGGCTGCATGCTCGCTGCAATCGTGCACGACAATCCCTGGTGGCTGCTGGCCGCACTGGTCTGCGGCTATGCGCTTGCATGGGTGGGGCATTTCTTTTTCGAGAAGAACCGTCCGGCGACGTTCAAGCATCCGCTGTATTCGTTCGTGGGCGATTGGGTGATGTACAGGGACATCCTGATCGGCAGGATCAAGTTCTGATCCGTGCGGTGGGAGTGGCGGAAGCCGCGAAGCTGGCGATGCCACAGCAACCGCTTGAATCGCCATCTTGCTGCGCCTCATCGACGGCATTTGTCTGATTACGAACATCGCTGCGAAACATGGGCTGTGGGCTTCGCGGCTCCCGCCGCTCCTATAAAAGCAGCCACCACGACGGGTGACATCGCTTTTTGTAGGAGCGACGGAAGTCGCGAAGCCGGCGATGCTGCAGCAACTGCTTGGATCGCCATCCGGCTGTATTGGGTCGCTGTTATTCGCATGAACGCGAAAATGGCCGTGACCCATGGGCTGCAGGCTTCGCGGCTGCCGCCGCTCCTGCAACAGCAGCCATCACGACGGGTGACATCGCTTTTTGTAGGAGCGGCGGCAGTTGCGAAGCTGGCCATGCCACAGCAACTGCTTGGATCGCCATCCGGCTATATTGGGTTGCTGTTATTCGCATGATTGCGAAAATGGCTGTGATCCATGGGCTGCTGGCTTCGCGGCTCCCGCCGCTCCTACAACAGCAGTCATCACGACGGGTGACCGCTTTTTGTAGGAGCGACGGAAGTCGCGAAGCCGGTGATGCTGCAGCAATCGCTTCCATCGCCATCTTGCTGCGCTTCATCGACGGCATTTGTCTGATTGCGAAAATTGTCGTAACCCATCTGCTGCTGGCTTCG
>JAYVSK010000092.1:0-5699 GCA_043775395.1 Lysobacter sp. | reverse complement strand
GTTTCGAGGACCGCCGGCTTCCCGCCGCCGCCGGAGGTGTCGCCGCGCACGCCCGGGTCGGTCTCGACGATCTTCAGTTCGACGAAGTTCGGCGGGGTGACGGCGATCGGGATGCCGTTCCACAGCGTGACCAGGCACTCTTCCTCGCCCTTCAGCCACTTTTCGGCGCCGCCCATGCCGGCCTTGTCGGCCTGTACCTGCTCGAAGCTTTCCGGGTTCATGAAGTGCCAGTAGTCGCCGTCGTTGTACAGAAACTGCATGTCGGTATCGACCACGTCCGCCACTTCCAGCGCGTCGGTCGCCTTCATGGTCATTTCGACCACGCGGCCCGACTTGATGTTGCGGAACTTGATGCGGGTGAAGGCCTGACCCTTGCCCGGCTTCACGTATTCGGTCTCGGTGATGACGCAAGGATCGTTGTTGACCAGGATCTTCTGGCCGTTCTTGACGTCGTTCATGCCCAGGCTGGCCATGCGGTGCTCCTGATGAATACGGTCTGGGGGGCTGCCCGGCGGGGGCGGCTAGAATGGGGGACTGGGCGCCGGAACGCTGGCGCGCCCGGACCGACCCGGCCACAGAACCGCCAATGATACCTGCAGCCTCCCCCGCCCCGCACCCTGCCGCAGACTGGAAGCGCCTGTGGCGCGACGCGATCCGCGATCCGCATGAGCTGATCGCCCTGCTCGGGCTGGAAGATCGCGTACCCGGGCTGTCGGCGGAAGCCGCCGGACAGTTTCCGCTACGGGTACCGCGCGGATTCGTGGCGCGGATGCGTCATGGCGACCCGCACGACCCGCTGCTGCGCCAGGTATTACCGCTGGACCAGGAGCTTCGGCCGATGCCTGGATTCGGTCTGGACGCGGTCGGCGATCACGCCGCCAAGGCCGGCGCCGGCGTCATCCACAAGTACGCCGGGCGGGCGCTGCTGATCGCCACCGGCAGCTGCGCGGTGCACTGCCGCTACTGTTTCCGCCGCCACTTTCCCTATGCAGAAGAAACCGCCGCCGCGGATCAGTGGCGCGAGGCGGTGGACGCGATCCGCGCCGATAACAGCATCGAAGAAGTGATCCTGTCCGGCGGCGATCCGCTGTCGCTGGCCACCTCAAAACTGGCCGAACTGAGCGCGCAGCTGGCGACCATCCCGCATCTGCGCCGGCTGCGCATCCACACCCGCCTGCCGGTGGTGCTGCCGGAACGCATCGACCGCGAATTCACCGGCTGGATGCGCGCGCTGCCGTGGCCCACCGTTGTCGTCATCCACGCCAACCACGCCCGCGAATTCGACAGCGCCGTCGATGCGGCGCTGCTGCGGCTGCGCGAGGCCGGCAGCACGCTGCTGAACCAAGCGGTGCTGCTGCGCGGGGTCAACGACAGCGTCGATGCACTCGCTGCGCTGTCGGAGCGCGGGTTCGCTGCCGGCGCACTGCCCTACTACCTGCATCAACTGGATCGGGTCGCGGGTGCGGCGCATTTCGAGGTCGACGATGACACCGCGCTGGCGCTGCATGTCGCGCTGACGGGGCGACTGTCGGGCTATCTTGTGCCGAAGCTGGTGCGCGAGGTGGCCGGCGACCCGGGCAAGCGGCCGCTGACCGCGCGGTTGTCCGGAACGGGCCGGTTGTCGCAAAGTGGGGCCGGCAACCGTCACCGTCACCACGTACCATAGCCCCACCCTTCGGAGAGCCCACGCATGTCGAGAAGCCAGGACCCCGCACTGCGTCTGATGTTGGTCGATGACAGTGTCGAGGAGGCCGAGGGCATCGTGACCGGGCTGCGCAACGCCGGTATCGCCGTGCGCCCGCTGCGCCCGACCACCACAGATGAACTCACCGCCATGCTGATGGCCCAGCAGGTCGATCTGGTGCTTGCCGCCGATGCATGCCGCTCGATTCCGCTGGCCGATGTGCAGCAGCGCGTCGCCACCAGCGGTAAAGACATCCCGCTGGTCGCGGTGGTCGAGGACGTGGACACCGACGCTTTTTCCGAACTGCTCGGCGGCGGCGTGCGTTCGCTGGCGCTGCGCCACAAGCCCCAACAGCTGCTGGCGACAGTCCGCCGCGAATGGGCCGATCTCGAAGCCCGGCGCGCGCAGCGCAGGCTCGAAGCCCAGGTGCGCGAGACGGAGCGCCGCTGCGATGCGCTGATCGAGTCGTCGCGGGAGCCCATCGCCTACGTCCACGAAGGCATGCATATCCGCGCCAACGACGCCTATCTGGACATGTTCGGCTACGACTCCTTCGAAGACATCGAGGGCATGTCGCTGCTGGATCTGGTCGGCCCCAAGTACGTCGAAAATTTCAAGCAGCTGCTCAAAAGCATGAGCAAGGGCGAGCTGCCCCCGCCGCGCTACGAGCTGGAAGCCCGCGATATCGACGGCAATGCTTTCGCCGCGGTGATGGAGTTCACCCTTGCCCAGTACGAAGGCGAAGCCTGCCAGCAAGTGATCTTCCGCCGTCAGGAACAGGCGGCCGATCCAGAACTGGCCCGCAAGGTCGAGGAGCTGCGCCAGCGCGACCAGATCACCGGCCTGCTCAACCGTCCTACTTTCCTGCACGCGCTGGAAGATGCCGTCGCCGATGCGGCCCAGAACGGCACCCAGCACGGTCTGCTGCTGATCGAACCGGACCACTATCAACGGCTGCTGCATGAAATCGGTCTGGACTCCGCCGATACGATCATGGCCGCCATCGCGGAGCGTTTGCGCAGCGAACTCGACCCGCACGCCATCGCTGCGCGCTTCTCCGAAAACAGCTTCGCGGTGTTGCTGCGCAACAGCGATCATGCCGCCACCGCCACGCTCGCGACGCGCATCTGCAATACCTTCGCCGCGGAAGTCTTCGCTATCGGCCAGCGCTCCGGCGTGATCACCGCCAGCATCGGCGGCGTGCAGATCAGCGAAAAAAACGCCAGCGTCAGCCAGTCGCTGGCGAAAGCAAGCCAGGGTGTGCAGTCTGCGTCGGGCATCGGCGGCAATCGTCTCGAACTGTTCGACCCTAATGCGGTGGACCGCGCCGAGGCCGAGCGCATCCAGGCCTGGGTAGAGCGGCTGCAGGAAGCGCTGGATCAGAAACGCTTCGTGCTGCATTTCCAGCCGGTCATCAATCTGCAGGGCGACAATCAGCCGGTTTACGACACTTTCCTGCGGCTGGACGGCGGCGACGGCGACCTGATCTCCCCCAGCAATTTCCTGCAGATCGCCGAAGATCACGACATGCTGGAATCGATCGACCGTTATGTAGTTGAGCGCGCGATCGAACTCATCGGCCAGCGCGAACACGCCGGCAAACCGGTGACGCTGTTGGTGAAAGTGTCGCAGGCTTCGCTGCAGAACGATGCGCTGCCCATTTTCATCGGCGAGCAGCTGGCGATGCGCGGCGCCTCCGGCGAATATCTCGCCCTGCAGCTGCAGGAAGCGAAAGTGTTCACGCATCTGCACGCCGTGCAGCAGTTCGCCGCTGCGGTGAACGCATTCGGCTGCCGCCTCGGGCTGGAGCAGTTCGGTGCCGGCCTCGATTCGTTCCAGCTGCTGACCCACATCCAGCCGCAGCTGCTCAAGATCGACCGCAGCTTCATCGAAGACATTCCGAAGAATGCCGAAAGCCAGCAGCGCGTACGCGACATCGCACGCAAAGCGCGCGACCTCGACATTCTCACCATCGCCGAATTCGTACAGGATGCGGCGAGCATGTCGATCCTGTTCTCTGCGGGCGTGGATTATGTGGAAGGCCACTTCCTGGCCATGGCGGGGCCCGAAATGAATTACGACTTCGAATAAGCAGGGCTTCTTCGAACGAACGTACGCCCGGACAGCATCATCCGGGCGTACGTCGCGCATCTGGACGATTACTGGCGAACGAGCGTCAATCCGTAGTTGCTGAGAATCGGATTGAGCGGTTGGAAATAGTTGACCGGAGCACCGATCGAACAATTCTCGCCGCTGGCCGGGAACGAACCGCCGGAATACACGCCTTGCGCCTGACCTGCGGGGGTGATCCAGGAGCCGCCGGAATCGCCTTGGCCGCCGCACGCATTGCTTTGGGTCAGACCGGTGACGACCTGGCCGCCATAGTTCACGGTAACGTTGGTGGCACTGATCGTGCCGCAACGGTAACCCGTACGCGCACCGGAGCGGCAGATGCTGGCGCCGATGCCCGCCACGGTGCTGCCACGGACGATGACGTTACCGCCAGCGTAATTATTGACCAGTGCCGTCGATCCCCAGACTGCGCCATTGGTGATCCGCACAACCGCCCAATCGCGACTGGGGAAGGTCGAGCCGTCAACGACGCCCATCGATGCGCCGTTGAACCCGAACACATTGACTCCGACCGTGCCGCAATGACCTGCAGTCACCATGAAACGGGTAGCGCCGCGGGTAGCCGAAAAACCCACCGAACAGCTGAAGCCGTTGGACATGGTGTAAAGGTCGCCGCCACGAACGTCGACAGCCGTCTGCGGCCGGTTCCTTGAAGTTTCGAAGCGCACCATGCCCGAAGCCGCGCCGCTTGCGGCAACGAAGTCGATACCCGTATCCAGCGCGTCCGGATCGACGGTGACAACAACACTATTGGTTTGCGGATCGACGCGCCACGACTGGATCTGAGGAAGCTTGGCCATCACGGGGCGAGTGATCAGCGCATCAAGCTTGTTCGCGGCCGCATCGAGCTGAGCCAGCGAGTAACGGACTTGGCGCACATCCGCACCAGTGATCTGCACCGCACGGACATTGCCCGTGGTGGCCACCACGAAGACGGTGCTGCCGTCTGCGGCGCGCTCCAGCCAGCCACCGGCATAATTGGCGCCCAAGTCTCGCCGCGCCTGAGCGTCTTGACGCTCAGCGCGCTGTTCCGCCTCGAACAGCTGCGGCAATTGACCGGGAGAAAGGCCCAGATCGCGCTGCATCGCAGAACGCAGTGTGGGGGTGATGGTCGGCGCATCGCTTGCGGAGACAGCACCGATACTGGCAGTCAATGCCGTGGCGGTTGCGATCGAAAGCAGAAGACGGTTGAGGGCGATGTTGCGGGGTGAACGCTTCAAGTTTGAAGACATGGATGAAACTCCTTGTTTTGTGGTTTAACTTCTCTGTCAATGATTGAAACATTGCTGAACAGCGCCATCCTGGCTTCGCCCGGCGAGTGCATGCCATGTCTCCGACACGGCCTGCTGCAGGCATCGAACATATGAACTTTCGATGCCCAGTCGACACATCCATGTGTCGCGATAATGCCCGTCAATCAGGTCACATGGACGCATGCATCCCACACTGTCCTACGGCTGCAAAATCATCATTCTTGGCTGATATCGGCAGGTCGAATGCCGGCACATACATTTTCAACATATGATTTGGCAGCGAATATGATGTCGAAACGCTGAATGTCGGCGCATTGATACACGACCGACGTGGATTCACGGCCAACTTGGATTTACCGACAATATGTTTATTTTTCGATTCAATTGCGATACGCATTCCTTTGCTTACGGCGAGATTACATTACCTCAGACAGCCGGTTTAAAAAAGCAGCAAAGATGTGATGCGCATCCAGAGAATACGCTTGCGAAAAAATAATGCCGTAAAGAAACCATTAAACAGGTGCCGGATAGATCCTGCATGCCGCAATTCACAGGTAAGGACATATCAAACTGAAATTTTTCAGCGGCGGCATCAATTATGATCAATAACGGAGCCATGCCTCACGATC
>JAYVSK010000091.1:0-3769 GCA_043775395.1 Lysobacter sp. | reverse complement strand
CGGCATCCTCGTCGGTCAGAACGTACAAGGCGAAGGCGCTGGTACGCACATCCAGCCGCGCAAGGTCGAAGACGTGGCGGCATTCCTGATCGACGACCTGCCTGGCAACGACAAGGACGTGATTATTTCCGTGTCGCCATTCACCGCCGACCCTTACACCCGCGTCGAGAAGATGGATGTCTATACGGGTCGACGCATGCCGATCACCCGTGCCCCCGTGCGCAACGCAGGTTTCCTGACCGACAATGCCGGCAACGTCCGGTTCGCATCGGGTGAGGACACCGATCTTTCGAAGCGGCTGTATTACCGGGCGCCGGACGGCAATGAGTGGAAACTGATCAACGATACCCGTGAGAGTGGATTCGCGCAGTACCCGCTGGGTTTCTCTGCCGACGATAAACTCGTCTATTTGCAGGTGGAACAGGCGCAGGGACCGGATGCGATCATCGCCTGGGACATTGCAGCCGACAAGAAGACCGAGGTGTTTCGCGACGACAATACCGATCCGAGCCCCATCTATGTCGCGGGTCAGCTTCATGGCGTCCGGGTGGTCGACGGCCTGCCGCGCACGGCGTTCTTCGATCCGCAGTCTGCGATCGCCAAGCTCTACCGTAAACTCGAAAAAGCGTTCGTAGGCGAAAGCGTGGAGATCACGTCCATGACTGCCGACGGCAAGATTGCGCTGGTGCTCGTGGATAGCGACCGCAATTCCGGCGATTTTTTATTTTCGATTCGACCAACAACAAGGCCGGGCGACTGCTCGGGCGCAAGGAGTGGATCGATCCGCAGCGCGTGGCCGCAGTGAAGCCGGTCAGCTTCAAAGCGCGCGATGGTATCGATCTGCAGGGTTATCTGACCGCGCCGGTCGGTGCGGAGGCCAAGGGCGTGCCGCTGATCGTCTATATCCACGGTGGCCCATACAGCATTTACGATACATGGGGCTTTGATCGGGATGTGCAGATGTTTGCGGCGCACGGGTACGCGGTGCTGCAGGTGAATTATCGCGGTTCCGGCAATCATGGTCATGCCTTCACGCTTGCAGGCAAGCGCGAATGGGGCGGCAAGATGCAGGATGACATCACCGATGCCACGCGCTGGGCGATCCAGCAGGGCATTGCCGATCCAGTACGGGTCTGCCTGTATGGGGCCAGTTATGGCGGCTATGCGTCGTTGATGGGCGTGGCCAAAGAACCTGCGTTGTATCGCTGCGCCGCCGGGTACGTTGGCGTCTACGATCTGCCTACCATGCATACCGACGGCGACGTGCGCGACCGGGCATCGGGCAAGACCTACATCGAAGAATGGATCGGCCCGAAGAGCGAAGTGGGCAAGGTTTCGCCGAACAGACTGGCCAGCCAGATCAAAGTCCCGGTGTTTCTCGCGGCAGGCGGCGAGGATGAGCGCGCCCCGATCCAGCATACCGAAATGATGGAAAAAGCGCTTCGCAATGCGGGCGTTCCCGTCGAAGCGGTGTACTACCCGACCGAAGGCCATGGATTCTATAAGCTGGAAAACGAGCGCGAGTTTTACGGCAAACTGCTGTCGTTCTTCCACAAAAACCTTGGCGGACGGGCGCCGGTCGCTGCAGTTCCGACAAAATAAGCGGTGGAGGAATTTGCGGAATGGGGTCGGCACTTCATGGCGCCGGCCCTGCAAAGCGCTTCCGGCTGGATCCGGTGCGCTTTCGGGTAGACTCCTACGGGAAAATTCCCGCCGAGAAAACGCCATGAATCCTCGTCCCGCCCTGCTGTTCGCAGCGCTGCTGTTTTCATTCGCCGCGCATGCGCAGACCAGCGCACCGGCGCCCGCAAAAGCCGGCGGTGCTCCTTACAACATCGGCGACTTCGTCCACGACGACCGTTTCGTGGATGTCAGGATTTCGCCGAACGGCACGTATGTCGCGGCCACTGTGCCACTCAGCGACGGCGACAAAACAGTGATGGTGATTCTCAAGCCGGGCCAGAAAGAACCCTACGGCCATGTCACCCTCAAGGAACCCAACACCCACGTCGCGCAGTTCTGGTGGGTCAGCGACAATCGCCTGCTGTTCACCATCGGTGAGCGCGCGGGTGGGCTGGAGCGGCCGGTAAGCTATGGCGAAATCTGGGGCACCAATGCCGACGGCACCAAGCAGGGTATCGTTGCCGGCGCCCGCATCGGCGGCACCGCAACAAGAAGCTCCAGCGGCAAAGCCCGCGCCGAATCCGCATCGATCCAGATGGTCGATACGCTGGTCGACAACGACGATGAAGTGCTGGTGGCGGTCACCCCGTTCGCCTCGGGTGAGATCCCGTTCACCACGCTTGAACGGATGAACGTGTTCGCCGGGACGCGCAAGCCGGTGGCGCGCGCGCCGGTGCGCGGTGCGTCGTTCGTCACCGATCTTGCCGGTCACGCCCGTTTCGTCTCCGGTACCAACCGCGAGTACAAGTCGGTGCTGTATTACCGCAAGGACGACAACGCCGAATGGAAGCTGATCAACGACGAGTCGACCACGGGCAAGGCGATATCGGCGCTCGGTTTCAGTGCCGACAATGCCACCGCCTATCTTCAGGCGGAAGAAAACACCGGTCCCGATTCGCTGCGTGCCTTCGATGTCGCCACCGAAACCATGAAACAGGCTGCGCGTGACGAGGTCGTCGAACCCGCCTCGCTGGTGCGCGGCGTTGGCAAGCGCTATCCCATCGGCGTCGCGTTCTGGGGCGGCCGTCGTCCGCGTTTCGAATACTTCGATCCCAACTCGGCCGATGCCAAGCTGCATCAGGTACTGCAGTCGAAATTCGACGGCGACATAGTGATTCCGACTTCGTCCACTGTCGACGGCCATTACGTGCTGCTGGAAGTCGCCGGCGACCGCAATCCTGGCGAGCTGTACATCTTCGATACGCAGGCCAAGAAGATCAATCCTTTCATGAATCGCGCCGATTGGCTCGATCGTGGTCGCCTGGGAAAAAACCAGCCGGCTTATTTCAAAAGCCGCGACGGGATCGATATCGACGTGATGCTGACCACGCCGGTCGGCAGCACCGGCAAAAATATGCCGCTCATCGTGTATCCGCACGGCGGCCCGTTCGGCGTGCAGGACAGCTGGGGTTACGATCGCGACGTACAGATGATGGCCGCGCACGGCTATGCAGTGCTGCAGGTGAATTTCCGTGGCTCCGGTGGTTACGGCAAGCAGTTCCGCGAGCTGGGCCAGAAGCAATGGGGCCTGACGATGCAGGATGACCTGACCGACGCCACTCAGTGGGCGATCCGCGAGGGCATCGCCGACCGCAACCGCATCTGCATCTACGGCGCCAGTTACGGTGGGTACGCCTCGCTGATGGGCGTTGCCAAGGAGCCCGATCTGTACAAGTGCGCGGTTGGCTACGTCGGCGTCTACGATCTGAACATGCTGTGGGGCCGCGGCGATATCAGCCAGTCTTCGTTCGGCAAGGACTTCCTCGCCGATAATCTGGGCAAGCAGGATCTTGATGCCTCATCGCCGAACAAGCTCGCCTCGCGGATCAAGGTGCCGGTTTTTCTGGCCGCTGGCGGTGCCGACGTGCGCGCTCCGCAGTCGCATTCCGAGGCGATGGCGCGGGCGCTGAAAGCAGCGGGCAAATCGGTCGAAACCATGTATTTTGCGACCGAGGGCCATGGCTTCGTGAAGGATGAGAACCAGTTCGCTTACTACAGCAAGCTGTTCCAGTTCTTCGAGCGCAATATCGGCGGACGTGCGCCGGTTGCGCCAGCGCCGAAGAAAAAGTAAACCCGCAGCTTTTTT
>JAYVSK010000090.1:0-6243 GCA_043775395.1 Lysobacter sp. | reverse complement strand
TGCCGCAGTCATTGGAATGGATGCCTATGCCTTTTTGCTTGCCAGGATTTCTGGCGGATGGATCGAACACTATGCCTACGCTTGTGCAGCCTTTGCCTGGTGGATAGAGTCTTCAGTGAGCATATTGCAATATTGTCGTGACCGGTTTTGAAGCCGCTATGACCATCACGCCGATCAGCAACCAGATTCGCCGTCTGCGTTTCGAGCGCGATGAGATGACGCAGGAAGTATTGGCCAATCGATGCGGCGTGACCCGGCAGACGATCATCTCGCTGGAAGCGGGGCGCTACGGACCATCGCTGGAACTGGCGTTCAAGATCGCACGTGCGTTCGCAGTGGGCGTTGAGGACGTGTTCCAGTGGAAACAGGGCGCATGAGCCGTTACGTACGCATCGCTGGCCCGAGCGCTCTTGCGTTGTTCGTTACCGCTGGGGCCGTGTGTGGTGCGATGCTCGACGGCTACTCGCATCGTGAACATCCGTTGGCCCTGCTCGGCGCGGCTGGGGTACATGGCGCGCTGGTCTTCAATGCCTGCGCATTCGTATTGCCGGGTATAACGGTAGCGGTGGCAGTGTGGATGATGCGCTCGGCGATGCCCTCTGCTGAGGATCTGCGGACACGGGTTGGAATGCAGCTCATGGTGCTGTCGGCGCTCGCGTTCGCGGCTCAGGGGCTATTGCCGTTGAATGCAGATGACCTCACCGGCCCGGCCAACGCGCTGCATGCGCTGGCTTGGACCCTATGGTGGATCGCATTCATCGCCGGTGGCGGACTGCTCGCATTCGGCGGACTGTCCCCGACGTTCAGGCGGCTGTCGATGCTGTCGGCGCTAGTGCTGCTGGCGCTGGCATTGCCGCCATGGCCAGGAGCGATGGCGGCATTCGCGCCTAGGTTGGCTTACGTGGGTTGGTTTGTCTGGGTAGCCGTCGCGTCGCGATTGCTTGTGGGACGCGACCGCAAGGGGCTCAGCCATGTTTCAGTTTCAAGCCCAGAATCGTCCCGGAAAGAATGAAGGTGACGATATTGGCGAGAATCATCGGCATCGAGTTCAGCGCGATGCCGTAAGCCAGCCAGAACCCGATGCCGATGGTGAAGACCACATACATGCCCAGCGAAATGCTGCGCGTATCGCGGGTACGGATAGTCTTCACCGCCTGCGGAACGAAGGCGAGAGTGGTCATGATTGCGGCCAGATAGCCGGCCCATTCCATATTTGCCATGATTCCGCTCACTTCGCGTCACCGGGCTGCTTGTAAATCGCACCGTCTTTCATCACGAAATCGACAGTCATGACGACGCGGATGTCTTTCAGCGGATCGCCAGGTACCGCGACGATATCGGCGCGCATGCCGGGTTCGATCACGCCTTGGTCTTCGACTCCCAGCACTTCCGCAGCGAGCAGCGTCGCCGACTGCAGCGCATACGCCGCCGGAATGCCGGCCTCCACCATCAGTATGAATTCGCGCGCATTCTCGCCGTGCGGGCCGACGCCCGAGTCGGTGCCGAAGGCGATCTTCACGCCGGCCTTGTAGGCCTTGCCGGCGGTATCCTGGATCAATGCGCCGATGCGCGCGGCCTTGGGGCGAATGACGTCAGGAAAGTAGCCATCGATCTTCGCCTTGTCGGCGACGAAGCGGCCAGCGGCGATCGTCGGCACATACCAGGTGCCTTTCTGTTTCATCAAAGCCATGATGTCGTCGTTCATATACGTGCCATGCTCAATGCTGGTCACGCCGCCCAGCACCGCGCGCTTCATGCCTTCCGCACCATGCGCATGCGCGGCTACCCGATAACCATAGTCGCGGGCGGTCTCGACGACTGCCCGGATCTCGTCGACCGTGAACTGAGGAGCGTCGCCCGATTTCGCATAGCTCAGCACGCCACCGGTGGCGGTGATCTTGATGACATCGCTGCCTTCTTTGTAGCGCTGCCGCACGGCTTGGCGCGCGTCTTCGGCTGAATTCACAACGCCCTCGGTCGGGCCGGGAGGGCCGACCAGATGGGCGAGGGTGGCGTTATAGCCGTTGGTAGGATCGGCGTGGCCGCCAGTGGTGCCGATGGCAGTACCCGCCGCCCAGATGCGTGGCCCCTCGATCAGTCCCTGATTGATCGCATCGCGTAGGTGCGGGCTGACTTCACCGCCGAGATCGCGCACGCTGGTGAAGCCGGCCATCAGGGTCTTGCGTGCGTAGCCGACCGAGCGAAATGCGAAGTCGACCTGGTCGAGCCGGAATTCTTCTTCGTAGGTGCGTGGACTGGACTGGTCGCCCAGGTGCACATGCAAATCAGTCCAGCCGGCCATGCAGGTATGACCGGACAGGTCGATGGTCTTCGCGCCTTCGACGCCGGCATGCCCGGCGCGGATTTCCGCGACTTTGCCGTCACGCACGATCACGGTGCGCGCGCCCAGCATCTGCGCCTTGCGGCTGTCGAACAGACGCTCGCACTGCAGCGCAATATCGGCGGCATGGGCATTCAGCGGCAGGAAGCAAGCGGCCGCGATGACAGCGGCGAGTGCGGAGCGGTACATGGCGGAAGTCCTCATGGGCGTCCCGCCGATCATAACGGTTCGCAGCGCCGCGGTCGCCGATGCGCCACGAGCGCTTTACATCTTGATGACCATCGGCTCGATCTTCACCGACGGCATTAGCCGGACGGTGAAATATTTGTCCTGGTAATATTTGATCTTGTCGCACAGGACAGGGTGCGGAATACCTTCATAAAAGAAAATCTCCTTGTCGAAACCGATCGCTTTCAACTCTTGGGGCAGCATCAATGCGCGACGTTCCTCGGATTCGCTGCGCGAGAATTCGCGGCCACGGGTGAAGCTGTCCTTCTTGACCGTGGTATAGCCCAGCATCTCGGAGTAGTCGTTGGCGTCCTGCTGCTCGCGGGGCGCATAAACGATCTGCAGCGCATGGTTGGTTATCATCGTGCGCGACAGATCCTTGCCGTAGGTCGCATCCAGCTGCGACATGCTCTGGATGATCGGCAACAGACGGATGTTGTAACCCGCCATGTAGGAAACGGCGGTAGCGATGATGTCGACCTTGCCGATCGAGGTGAATTCGTCCATCAGCAGCAGGCACTGATGCTTCAGTTCCTTGTTGTTTTGCGGCAGCTCCTTGGTATTGAGATTGATCAGCTGGCTGAAGAACAGATTGATGATGAGCCGGCTTTCGGCCAACTTGTTCGGCTGGATACCGATATAGATGGTCATTTTCTTCTTGCGCACATCGGTGAGCAGGAAGTCGTCGGCGCTGGTCACCGCATCCAGGATCGGGTTAATGAACGAGTTCAGCGGCTCTTTAAAGGTACCGAGGATCGACGCGAAGGTCTCATCGGCCTGCGACAGCATGCCGGAAAACGCGGTTTTGGCATGGCTGCTCAGAAACGGACGCTGCGACAGATCTTTGAGGAATGGCTTGAGCTCGGTTTGGCCGTCGCCCGATGAGAGCCGATAGATCGCGCCCAGCGAAGGCGGTTTGGAGAAGGGGAAGCCGATCTTCTGGTCGTCGTCGTATTTTTCGAACAGGTACAGCGTCAAGGCGATGAACGCGTTGCGCGCCTGGCTGACCCAGAACTTCTGGTCTTCGGCGCCATCGGGATACAGCATCGCCGAGATGCTCATCAGGTCCGAAACGCGGAACGCGGGGTCGTCGGACACGTAGGTCAGCGGGTTCCAGCGATGGCTGCGGCGGTCTTCAGCGAAAGGGTTGAACAGATAGATTTCGTGACCGACGCTGGCACGCCAGCCGCTGGTCAGATCGAAGTTCTCCTGCTTGATGTCCAGAACCACCAGCGATTCCTGGTAGTCGAGCAGGTTCGGGATGACGATGCCTACGCCTTTCCCGGAGCGGGTCGGGGCTGCAAGAATCACGAACTGCTGGCCGCTGAGCCGCAGCAGCTTGCCGCCGAACTTGCCGACTACGATGCCGTTCTTCTCGAGCTTGAACATGCCTTTGCCGGACAGGTCACCTCCGCTGGCGAAGCGTGCGTCGCCGTGCAACGCCTGCTGCCTGGATTTGAACATCAGAAAAGCCACACCCAGCCAAAGAATCGTCGTTACTCCGAAGCCGATCATGGCGCTGAGCTTGATTTTTTTGACGAAGGGGCGAACCTGGGGTTGATCGATGACTTTGACGTAGTCGATCCAGGTGTGCCACGTCGTCACATTGGGCAGCTTGAGCTGCATCAGTACGATGTATCCTGAAAGATAGAGGCCACCGACCAAGGCAGCGGCCAACAGAACCAGGCTGAATATGATTTTGCCGCCGGTAATAGGGTTTTGCGTGCTCACAAAGTGGCATCCTGCGGAAATTCAATGCGTGCGGAAGAGATATACATCGGGTCGGGGAAGCAAGCTGTACGGAACGGCTGTGCTGCAGTAACAGTGTCGATATGGGTGGCATATGGTGTTGTTGGGAGCGAGTAGATCGTACTGCGAACGTACGTTGTCGACGAAGCTCTCAACATGGTTTCATTTGCAACCTTCTTGGATATCTCCCGCATACACATCTCCCCGTCGACGCTAGAGAATCTTACGGCATTCACCTGCAGAGCTTGCAAGAGGGAACCTGGATTGCTTCCAGCGCCCCTGATTCTGGCCAAACAAAGCCTCTCTTGGACCAATTTGAGACGGAATGCGGCTTTTGAGATATTCTTGAGACATGCATTTCGTTGACAGCCCCAGTGAGGCTGTACAACATAACTTTGGGCAAATGGAGGACAGGGGATGCCCCGAATTGCAATGACCACCGCTGGGAAACAAGCGCACCCTTTTGCTGGGGGACGTTGTCTTGTTGCCGGGAATTGAATTGATGGGATGCCAAGGACTAGCCGTACCTTCCGAGGTCATGCATCACGTGGTGCGTGTCGAATCTTCGTATAACCCTTATGCTATCGGTGTGGTGGGCGGTCGCTTGGTTCGCCAGCCCAAAAACCTCCCAGAAGCGCTTGCGACTGTTCGCATGCTTGAAGGGCGTGGCTTCAATTTCTCGATTGGTCTGGCCCAGGTGAACCGCTACAACTTGTACAAGTACGGTCTTGATTCTTACGAAAAAGCATTTGAACCCTGTGCCAATCTCATGGCGGGTTCGAAGATTCTGGCAGAATGTTATCGTCGCGCCAGCGGCGACTGGGGCAAGTCGTTCAGCTGTTACTATTCAGGCAACTTCTCGACCGGATTCCGACAAGGTTATGTCCAAAAAATTTATGCTTCCGTCCGTCAAGGGCGCGCATCCGGAGAGGCATCCAGTTCATCCGGACCGGCGATTGAAGTAGTGAGTCGTGCTGCCAAGCGAACGGTACCGGCCTCCAGGTATCCTTTCTATGGACAGACAGCTTCGCTGAAGCCCGAGACTGTCCAGTCGCAGGATCGCCCGCAAACTCAGGTTGAAGCGATGGCTCCATCGCGTACCCAACGCGTGCCGTCCAGGACTGAGTTCGTCGACCCAGTGGCTCCATTCCTTGCGGCCGGGTCTGTATCAAAGCCTACCGCCGTCGAAATCGCGACCACTTCGATTCCCCAGCCAGTTGAACTTCCGATGGGGCGTGCTGTTCCGACCGCCAGTCTTGCCGCTGTTGCCAAGGTAGTTGCTGCGCAGCCACCATCCGCCAATGAGCCCAATGGTTCCAAACGACTTGGTTCTGACGGCGACAAGGCATTTGTCCTCAGCCCTGCCAATCAAGATGAGGCTTTCGTTTTCTAAACCGTGTACTCCGCGTCGATTCAGGGCTGGGTCCCAGTCATCGCAAGTATGTAGTCGTTGCAAGTGTTTCAACCCACCAACCAAAGGAGAGTAGTCATGAAGAAGTATCCCAACTCGGTGTCCAAAGGCACTGCAGTCAGCAATGCGATGAGCATGTTCAAAGCAATGATGTTTGTCGCGCTCCTGACAACGCCGCAATGGCTGTTCGCGGCTGCCGGCGCCGTCGATTTCGGCGACACCTGCAATACTGTTAACAGCTTCTTCGAAGGTGTCGACGGCATGCTGAAGTTTATCTCCATCCTTGTGATCACGGTTGCCATCATCTTTTGTGGTTATCAGATCGCGTTTGCGCACAAGCGTCTGTCTGACGTGGCGCCTGTGTTCCTCGGCGCGTTGTTGATCGGTGGTGCCACCACCATCGCCACGATGTTGATGTCGGCCGATACGGGTACCGGCACCTGCTGATGAACAAAGATGCCGTATTCCGCGGCTGCACCCGCCCGCCGATGTTTTTGGGAGTGCCCTATATTCC
>JAYVSK010000089.1:0-9599 GCA_043775395.1 Lysobacter sp. | reverse complement strand
CGTGTGGCCGCCCTCTCCTTGCAGGGCGACGAAGCGTCGGCCTGCCGGAATCAGTCCGGAGACGCCCAGGCCGGTGCCCGGCCCGATGACGGCAATGGGTGTGCCGACAACGGCCTGGCCGCCGCCGACAGGTAGCAACTCATCGGCACGCAGCGTCGGCACAGCCAGCGCCAGCGCGGTGAAATCATTGACGACTTGCAGACGATCCAGCCCAGGGGCACTGCGCGTGTCTTCGATGGAGAAGCCCCATGGCCCGTTGGTGAGCTTGATGAAATCGCCAATGGGTTCGACGGCGACGTCGATTGCGGCCTCCTGCACCACGGGATTGCCAAGGTCCCGGAGGTAGCGCCGCGCGGCGTCTTCCAGGCTGGGAAAATCCGCGCATCGCACAGATTTCTCGTCCTGCGGTTGCAGCGAACCCGCCGGCACCAGCGCGAACCGCGCATTGGTGCCGCCGATGTCGGCGATGAGCGCGAGCGACGCGGGGTTCACGGGGTCTTTCATCGTTCAGCGCTCCATCTTCGCGTCGTTGAACAGGCTGCAGGCGCCCTGCTCGGCCGGTCCGACATGCGCGCGCATCAGTCCGAACAGTTCGCGGCCGACGCCGTGGCCGTTGCCGCGCAGATCGATCGTGGCCGCTTCGCGTGCGGTCCATTCGGCATCGGGTACATCGGCCTGCATCGTGCCCGCTTCGGCGTCGATGCGGATCAGGTCGTTGTCGCGCAATTTGGCGATGGCGCCGCCGCACGCGGCCTCAGGCGTGATGTGGATCGCCGCCAGCACCTTGCCCGACGCGCCGGACATGCGGCCGTCGGTCAGCAAGGCGACGCGCTGGCCGCGATCCTGCAGCACCGCCAGGGTCGGCGTGAGTTTGTGCAATTCGGGCATACCGTTGGCGCGCGGGCCCTGGCCGCGAATGACGGCGACAAAGTCACCGGTCAATGCGCCGGCCTTGAACGCATCCAGCATGGCGTCCTGCGAATCGAAGAGCTTCGCCGGTGCGGCGATCGCACGATGTTCGGGCGCGACCGCCGAAATTTTCACCACCGCGCGGCCTAGATTGCCCTGCAGCCGGCGCAGACCGCCTTCGCGGTCGAAGGGCTCGGCCACGCCGCGCAGGATGCTGGTATCGCGCGACTGCGCCGGCGGCGGCGCCCAACGCAGCGCTGTGCCGCCGGACGTGCTGTCGAATTCGGGCATCAGCGTCTGCTGGCGCAGATCGCCGCCGTGCACGCACAGAATGTCGGCATGCATCAGCCCGGCGTCGATCAGTTCGCGGATCACCACGCCAATGCCACCGGCGGCGTGGAAATGATTCACGTCGGCGCTGCCGTTGGGATACACGCGAGCCAGCAGCGGCGTGGCCTGCGACAGTTCGTCCAGATCGTCCCAGTCGATGATCAGCCCGGCGGCGCGCGCGATCGCGACCAGATGCAGCGCGTGGTTGGTGGAACCGCCGGTCGCGGCAAGGCCGACCATCGCGTTCACCATCGCCTTCTCATCGATGGTGCGGCCGAGCGGCCGGTAGTCGTCGCCGAGCGCGGTGATCCGCAGCGCCTGTTCGGTCGCGGCTACGGTCAGCGCATCGCGCAGCGGCGTGTTCGGATGGATGAACGCGCTGCCCGGCATATGCAGGCCCATCACTTCCATCAGCATCTGGTTGGAATTGGCGGTGCCGTAGAACGTGCAGGTGCCGGCGCTGTGATACGACGCGGATTCGGCTTCCAACAGCGCGTCGCGCGTCGCTTTGCCTTCGGCGTAGCGCTGGCGAACGGCTGCTTTTTCTTTGTTCGGCAGGCCCGACGGCATCGGCCCGGCGGGCACGAAGATCACCGGCAGATGGCCGAAGCTCAGCGCGCCCATCAGCAGGCCCGGCACGATCTTGTCGCACACGCCCAGCATCAGTGCGGCGTCGAACATCTCGTGCGACAGCGACACCGCAGTGGCCAGCGCGATGGTGTCGCGCGAGAACAGCGACAGCTCCATGCCGGTGCGGCCCTGGGTCACGCCGTCGCACATCGCCGGCACGCCGCCGGCGACCTGCGCGCTGCCGCCGGCATTGCGCGCCGCCATCCGGATCAGCGTAGGGTAGTGCTCCATCGGCTGGTGCGCCGAGAGCATGTCGTTGTACGCAGTGACGATGCCGATATTGCCGCCGGCTCCAGTCTTGAGCATCGGTTTGTCGCCGCCGGATGCCGCGAACGCATGGGCCAGATTGCCGCAGCTCAGCTGCCGGCGCGCGGGTGCGTGGATACGCGCGGCGTCGATGCGTGCGAGATAGTCTTCACGGCCACGGCGGCTGCGTTCGGCGATGCGTGCGGTGACGCCTTCGGTGACGGGATGCAATGACATCAGGGACTCCAGTGCAGATGAACGGCTGTGCCCGATGCATGCAGCAGAGCCGAGATCGGCGCGCGCAGCGGATCGCATGCTGTTTGCGCGGCGCGCAGGACGTCGCGTTTGCGCGCGCCGGTAACGATCAGATGCAGGCTGCGCGCGCGCAGCAGGCGGGCCAGACCGAGGGTGATGCGCGGGAACGGCGCCTCCGGCGGCAGCGGTCGAGGCACCAGCAGAAAGGCATCTTCGAGGGCATCTTTCGACATTGCTTCGCGCAGAGCTTCCGCGCCCGGAAACAGGGATGCGGTGTGCGCGTCTTCGCCCATGCCCAGCACCACGGCATCGAATGCTTCGGCGTGCGTCGCCAGTATCGTGCGCGCATGTGCGAGCGATGCGTCCGGATCGCCATCGGCAACGGTCAGCGATTCGATCCGCAGGCCCTGCGCCGCCACGAATGCCTCGCGCAGTGCGGCAAGGTTGCTGGCGGCATGGGTATGCGCCACGCAACGTTCGTCCCCGGGCATGGCGACCACGTTCGCCCAGTCCAAGGCATCCGCGGCCAGCGCGCGGTAGATCGGCAGCGGCGTGCGCCCGCCGGCAAGGCTCAGCAGCGCGCGGCCACGCTGCCGCAGCGCCGACGCGCAGCGGTCGCGCAGCTGCGCGGTCACCGCGGCGATCAACGCATCGCTGTCGGCATAATCGTGTTCGATCCAGGCCATCGTCGTCTCCGGCCTATTCGCGCCAGCTGTGGCCGTGACGCACGGTCATCGCCACTGCCGCGTTAGGGCCCCAGGTGCCGGCGGCGTAGGGTTTCGGCGCGCTGCCCGCGTCCCTCCAGCCTTCGAGAATCGCATCCACCCATTGCCATGCGGCTTCGGTTTCGTCGCGGCGCACGAACAGCGTGCCGTTGCCTTCGATCGCATCCAGATACAGCCGTTCGTAGGCGAGACGCCGACGCTCGCTGGCGAACTCTTCGTGCAGATACAGATTCAGCGACACCTGCGACAGGCGCAGGCCGCTGCGATCGAGCCCTGGAGTCTTGTGCATCAGCTGCAGTTCGATCCGTTCCTCAGGCTGCAGTTTGATCACCAGCGCATTGGGCTGGCTGGCGGCACCGCCGCGCGCGAAGATCGAATGCGGCACCTGGCGGAACTGCAGGTAGATCTCGGTGCAGCGGCTTGGCATGCGCTTGCCGGTGCGCAGGTAGAACGGCACGCCCGACCAGCGCCAGTTGTCGATGTGCGCGCGCATCGCGACGAAGGTTTCGGTGCGGCTGCTGCGGCCCAGTTCTTCGCGATAGCCCGGCACCGCCTGGCCGCCGATCGCGCCGGCGGTGTACTGGCCGGCGACGGTTTCGGTGGCGACATCAGCACGTCCGATCGGCCGCAGCGAACGCAGCACCTTGATTTTCTCGTTGCGCACCGCGGTGGGGTCGAACTGCGAGGGCGGCTCCATCGCGGTGAGGCACAGCAGCTGCAGCAGATGGTTCTGCAGCATGTCGCGGATCGCACCCGAGCCGTCGTAGTAATCGCCACGGCCTTCGACGCCGACGGTCTCGGCGACGGTAATCTGTACCTGCTCGATATGACGCGCGTTCCACAGCGGTTCGAACAGGGCATTGCCGAAGCGCAGCGCCAGCAGATTCTGCACGCCCTCCTTGCCCAGATAATGATCGACGCGATACACGCGGTCTTCGTCGAAGCTGCGGGTCACGCCGTCGTTGATCGCGATGGCTTCGGCCAGATCGTGGCCGATCGGTTTTTCCAGCATGACCCGCGTGCCCGGGCCGGCCAGACCGTGGCGCGCCAGCGCGGAGCAGGCCTGTTCGTAGAACTTCGGCGACGTGCTGAGGTGGTAGACGATATCGCCGCTGCGCAGACGTTGAATACGTTCGGCCAGCGACTGCATCGACGTATCGCTGTCGAGCGACGCCGGCTGATAGTGGATTCGCGCCAACAGCGCCTGTAGCGTTGCGTCGTTGCGCTGTTCCGCCGGCACGAACCGTGCGATGGCGTCGGCGACGAAGGCGCGGAACGCATCGTCGTCCAACCCGCTGCGCGCGGTGCCCAGGATGCGCATCGATATCGGCAACAGACCGTCGCTCTGCAGCCCGTAGAGCGACGGCAGCAGCATGCGCTGGGCGAGGTCGCCGGTGGCGCCGAAAATGGTCAGCAGCGAAGCGGGTGAGGTGGTCACAGACGATTCCGTTTTGATCAGCCCGCAAGCGTAATCCGGAACAATGGCGGCAGACTATGCATACGATTGCAGCTGTACGCAATGCCGCTGTGTCAGCGGCTGGTTCACCGCTTCAGCATGCGCGGGTGTACGGCGTTCCTTACCAGAACGCGGCGTACAGCGCGACCAGAATCCCGATCACGCCCACCGCGCCTGCGTTGAACACGCCGCTGGTGGCGTAGCTCACGTCGTCGGTGCGGATGCGGTTGGGATCGGAGCTTGCGCGCAACGTCAGCGACACGATCACCGCCAGCACCAGCGCGAGCAGAAACACCAGACCGACGCGGTCCATGAACGGCAGTTCCGGCCACGCCAGTTTCAGCACGATCGACAGCGCGAACGAACCGACCGCAGCCGCGATCGCGCCCGCTTCATTGGCGCGCTTCCAGAACAGGCCCAGCACGAAGATCACCACGATGCCGGGGGTGAAAAAGCCGGTGTATTCCTGGATGTACTGGAAGCCCTGATCGAAGCTGCCCAGCAGCGGCTTCGCAGTAAGCACCGCCAATACGATGGCCACCGTTGCGGCGATCCGACCGACCTTCACCAGATGCGGTTCCGCGTGCGGCTTCGCATCGGCCCGTCTGGCGCGCTTGTTGTAGACGTCCAAAGTAAAGATGGTCGACACCGAATTGATCTTCGACGCCAGCGACGCCACGATCGCCGCGATCAAGGCCGCGAACACCAGTCCGAGCACGCCGGTGGGCAGCAGCGACATCATTTTCGGATAGGCCTGGTCGGGCTTGTCGATATCGGTCACCAGCATCAGCGCGGCGATCCCCGGCAGCACCACGATCACCGGCATCAGCAGTTTCAAAAACGCCGCGAACATCACGCCTTTCTGCGCTTCGCGGATGTCCTTGGCCGCCAGCGCACGCTGGATGATGTATTGGTTGAAACCCCAGTAACTGATATTCATGATCCACATGCCGCCGACCAGCACGCTCAGGCCCGGCAGATCCTTGTAAAAGGGATTATCGCGCGACAGGATCATGTGGAAATGGTCCGGATGCGCGGCCAGCAGCGCATCGAAACCGCCGATCATGCCGGCATCGCCGCCGATGCGGCTCAGAGAAATACCGACGATCAACAGCCCGCCCAGCACCAGCAGCGAGACCTGCACGATATCGGTGAGCGCGACCGCTTTCAGTCCGCCGTACAGCTGGTAGATCAGCGCAAAGCCGCCGAGCAGCGCCAATGCCGCGAACTGGTTCATCCCGGTGACCTGGGTGACCGCGATCGAACCC
Source organism: Lysobacter sp. (assembly GCA_043775395.1). Taxonomy (GTDB): domain Bacteria; phylum Pseudomonadota; class Gammaproteobacteria; order Xanthomonadales; family Xanthomonadaceae; genus Lysobacter_I. The sequence continues at coordinate 3,780 of JAYVSK010000089.1, read as the reverse complement.
AGCCACAGGATCGCAGTGAGATTCACGAACACATACAGCCCCAGCCAGAACACCGCCATGATCGTGCGGATCCGCGGGCCGTAACGCTCTTCGAGAAACTGCGGCATGGTGTAGATGCCGTTGCGCAGAAATACCGGCAGAAAAAACTTGCCGACGATCAGCAGGGTCAGCGCCGCCATCCATTCGTAGGAGGCGATGGCGAGCCCGAGCGCATAACCCGAGCCGGACATGCCGATGATCTGCTCGGCGGAAATATTCGCTGCGATCAGCGATGCGCCGATCGCCCACCAGGGCAGCGATTTGCTGGCCAGGAAATAATCCTTCGCGTCCTTCTGGTGGCCGGGTTTCTCGCGAGAGACCCACTGCGCCAGCGCGAAGATGCCGACCAGATAGGCCAGCACGATCATGGTATCGATCGTCGAAAGATTCACGTCATTCTCCGGGACAGGCTGTCGCCGCGCGACGCGTACGAATACCACGGGGCCACGACCCCGCCGCGCGCTGCAAACGTATTCAGCCCGCAGCGGTGAGCATCGCCCGTGTCGGCAACGACCAGTCGATCGGCGCCCGTCCATTGCGAATCAGATACTCGTTGGCGGCGGAAAAATGTCCGCAGCCGATGAAGCCCCGGTGCGCCGACAGCGGCGATGGATGCGGTGCTTTCAGCACGCGGTGCCGGCGTGCGTCGATGACCTTGCCTTTGGCTTGGGCGTAAGCGCCCCAAAGCAGGAACACCAGACCCTCGGTTTCGCGATTCAACACTTCGACCACATGGTCGGTGAAGCCCTCCCAGCCTTTGCCCTGATGCGCGCCGGCGCGACCGTCCTCCACGGTCAGCACCGAATTGAGCAGCAGCACGCCGCGCTCGGCCCAGGGCGTGAGGCAGCCGTGATCGGGCCGGGCGATGCCCAGATCGCGATGGATTTCCTTGAAGATATTGTCCAGCGACGGCGGCACCGGTACGCCCGGACGCACCGAAAAACACAGCCCATGCGCCTGACCGGCGCTGTGGTAGGGATCTTGGCCCAGAATCACCACGTTCACCGCCTCAAAGGGCGTGGCGTCGAAGGCGGAGAAAATCTGCGCCCCCGGTGGGTAGATGCGCGCGCCCTGCGCCTTGCGCTGGCGCAAAAATGCGCCGAGCGCGGCGATGTCCTCGCGCTGCAGATAATCGCCGATGCGGGTTTTCCATGCGGCATCAAGCCTGATGCGGTCGTCGTCAGCCATGACGTGGTGTCTCCGTGTAAACCGTGAAGGCCGACGATCATGCACCAACGTCGCCGCGTGCGGCAGACACAAGATCAGAAAGCGTTCATGCAGGCCTTTTGCCCGAACATCCGCTTTGCGCATATCAGCAGGCAAGACCTGATGCGAATCAGCCGGCAGCTCTGTTCCAGCAACCCTATTCCAGCGACGCCTGCTCCGGCAGCTTGGCCATCCGCAGCTGGAATACGGTCTTGGTGATCAGCAGCCGTTCTTCGATCGGTTTGAGCACCAGATCGTTGGCGCCTTCGCGCAGCAGATTCGACTGTTTGTCGCGATTGCCGTCGCCGGTCATCACCAGTACCGGCATGCGGCGCTTGCCGTAGCCGAAGTCGTTGCGCACCGAGCGCAGCAGGTCCAGGCCGCTGACGGCGCCGTCCAGGGTCACATCGGTCAGCAGCAGATCGGCGCCGATGTCTTCCTGGCCCAGGTGTTCGTTGAGATAGGCCAGGGCATCGTCGCCGCGACTCATGTGGATTACGCTGATGTCGTGCGCCTGCAGCATGCGCCGGGTCGCGACCGCGACGGTGATGCTGTCCTCGACGTAAAGCACGCGCGCGTCCGGGATCGGCTCCGGGTGCACATAGCCGCGAATGAATGCGGCCAGCGCCGGATAACCGTCGGCCTTGTCGAAATAGTCGGTCACATCTTCGGTGAAGCGGCGCGCTTCCAGATGGGCCTGGGCATCGCCCGACACCACAATCACCGGCACATAGCGCTGACCGGCGCTGGAGCGCACCTGGCGGGCGACCTGCAGGCCGTCTCCGTCCATCAGCACCAGTGAGGTGGTGACCAGATCGACCGGGCCTTCTTCCAGCGCCGCCTTGGCTTCGGCCAAGCCACCGCAGCCAATCACTTCCACGCCCGGCAGATCGCGCTGCAGCATGTCGCCGATCAGCCGGCGGACCATTTTCGAAGCGTCGACCACCATTACCCGTGGGGTGTCGGTGGTCAGGTGGCGGACATCGTGTGCAGCCATGGGTCGGATTCGATCGCTTCGGTTGCGGAGGGGGCCAGCGGCGCAACCTTGCGCCAGACATCACATCAAATCTTAGTTTGACGCAGAAAATGCCCGGTGACCACGCCGGCGCCCAGCCAACCCAGCGCACCCGCGACGGCGAGTACAAGCAGACCGTGCAGCGGCGCCACTCCCGCAAAGGCGAAGCGGCTGCCGTAGCTGTCGGCCAGCGCCCGCAGCGGCAGGCGCAGCGCGAATTCGGCTGCGGTCAGCAGGCCCAGCGCCAGCGCCCCGGCGGTCAGCCCGTAACACGCGCCCAGATACAGGAACGGCCGGCGGATAAAGCCGTCGGTGGCGCCCAGCGACTGCAGCACCGCGATTTCCTCGCGCCGCGATTGGATATCCAGACGCACGGTGTTGCCCACCACCAGCAGCGCGCCCAGCCCCAGCAGCGCCGCCAGCACCCAGACCACGCGCTCGCCGAAGCCCAGCCAGCGGTCCAGACGCTCGCGCCAGACCGCATCGTGCTGGATCAGGTCGGCCTGCGGCAGCGCGGTCAGCACGCCGACCAGCGCGCGTTCGTCGCCGCGCGGCCGCACGATCAACACACTCGGCAGCGGGTTTTCGCCCACCGTGGCGATCGCCGCGGCATACGCACCGGTGCCGGCCCCGCCGTCGCGCAGGCTGGCAAGCCCTTCGTCCGGCGTGCGCAGCGCGACCGCAGCAATGTCGCTGCGCGCGCGCAGGGTCTGCGCAAGCGCCCGGGCGCGATCGACACCAAGCTCGGGTTTCAGGAAGACCGTGACCTCGCGTGCGCGTTCGATGCTGCCGCCCAGCCGCGCAGCGTTGTCCAGCACCAGCGCCAGACCCACCGGCAGCGCCAGCGCGACTGCCATCACGCCCACCGTGAGCAGGGTCGACCACGGTTTGCCGAGCATCCGCCGGAGGCTGGCGACGAGGCTGGCGAGATGGTGATCGAGCCACGCGGCGATCCGCGAACGCGGCTTAGCGACTGCAGCGCCCGAAGCAGCGCGTTTGGCGGAGGGCTTAGCCATCGGCCAACTCCTCCGGCGAAATATCGTCCAGCAGCCGGCCGTGATCCAGCACCAGCACCCGTTTCCTCATCCGTTTGACCAAACCCAGGTCGTGGCTGGCGATCAGCACACTGGTACCGCGTTCGTGCAGCGCGCCGAACAGGGCCATGATTTCAGCCGACAGGGTGGGATCGAGATTGCCGGTGGGTTCGTCCGCCACCAGCAGCTGCGGCTCGCCGACCAGCGCCCGGGCAATACCGACCCGCTGCTGCTCGCCTGCCGACAGCTGACCCGGCAGCGCATCCAACCGTGCGCCCAGGCCGACGCGATCCAGCACGCTGCGCACGCGTTTGCGGATCTCGTCGCGACGCACGCCGCGCAGGATCAGCGGCAGCGCCACGTTTTCAAACGCACTGCGGTCGGTCAGCAGCCGGTGATCCTGATACACCACGCCGATCTCGCGCCGATGCATCGCCACCCCGCGCCCGCCGACCTTGCGCAGATTGCGCTCGCCGAACAGCACCG
>JAYVSK010000088.1:0-3821 GCA_043775395.1 Lysobacter sp. | reverse complement strand
GCCACCGGCGCGATGCGGGTGTGGTCGGGACTGTTCTCGCGTTTGCCCAGCGCGCCGCTGCAGGTCAACAGCAAAGGCATCGACGTACGTTGGGTTGCTGGCCCGAACACCACCGACCCTGGCTGCCCGGGCGCGCGCCGGCTCGGTTTCGTGGCGGGCTTCGCGCCGCCGTACCAACCGTGCGTGCTGGCGGAACCCGACGGCGGCGAGAATGCGGACGGTACGGCCATTGATGAACGCGCTCAGCAGGGTGGATTCTGGAGCCGGATCTTCGGTCTGGGCGATCGCAAAGACGACGGCGACCAGACCGCACAGCGCCAACAGGTCGCGCGCGAAGAGCGCGAGCGACAAGCGCGCCAGGATGAAGAAGACGAGCGCGACGAACAGCAGCGCCGCGATCGCGAAGAAGATGAGCGCCGTGAACGCGAAGAAGAAGAACGTCGCGAGCGCGAACAGGAAGAACGTCGCGACCGGGAACGCCGTGAACAACCGGGCGCGATGCGCATTGTGCGCGATACCACCGAGACCCGATCCGCATGATCCGCATTCCCGATATCCGCGATCTGCTTACAGGCATCAGCCTGATTCTGCTGGCGTCTTGCAGCAGTGCGCCAGTCGATCGGCAATGGCATGGCCCGTCGCCGCAGGCGCTGGTCAACCAGATCCGCGCTGCGGGCGCGGTGTCGCCCGGCGAGCTGGACGTGCAGCCCCTGCACGACCCGATGGTGCAAGATCTTCGCGTCGAGGCGTCGCGGTTCGAAAGCCAGCTGCGCTATGCCGATGCCGCCGCGGCGCTGGACAAAGCGCTCGCGTTTTCGCCCGAAGACCCGGAGCTGCTGCAGGAACGCGCCGAAATCGCGGTGCTGCAGAAAGACTTGGACAAGGCCGGCGCGTTCGCGCGCAGCGGTTACGCGCTGGGCGCCAAAGTCGGCCCACTCTGCCGTCGACATTGGGTGACGATCCGTCTGCAGCTGGCGCACCAGCAGCAGCAACTGGTGCTGCCTGCCGGCGGCAAGCCGCTCAAGGGCGACAAGCTGGCGCAGTGGGCGCGCGATGTGTCGGACATGGACAGCGCGGTTGCCGAAGCCGCGCGCCATCAGGCCGAATGCACGCAGATGGGGCCGCCGCGGTATTGACGTCATGAACAGCGCTTCCGAGGTCCGCAGCGGTCACGATGCGGATGCAGACAAAACCGCAACCACATTACGTTCCGCGCTGGCCCGCGCCTGTCGCGATGCGCTGAGCGACGGCGGCGCGCTGGCGGTGCAGATTCCGGGGTTCGCACCGCGCGCCCCGCAGCAACAGCTGTCGATGGCGATCGCCGAAACCGTCGAAGACCGCGCCGTGTTGTTGGCCGAGGCCGGCACCGGCACAGGCAAGACGTTCGCGTATCTGGTGCCCGCGCTGTTGTCGGGGCTGAAAACCATCATCTCGACCGGCACCCGCGCGCTGCAGGATCAGCTGTATCACCGTGATCTGCCGCGCGTGCGCGACGCGCTTGGCGTCGGCATCAAGACCGCGCTGCTGAAAGGCCGCGCCAATTATCTCTGTAAGTACCGGCTCGAAAAGAGCAAGGGCGAGCCGCGCTTCACGAGTAAAGAACAGATCACCCAGTTCCAGCGCATCGTCGTATGGAGCGGGCGCACGCGGATGGGCGATCTGGCCGAACTCGACGCGTTGCCCGAAGATTCGCCGCTGCTGCCCATCGTCACCTCGACCACGGACAACTGCCTCGGCAGTGAATGTCCGTTCTGGGAAGACTGCTTCGTGGTGCAGGCCCGGCAGCGCGCGCAGACCGCGGACGTGGTGGTGGTGAACCACCATCTGCTGCTGGCTGATCTGGCGCTCAAGCAGGAAGGTTTCGGCGAAATCCTGCCTGGCGCTCAGGTCTTCGTGGTCGATGAAGCGCATCAATTGCCTGAGCTTGCGGCGCAATTTTTCGGCGAAGGCCTGAGCGCGCGGCCGCTGGTGGAAGCGGCGCGCGACGCGCTCGCCGAATGCAAAACCACTACCGGCGCACTGGCGGTGCTGCAGACCCCGGCGCGGGAGCTGGAAGAAGCCGCCCGTGATCTGCGCGTGGCGATGGAACCGCTGCCGCCGCGCGGCACTCGCTGGCGCGCGATGCAGGAGCCGGGCGTGTTCGACGCCCTTGGCGTGCTCGACGATGCGCTGTGCGCGTTCATCGATGCGCTGGCGCCGCTGCGCGAAGCCTCGCCCGGGTTCGACAGCTGTCACGCGCGCGCGCTCGACAACCGCGCGCGCCTGCTGCGCTGGGCGCCGCCGGATTTTGCGCGTCGGCGTGAATTTGCCGATGACGATGATGACGCAGGTACGCAGCAGCCCGCCGATTTCATCGAGAGTCATGAGGACCCGACCCTCTCCCCCGACCCCTCTCCCGACGGGAGAGGGGAGAAAGCAAAGGCCTACGACGTGCGCTGGTACGAGCTGTCGCCGCGCGGGTTCCGCCTGCAGCGCACGCCGCTGGACGTGTCAGGCCCGCTGCGCAACCATCGCGAGCAGTCGCGCGCAGCGTGGGTGTTCACCTCGGCCACGCTGGCGGTGGCCGGCGGTTTCGATCATCTCTCGGTGCGTTTGGGCCTCGATAAGCCGCGCACGCTGCTCGCGCCCAGCCCGTTCGACTGGCCGCATCAAGCGCTGTGCTATCTGCCGCAGCGGATGCCCGAGCCGCAGTCGCGCGACTACACCAGCGCCGTGATCGACGCCGTACGTCCGGTGCTGGAAGCCTCGGGCGGCCGCGCGTTCGTGCTGTTCGCCTCTCACCGCGCGCTGCGCGAAGCGGCGGAACTGCTGCGCGGCGGTCCGTGGCCGCTGTTCGTGCAGGGCGAAGCGCCGCGCTCGGTGCTGCTGCAGCGGTTCCGCGATTCCGGCAACGGCGTGCTGCTGGGCGCCGCCAGTTTCCGCGAAGGTGTGGACGTGGCCGGCGATGCGCTCAGCGTGGTCGTGATCGACAAACTGCCGTTCGCCGCACCGGACGACCCGGTGTTCGAGGCGCGGCTGGACGCGATCCGCCGCGAGGGCGGCAATCCCTTTCGCGATGAGCAATTGCCGCAGGCGGTGATCGCGCTGAAACAGGGCGTGGGCCGCCTGATCCGCACCGAAACCGACCGCGGCGTGCTGGTGCTGTGCGACCCGCGGTTGATCGGCAAATCCTACGGCCGCACGTTTCTGGACTCTCTGCCGCCGTTTGCGCGCACGCGTTCACTGGAGGATGTGCGGGCGTTTTTTGGAGCCCCCTCACCCTCGCTCGCTGCGCTTGCTCTTCCCTCTCCCCTCATGCGGGGAGAGGGTGGCGAAGCCGGGTGAGGGGCACGCTGCCGCTAAACTGACCCCATGAACCTGCTCGCTTTCGAACTCTCCACCGAAGCCTGTTCCGTTGCCCTATGGGTCGATGGTGACGTACATGCGCGCCACGACATCGCGCCGCGCCGGCATGCGGAACTTGCATTGCCCTGGGCGGAGGCCCTGCTGGCAGAAGCCGGCATCGCCCGATCGCAGCTAGACGCTATCGCGGTCGGCCGTGGTCCCGGTGCATTCACCGGCGTGCGTCTGGGCGTGGCGATTGCGCAGGGCATCGCGCTGGCGCTGGATCGTCCGGCAGTACCGGTGTCGACCCTCGCGGCCTTGGCGATGCGCGCGGTTTCACTGGGTGCGGGCGAGGGCGATTGCGTGCTCGCCGCGATCGATGCGCGCATGAGCGAGGTCTACACCGCGCGCTACGTGCTGGCTGCCGAACACGGCGCGCTGCGGCCAATTCCGATCAGCGATGAGCAGGTGCTTGCGCCCGATGCGGTGGCGCTGCC
>JAYVSK010000087.1:0-46899 GCA_043775395.1 Lysobacter sp. | reverse complement strand
TATGCCGTCACCGCCGGCGCACTGCCCGGCGGTCTGACGCTCATCGCTTCGACCGGTGCCATCACCGGCACGCCGACCGCGCTGGGCACATTCAATTTCGGCATCACCGCGACCGACAGCAGCACCGGCACCGGCCCGTACAACGCGACGCGTGCCTACAGCATCGTCGTGGTCGCTGTGCCACCGACGGCCGGCAATTCGTCGTTGACCGTCGCCTACAACGCGGCGGCCACCAATGTGCCTTTGACTTTGGGGGGCGGTACTGCGACTTCGCTTGCCATCGGCACCGCACCGCTGCATGGCACCGCGATTGTCAGTGGTACTACGATCACCTATCAACCGACTGCCGGTTACGCCGGTCCGGACAGCTTCACCTACACCGCCACCAACAGCGGCGGCACGTCCGCGCCGGCCACAGTCACGGTCACCGTGAACGACCCGGTCATCACCATCACCCCGAGCGGCGGCTTCGCGGCCACCGTCGGCACGCCATACACACAGACCTTCACCTTCAACGGCGGTGCGCAGCCGTGGAGCGGCTTCCAGGTCACGAACCTGCCGGCCGGTCTGTCCATCACCGGCACCACTGCCAACAGCGTGACCGTCTCTGGTACGCCCACCCAGGCGGGCAGCTTCAACCTCAACGCTTCGGCCACCGACAGCTCGACGGGCAACGGCCCGTATTCGGTGGGTCAGGCGTTCACGCTGACCGTTGCGGCACCGACGCTGGCCTTGGCGCCGGCTGCGACCACGTTCAACGCTCCTTATGGCGCCGCGTACTCGCAAAGCTTCACCGCCAGCGGCGGTATAGGCCCTTACACCTATGCGCGGACCGGCACACTGCCGCCGGGTACGAGCTTCAGCGGCAACTCCGTGTCCGGTACGCCAACGTCGCCGGGCAGCTTCAACTTCACCATCACCGCGACCGATACCGGTTCGACCGGCACCGGCTCGCCGTTCACCGTCGCCCAGAACTACACCATCAATGTTGCGGCGCCGACGATCGTGGTGAATCCGGCCACGCTGCCGAATCCTAACGCGGGCGTCGCTTACAGCCAGACCATCACCGCAACGGGTGGCGTTGCGCCTTATGGCTTCGCGATCAGCGCCGGCAGTCTGCCTTCGGGCATCACAATGGCCGCTGGCGGTGCGCTGTCCGGCGCCACCAATCAGATCGGCACCTTCAACATCACGGCGACCGCCACCGACGCCAACGGCCAGACCGGCAGCCGCGCCTATACGCTGACCACCGCCGCACCGACGCTGACGTTGACGCCTGCCGCGGGCACGCTCACTGCCGCCTACGGCGCGGCGTATTCGCAGACGTTCACCGCAGGTGGCAGTCCAGGCCCCTACAGCTATGTGTTGACCGGCGCTCTGCCGGCTGGCGTGACCTTCAGCGGTAACACGCTGTCGGGTACTCCGACCGTCCCGGGCAGTTACCCGATCACTGTCACCGCCACCGATACGGTACTGACCGGTGCCGGCGCGCCGTTCTCGATCGCGCGGAACTACACGCTGAATGTCCCCGCACCGACCATCGTGGTGAATCCGGCCACGCTGCCGAATCCGGCCGCGGGAACCGCCTACAGCCAGACCATTTCCGTCGCCGGCGGCGTTGCGCCCTACAGCGTTGCACTGAGCAGCGGCACGCTGCCCGCCGGCCTCACGTTGACTACCAGCGGTGCGTTGTCCGGTACTTCGAACCAGGTCGGCAGCTTCCCGATCACCATCACCGGTACCGATGCCAATGGTCAGACCGGCAGCCGCAGCTACACGTTAGCCATCGCCGCGCCCACGCTTTCGTTGACGCCTGCTGCGGGCACGCTCACCGCAGCGTATGGGGCTGCCTATTCGCAGACCTTTACCGCCAGCGGCAGCGCCGGTCCTTACACATATGTTCTGAGCGGCGCACTGCCGGCGGGCGTGAGCTTCAGTGGCGGTGTGCTCTCGGGTACCCCGACGGTCCCCGGCAGCTACCCGATCACCGTCACCGCCACCGATACGGTGCTGACCGGTGCGGGCGCGCCGTTCTCGATCGCGCAGAACTACACGTTGAACGTGCCTGCACCGACGATCATCGTGAATCCGGCCACCTTGCCGAATCCTGCGGCAGGTACGAGCTACAGCCAGACCATCACCGTCACCGGTGGCGTCGCGCCGTACAGCGTGACCCTGAGCAGCGGCACGCTGCCCACCGGCCTCGCGTTGACCACCAGCGGTGCGTTGTCCGGCACTTCGAACCAGGTCGGCAGCTTCCCGATCACCATCACCGGTACCGATGCCAACGGTCAGGCCGCAAGCCGCAGCTATACGCTGACCATCGCTGCGCCCACGCTGACGCTGACACCGGCGGCGGGTACGCTCACTGCGACCTACGGTGCCGCGTATGCGCAGACCTTCACCGCCGGCGGCAGCGCTGGCCCGTTCAACTATGCGTTGACCGGCGCGTTGCCGGCAGGCGTGAGCTTCAGCGGCAATACGCTGTCGGGTACGCCCACGGTTCCGGGCAGTTACCCGATCACCGTCACTGCGACCGATGCAGTGCTGACCGGCGCGGGTGCGCCGTTCTCGATCGCGCAGAACTACACCCTCAACGTGCCGGCGCCGACGATTGCGGTGAATCCGGCCACCTTGCCGAACACCACGGCCGGTATCGGTTACACGGCCACGCTCAGCGCGACCGGCGGCGTTGCGCCGTATACCTTCGCGGTGACGGCAGGCAGTCTGCCTACGGGGTTGGCGCTCGCTCCCAACGGCCTTCTCTCCGCCAATACCACTACATCGGGCACGTTCAACTTCACGGTCACTGCGACTGACGCGAACGGCCAAGCCGGCACTCGTGCCTACACGGTGGTGGTTGCGGTACCGACCGTAACGCTGACCCCGGCCACGCTGCCGGGCGGCACCGCCGGTGTCGCATACACCCAGGTATTGACCATCGCTGGTGGCATCGCGCCGTACACCGTGACCCAGATCGGTACGCTGCCGACGGGCATCACCTTCAACAGCGCCACGCGCACCTTCACCGGTACGCCCACGCGGGCAGGTACGTTCAACATCAGCGTCACCGTCACCGACAGCACGGGCGGCACCGCCGCCACAGTGACCAATGCCTACACGCTGACCATCGCGACACCGACGCTGGCGATGACGCCTGCGGCGGGTGCGTTGCCGGCCGGCACAGGCGGCGTGGCTTACAGCCAAACCTTCACCGCCAGCAACGGCATCGCGCCGTATACCTATGCAGTGTCGGCCGGTGCGCTACCGACAGGCCTGAGCTTGAATCCCGCCACGGGTGCGTTGACGGGTATCCCGACCGCAGCGGGCGCCTTCAGCTTCAGCATCCGTGCAACCGACAGCACCGCCGGTACGGCGGCAACAGTGGCCAACGCCTACACCCTGGCGATCTCGGCACCGGTCATCACCATCAACCCGGCGACCTTGCCCGCCAGCGTCCAGCAGCTGCCCTACACGCAGGCGCTGACCGCCACCGGCGGCACCGCGCCTTACACGTTCGCCATCACCACCGGCGCACTGCCGGCCGGTCTGACGCTGAGCACCGCAGGTGCGCTCAGCGGCACGCCGACGGTGTCGGGTGTCTTCAACTTCACGATCAGAGCAACCGATGCGCTGAGCTTCACCGGCACCCGGGTCTATGCGCTCACCGTCGTTGACCGCCCCGATCCGTCGAAGGATCCGGAAGTGCGCGGGCTGCTGGATGCGCAAGCGGATGCGACCCGTCGCTTCGCCACCACCCAGATCAACAACTTCCAGCAGCGTCTGGAGCGGCTGCACGGTGCGGGTCAGGCCGGCGGCTTCGCCAACGGCCTCAGCGTCGCCTACGACCAGTACTGCCCAGAAAAAGTGGGTGCGATGCCGGGCCGTCGCTGCGATCGCGCCGATGCGGGCGGTGCCGGTGGCATGGGCGCCACCGCGATGGCCGAACAAAGCAATGCACGCGGTAGCGACGGCAACAAGGCCTACGGCATCTGGACCGCAGGCACGATCCGCTCGGGCAACCACGATGGCCGCAACGGCAGCGCCGGCGTGGACTTCGAGACCGACGGCCTCAGCGCCGGTCTGGACTACCGCGTCAACGATGCGTTTGCGGTCGGCGGCGGCGTGGGTTACGGCACCGATAGCAGCGAGATCGGCGACAACGGCAGCCGCAGCAAGGGCACCGCCTACACCTTCGCGTTCTATGCCAGCTACAGCCCCGACGATGCGTTCTTCATCGACGGTCTATGGGGCTATCAGAGCCTCGACTACGACCTGCGCCGGTTCGTCACCAGCAACGGTAATTTCGTCAACGGCACGCGCAAGGGGTCGCAGTGGTTCGGTTCGGTATCGGCGGGCGCCGACTTCCAGAAGGGCGCATGGCAGTTCACGCCGTACGTCCGCGGCGATGTGGCGCGTGCCCAGCTCAATGGCTACACCGAGCACGGCGATCCGATCTTCGCGCTGCGCTACGAAGATCTGGGCGTGGATACGGACACCGGTAACGCAGGTATCCGCATCGATTACCGCCGCGACATGAGCTGGGGCCTGCTGTCGCCGCAGTTCCGTCTGGAATACCAGCACGACTTCAAGGGCAACGGCGCGCAGACCATCCGCTATGCGGATCTGGCCAGTGGCCCGTTCTACCGCGCCGGCCTGACCGACTTCGACCGCACCCGGTTGATGCTGGGTCTAGGCATCTTGTTCGATCTGAACAACGACTGGTCGTTCAAGTTCGACTACCGCGGCCTGATCGGCAGCGGCGACGACACCGACCACGGCTTCCAGATCAACCTGGACAAGAAGTTTTGATGGTTCGTGTCAGCCTGGAATAACGAAAGCGCCGCTGAATTCTCAGCGGCGTTTTTCTTATGATTGTCATTCGCCGGACAGAAGAGCAGGCTGGGCCGACAAGCCCAGCAGCAGTCCCATCGCAGTCTTCATGCGGGGCTTGTCGGCCCAGCCTGCGCATTGCGGATTGCGCATCATCACTGGTTGATATGCTCAGCTCATTTTGAGCGTTGCGCTGCGGTCATGGAACGATGTGTTTTCGACGATGGCAGGCGCCGACATCGATCCGTCGCGGCGTACACTGCGCCACCCGCATTCCCCGAGTCCACACCATGGCTATCGAGCTGTACGCCGCCACCGTTCCGCCGCTGTCCCGCGCGATGGATCAACTGCAGCACATTCTGGCGAAAGGCGCGGCGCATGCCGAAGCCCAGGGCTGGGATCCTGCGGTCCTGCTGGCGATGCGTCTGGCGCCCGACATGCTGCCGCTGATACGCCAGGTGCAGATCGCGACCGACATCGCAAAGAACGCCGCCGCGCGCCTGACCGGCACCCAGGCGCCGGTGTTCGAGGACAACGAAACCACTTTCGCCGAACTGCAAGCGCGGGCGCAGCGCGCCGCCGACTATCTGCGGTCCGTGCCGGCCGGCGGGTTCGCAGGCGCCGAAACGCGCGCGATCACCATTCCCATCCGCGGCAACGGCGATCTGCACTTCATCGGCATCCACTATGTGTTCGGCTTTGTGCTGCCCAACGTGTATTTCCACAGCAGCATCACCTATTCGCTGCTGCGCAGCGCCGGCGTGCCGCTGGGCAAGGCCGATTACATCGGTCCGCCGCCCGCGCAGGGCTGAATTTCGCGACGCAACTCCCGCAGGAGGCGTCCGCATGATGTCTCCGGCATCATGTGATCACGATGCCCGCCGCCTCCGCCCGCTTCCATCTGATTTCAGGCAATCGCCTCGACCGTCTCGCGGCGCATCTGGGCGCGCGTCTGGCGGCACCGGCGGATCCCGACTCGCTGGCGCCGGACGTGGTGCTGATCCCGCAGCCCACGCTGCGGCACTGGCTGCAGCAGACGCTGGCCGAACGCTATGGCGTCGCGGCCAATCTGGATATCTGCACGCCGTCGGAATTCGTCTGGCGGCTGCTGCGCAGCGCGCAGCCGCAGCTGCCCGACACCTCGCCGTGGGATCGCGCATCGCTGCGCTGGCAGCTGTACGCACTGCTGGACGACAGCGCCGCTACGCTGCCGTCCGCAGTGCGCCAGCATCTGCAGCGCGCCGCAGGCGCTGCCGCTACGGTCGGCGAACACGCGCACGCGCGCTATGGTCTGGCCGATGCCTTGGCCGGCGCCTACGACAAATATCAGGCGTATCGCCGCGACTGGCTGCAGGCGTGGGAGCGCAACGATCCGCTCAGCCGCGATGACTGGCAGGCGCAGCTGTGGCGCGCGCTGCGTCAGCGGCTGCGCGGTACGCCGCATCGCGCGGCGCTGATCGGCGACTGGCTGGCGCGCCATGATCGCGATGCCGATACTTTCGCCGGCCATGCGCCGCCGGGCCTGCCGCCGCGCGTCGCCGCGTTCGGCACCATCCATGTGTCGCCTGACGTATTGCATCTGTTGGCGGTGGTGGGCCAATGGAGCGAACTCGATTTCTATCTGCCGTCGCCGTCCGCCGAATACTGGGGCGATGTCGAATCGCTGCGCGAACGGCTGCGTGGCGACGGCGTTGCGTCGCTGCCCGCAGCGTTGGCCGACGCCGAGCGCGACAATCCGCTGCTGACTGCGTGGGGCGCTGGCGGGCGGGAGATTCTCGCGCAGCTGTTTTCCTACGAGATCGTGCTGCCGCAGCGCGAGACCGAGCTGTTCGTATCGCCCGGCCGCGACACGCTGCTGCATCGGCTGCAGCAGGATGTGCTGGATCGCGCCGCGCCGATCATCGAACCGTATGTGTCAGAGGATGTGTCGCTGCAGCTGCACGCCTGCCATTCGAAGCTGCGCGAAGTCGAGGTGCTGCACGATCAGCTGCGCGCACTGCTGGACGACGCACGCTTCGATCCACCGCTGCAGCCGCGCGAGATTGCGGTGCTCACGCCCGATATCGCCGAGTATCTGCCGCTGGCCCGCGCGGTGTTCGGCGGCCTCGCGCCCGACGACGCGCGATACATTCCCTTCTCGCTGGCCGACCGCCCGCAGGCGCAGTCGCATCCGCTGGTCGGCATGTTGTCGGGGCTGCTCTTGCTGGCCGATACGCCGCTGACCGCCAGCGCGTTCCGCGATCTGCTGGCCACGCCGGCGGTCGCGCATGCGCTGCAGCTCGACGCCGCGCAGCGCGCGAAGATCGACGCATGGTTCGACGCTGCCGGCATCCGCTGGGGCGAAGATGCCGCTGCGCGCGAACGCGTCGGTGCCGGCCGCTGGCGCGAGTACAGTTTCGATTTCGGCATCGATCGGCTGCTCAGCGGCTACGCCACGGGCGCGGACACTGCGCAGATCGCGAACGGCACGGCATTGATCGCACCGTATCCAGAACTCGAGGGCGCCGACGCCGAAACGCTCGACCGCGCGCTGTCGGTGTATCGGCAGCTGCGTGCATTGACTGCGTGGATGCGCGAACCGCACGCCGCCGCCGACTGGCGCGTGCGGCTCGCCGACGCGCTGCAGGCGCTGCTGGCGCCGGTGCCGCAGGACGACAGCGAAGCGCAGGCGCGGCGCCTGCTTCTGGAAACGCTGGACGATTTCGCCAATGACGCTGCGAATGCAGGCGCGCTGCCGGCAACGCTGGTGCAGCGCGCACTGTGCGATGCGCTGACCCTGCCGTCGCCGCACCGCCCGTGGCTGTCGGGTGGCGTCACCTTCGCCGGCATGGTGCCGCTGCGCACGGTGCCGTTCCGGGTGATCTGTCTGCTGGGCCTAGATGCCGATGCCTATCCGCGCCGCGAACCCGGCGATGACATCAACCGGATCGTCGATGCGATCCAGGGCCGCGCGCCGCGCCGGCTCGGCGACCGCTCGGTCCGCGACGACGACCGCTTTCTTTTTTTGCAGCTGCTGTGCGCCGCTGGCGACGTGTTCTATCTCAGCTATGGCGGCCGCGACGCGCGCGACGGCAGCGTGCGCGAGCCGTCGCCGGTGATCGCCGAACTGCTGGATGCGGTCGAGCGCATGCACGGCGAAGCGGTACGCGAGGCGTTGTGCGTGCAGCATCCGCTACAGCCGTTCTCGCCGCGCGCGTTTGGTGCGGGCGATCACGGTGGCATCGAGTCGCGGCGGTTTTCGTATCGAAAAGAATGGGCGATGACGCTGGTCGATGCGCAGCGGGTGGAGTCGCCATTCGCGGATCCGCCGCTGCAGATGTCGCTTTCTGATGACGCGATTGCGACAGCGGTTCTGGATCGCGATGCGCTGCAGCGTTTCTTCGCCAATCCCGCGCGCCACTGGCTGCGTCAACGGCTCGGTCTGCGCCTGCCCGATGCCGCGCATGAGACCGTCGATCGCGAGCCGCTGGGCGAAAACGGCCTGCTGCGTTACGGCGCGGTCGACGCGCTGTTGTCGCATGACGAGGATGGCGAAGCGGCCGAGCCGTGGCTGCGCGCACAGGCGCTGCTGCCGCCGGGACGCGACGGTAAAGCGATCGCGCAGGACGCGTGCGGCATTGCGTCCCGCCTGTCGGCGACGCGCATCGCAGCCATCGGCACGGATGAAGCACGCATCGTGGCCGCGAGCGCAGCGGAGGCGGTGCATGGCATCGCCTTCCGGTTCGACGATGTGCATGGCGATGCGCGCGCCATCGCCGTGGCCGGTCGGCTCGACGGCAAGCGCAGACTGCGTGCAGGCCTGGATCATCTGTTGCTGGCATCGCAGCTGGGTCAACCGGCACGAACGCATCTGATCGGCTACGACAGCAAAAGCGACGCGCCGGTGGAGATCGTCTACACCGGCCTGTCGCAAGCGCAAGCGTGCGACAGGCTCGCTGCGCTGCGCGCGCTCTGGCGCGAAGGCAGCGCTGCACCGCTGCCGTTCGCGCCCAAGGCCGCATATGCGTATGCGGCGCAGTGGCATGCCAAGGCGGATGCCGCAGCGGCATGGAAAGCCGCGCACGCGGCGTTCGAACCTTTCGGCGGCGGCGGCGAAAGCGAAGATCTGTGGCTGCGGCTCGCGTTTCGCCCTGATGGTGTGCTCGCGCGTTTCGACGATGCGCAGGCGCAGCGTTTCCGCGAGATCGCGGTGACGGTATTCGATGCGCAGGAGCCGGCGGCATGAATACGCTGGGGCCGTCTGCGGGCATCGCTATTGATATCGGCCTGCACCTGCCGCTGCGCGGCGTGCGCCTGATCGAGGCCAGTGCCGGCACCGGCAAGACCTTCACACTCGCCACGCTGGTGCTGCGCCTGCTGCTGGAGCGCGGCGCGTCGATGTCGCAGATTCTGGCCGTGACCTTCACCCGCGCTGCGACCCAGGAGCTGCGCCTGCGCCTGCGCCGTCGGCTGCGCCTTGCGCGCCGTTTGCTGGAGGCGCCGGAAACCTCGCCGCAGGGCGAGGCCGCTGTTACGGATGCGGTGCTGCAGGCGGCGATCGCGCGGGACGGCGCAGCGGTCGTCCGCCAGCGCATCGAAGCCGCACTGCTGCAGCTCGACGAAGCGACGGTCTCCACCATCCATGGGTTCTGCCATCGCGCGCTGCGCGAATTCGGATTCCGCGCCGGGCTGCTCGCAGATCAGCATGTGGTCGACGATCCCCGCGAGGTGTGGAACGACGTGGCCGCCGAGGTCTGGCGCACGGCGGCGAATACCGCGCCCACGGACAGCGCCGCCGATGCACATGCCCTGCTGGCGACGCTGTGGGGAACCCCCGACGCGTTGGCGAAGGATCTTCCGGCGCTGTGCGATCCACTTAGGGCGGTCTACCCGAAGCAGGAAGACTCCGAACCCGCCGCAGCGCTGCACGCGCTGCGCGACAGTGCGACCGCGCGATTCGATGCGGCGATGGCGCGACGCGGCGAATGCAGCCAGGATCAGCTGATCGAACGCGTGTGGCGGGCATCGGCATCCACCGAGTTCTCCACTGCGCTGGCCGCGCGCTGGCCGCTGATGCTGATCGATGAGTTCCAGGATACCGATCCGCGCCAGTGGGATATTTTCCGCCGCATGTACGAAGCCTGCGATCCCGATGCGCGCTGGCTGTGCCTGATCGGCGATCCCAAGCAGGCGATCTACCGCTTCCGCGGCGGCGATCTCGCCACCTATCTGCGCGCACGCGACTATGCGGCTGCGAATGCCGAAGACGCGACGCAGGCCATTGCCGAGCTCGACGCCAATTACCGCTCGACGCCCATGGTGCTGCGCGCGATCGAAACCGTATTCGACGCGCATGCGTTGCCGTTCATCGACGACACCATCGCATTCCATCCGGTGCGCGCTGCGGGCGCCGCAAGCGACGGTGATCTGCGCATCGGCGATGCGATCGTGCCCGGGATGACCCTGCACTGGCTGCCGCCGGGCGAAGGCCGCGGCGGCATGCGTACCAAGGACGACGAGTTCGCGATGATGCGCGACGCTGCGGTGAGCGCCGTCATCGATCTGCTCAGCGGCGGGCGTCTGCGCGACGCCGGCAACGAACGCGCGCTGCGGCCCTCGGACATCGCGGTGCTGACCAACACCAACGATCAGGCGCTGACGATGCAGTCCGCACTGGCGCGCGCAGGCGTCGCGGCGGCGCTGCTGTCCACGGCCAGCGTGTTCGCCAGCGATGCTGCCGAAGATTTGCACGCCCTACTTGCCAGTCTGGCCGAGCCGGGCGATGGCGGTCGCTTCCGCGCCGCGCTTGCCACCCGGCTGTCGGGTTGGCATGCGCTGCAGATCGCGACGCTCGATGAGGACGACAGCCTCGCGCAAGCGCAGCTGGAGCGCTTCACCCGCGCAGCTGAGGACTGGCGCGCGCGCGGGCCGCTGCCGGCGCTGTTGCCGTTCATCGCTGGTGCTGCGCCGCGCTGGCTGGCCCAGACCGCAGGCGCCCGTCGTTTGACCGATGCGCTGCATCTGGCGGAGCTGCTGCAGGCGGCATCAGCATTGCGCCACGGTCTTGCCGAACAGCTGCAGTGGTTCGCACTGCAGCGCGCAACCGCCGCCGCCGACGATGCGCGACAGCTGCGGCTGGAATCGGACGCCGGTCTGGTGCAGATCGCCACCGTGCACAAAAGCAAGGGCCTGGAATATCCGGTGGTGATCCTGCCGTTCGTGGCTTGGCGCAGCGAGCCCAGCGCGCGCGGCCTGTCCTACAACGACTTCCACGATGCGCAAGGCCGGCCGGCGCGCGCATGGCGCTGCAAGGACGTACTCGAACCGCTGCAGGGGGAGGCCGTCGATCTGCAGGTCGAACGCGAAGAACAGGCCGAAGCCCAGCGCCAGCTCTACGTTGCGATGACCCGCGCCAAGCATGCATTGCATGTGGTGTGGAGCCGCAACAGCCGCACCGAAACCAGCGCACTGCACTGGCTGCTGCATGCCGGCGCGAAGACCGGAAGGAAGAACGACGCGCTGGATCATGCTGGCATGCAGACGCGGATCGACGCGCTGGCGGTGGCCTCCTGCGGCAGTATCGTCGTGCGCGCATTCGATGCCGAATCGCTGCGCGCGCGGCTGAGCCGACCGGCCGATACGGACCATGTCGGCACACCGCATGCGCGCAATGCCCAGCGCCGCTTCTCCACCGATTTGCGCCTGCACAGCTTCTCCTCGCTGCATGCGCGCAGCGACGACGGCGAGGTGCTGCGCGGCGCCGACGACGAAGCGGTCGCGATTCCGGACGAGGACATCGAAGTCATCAGCCTTGGCGGGACCGCCTTCGGCAATGCCGTGCATGCGGTGCTGGAAGTCGCGGATGCGCACGCGTGGCGTCGCGACGCCGAGGCGCAGGCATCGCTGCTGGAAGATCGTTGGCCCGAGAGTCAGCGCAGTCTGCTGGAAAGCGCGCTGCTGCGTCAGGGTTTGGCCGCCACGCCCGCGCATCTCGCGCAGACCGCGCGGCTGGTGTCGCGTGCGCTCAACGTAGCACTGCCCGGCGATCTGCAGCTGTGCAATCTTCCCGCTGCGCAGCAGGTGCGGGAGATGGCGTTCCATTTCCGGCTGCGGCCGACGCGCATCGATGCCGTGCACGCACTGCTGCAGGCGCACGGCTATCCGCGCGCGCGCAGGCCTGCGCAGACGACGCTGGACGGCCTGATGCAGGGCTATATCGATCTGGTATATCAAGATACGGCCGGAAAACATTACGTCCTCGACTACAAGACCAATCGACTGCCGGGCTACGATCCCGCGAATCTGCGCCGCGCGATCCACACCCAGGACTACGATCTGCAGTACCTGATCTATCTCGTCGCCCTGCGCCGCTGGCTGAAGCTCCGGCATGGCGATGGCTACGACGATGCGCGCCATCTCGGCGGTGCGGTGTATCTGTTCCTCCGGGGCATCGATCTACATGCGCCGTCATCGGAACATACGGCGGTCTCGCGCGCCGGCGTGCATGTCGATGCGGTATCGCCGGTGCTGCTGGCCGCGCTCGACCGTTTGTTCGATGGCGTGCGCGATGACGCACTGCCGGACGATCGGCCATGAACCAGACCCGCATCGATACCCTCGCTTCGCGCGCACTGCAGCGGCTGCAGGCCGAAGGCGCGCTTCGTCAGGTCGATATCGCATTCGCGGAGCTGCTGCGCGACCGGCTGCGCGCCTCTGCGCCGGCAGCGCTGGCCGGCGCACTGGCGATGCGTGCGGTGGCGATGGGCCACAGCAGTTTTGCGCTGGCGGAGACGCACCGATTGCTGGATGCGCTCGGCACCAGCGCGCAGCTGCCGGACACCGATGCATGGGCGGATGCGCTGCTCGCGGACGAGCGGGTCGCAACCGCGCGCGATGCCCGCAATAGCAGCGCCTTGCTTGCATTCGAAAATGGCCGCATCGCACTGTTGCGCTATGCGCGGTACGAGCAGGCGCTGGCCGAAAACCTGCATCGGCGCGCGCATGCGCCATCCAATAACGCTACGGCTCTTATCGAAGCGACGCTCGTCGAAGCGAGTCTCGCTGCGTTTTTGCAGCGGCTGTTCGCGCGCCATCCCGCCCATCCAGCGCATGACGACATCGATCGTCAGGCGCTTGCGGCCATCGTTGCCCTGCATCGGCGCCTGCTGCTGATCACCGGTGGTCCGGGCACCGGCAAGACCATCACGGTCGCACGACTGCTGGCGATGCAGGTGGCCGCCGCGCATGCGCGAGGTGTCGTCGCGCCGCGGATCGCACTCGCAGCGCCGACCGGCCGCGCCGCCGCGCGACTGGGCGAAGCCATCGATGATGCGCTGCGCGCAGATCTGCTCGCAGACCGCCTCGACGATACCTGCGCCGAGGCGATTCCACGCCAGGCGCGCACCCTGCATCGTCTGCTGGGTTGGCAGCCCGGCCGCGTTGCATTCCGCCACGATGCGGAGCATCCGCTGCCTTTCGATGTGATCGTCGTGGATGAGGCCTCGATGGTCGATTTGCCGCTGATGACGAAGCTGGTCGCTGCAGTGTCGGCTGAAGCGACGCTGGTGCTGTTGGGTGACCCGGATCAATTGCCGGCGGTCGAAGCCGGCGATGTGCTCGGCGGCCTCTGCGCGACCTGCGGCGATGGCCTTGCGCTGCCGATCCGGGATGCCGATGCGGCAAGTGCGCTGCTGGGCATACGCGTACCGTCGACCGACGACATCGCGCCGTTGATGGGCGCGCGCGTACATCTGCTGCGCGGATGGCGGCAGGCCGACGCCGAAACGCTTCAGGCGCTGGCGCAGGCGATCCAGCGCGACGACCGCGATGCGGCGATCGCGCGTCTGCGCAGCGACGATCCGGCATTGATCTGGCGTCATGGCGATGCCGCTGAGCTGGCCGACACCATGCGATGCGACGCGTTGCCGGCATTCGAAGCGGTGCGCGATGCCGATGATCCGCAGCATGCGCTGACGCTCGGGTCGCGTTTGCGCGTGCTCACGGCGCTGCGTCGCGGCACGTTCGGCGCCGAACACTGGAATGCATGGTGCGCGGCGGAACTGGGCGCGCGCACGCCTTATTTTCACGGACGGCTGCTCATGATCGCCGCCAACAGCGAGCGTCACGGCCTGTACAACGGCGATGTCGGCGTGGTCTGGCGCGACGCGCACGGCGATGCGTCGGTCTGGTTCGATACTGCGCAGGGTCTGCGCGCTTGGCGTCCGGCCCAGCTGCCTGCGCACGCATCGGCCTATGTCACGACCGTGCACAAAGCGCAGGGGTCGGAGTTCGACCGCATCGTCTTGATTCTGCCCGATGCGGATGCCCGCGTGCTGTCGCGCGAACTGCTGTACACCGCACTCACGCGCGCGCGCAGCGGTGCAGTGTTGTGGGCGACGCCAGCGGCGCTGGATCGTGCGCTCGAACGCCGCATCTGGCGCGATTCCGGGCTGGAAGCGCGGCTTGGAATGCTGCCTCTGCATCCGCGCAACACGCCTTTACGTAGCTGACCGGGTAGTCGTTCAGAGGTCGCGATATCATCCTCGATGGCCCATCGAAATGCCCAGCTGAAATTTTCCACTGAAGCCCCACCGAAGCTCCTATCGAGATCCCCGACATGTGCCCCGCCGACCACGACGCGCCTCACGACGCATCCACTCTTGCCCACGATGCGCAGCCGGTCGCCGACCAGCGTCATGGCGTCACCCGCACCCAAGCCGAGGACGCGGTCCGCGTCCTGCTGCGCTGGTCCGGCGACGACCCGACCCGCGAAGGTCTGCTGGACACGCCAAAGCGCGTCGCCAAGGCCTACGGCGACTGGTTCAGCGGTTACGCAATGGACCCCGAGGAATACCTCAAGCGCACGTTTGAGGAAGTCGCCGGCTACGACGAAATGGTGGTGCTGCGCGATATCGAATTCGAAAGCCACTGCGAACACCACATGGCGCCGATCATCGGCAAAGCCCACGTCGGCTACCTGCCCAGCGGCCGGGTGGTCGGCATCAGCAAGCTTGCGCGCGTGGTGGAAGCCTATGCGCGTCGCTTCCAGGTGCAGGAAAAGATGACCGCTCAGATCGCGCGCTGCATCCAGGATGTGCTGCAGCCGCGCGGCGTCGGCGTGGTGATCGAAGCCGCGCACGAATGCATGACCACCCGCGGCATCCACAAACGCGGGGTCAGCATGGTCACTTCAAAGATGCTCGGCGATTTCCGCGCCGATCCGCGCACCCGCGCCGAATTCCTGCGCTTTATCGATGGCGGTGCCAAGCGCTGAGGGCGACCCCTGCGAAAGTAATTGACCCGTTACTACCCCGACAGGCGATGCCGTGACTACTGTCAAGGAACGCGTTCAATAACCCCCCCGGACGCCGTAGAGCCGCGAGCAGATAGACTGGGCCAAACGAGGTTTGACGGCTCGACTACACCGATCGACACGGGGCAGGCGTTGATCAGGGCAGACAGGGACGCGGGGGCATCCGGTCGACATTGCTTTGGGGTACAGCGATTTTGGCAATGCTGCTGGCATGGGGCGAGTGCCGCCTTTTGCATTCGCGCAGACGGCGCAACCATTTTGTTATCAGACGACGTCGCAGCCGTTATGCGAGGACACGCTGGATCAGGCTGACGCAAGGATGCGCGCGGCGCCGGAGAACGCGTCTTACGCGACGCTATTGGAGAAGGACAGGTAGCGTGTATATCGCTAGCGGCAGTGTGGTGTGGGCGTGCGGTGTATGGCGGCGGTGGTCTTGCTAAACCCTATCCGCATCCAATGTCGATTAGTGTCTCTGTCAACTTGGGCTGGCAGAATCAGTGCGAAGTGCCAAAGTCAAGATTGTTGAATAATTTTCATGCTGGTCCAAGTGCTTCAATCGTTGCTGCTTACAGTGATGTTGGCGAAGGAATTGGCTATTCACCCGGCGCAGGAACGAGCACAGGGATGGGTGTGGGCGCAGGTGCCGCAATGTCAGGAAACACGGCGACAGGCGGAGTCGCTGGGGATATGAGCGGCGTTATTACGCGCAATGCGTTGGGGTGGGATTGGTGAATAAAACGGTATGGCTTCCGATATTCGTCGTGTGCTTTTTAGGCTCTCTGTTTATCTTTATGTTCAGAAATTTTCGTGAACAGGATCATTCCGGGATACCGTCGCGAGCAAGGTTGGTCGAAGCAATAGCTCCAGTCGTCGCTGTCCTTGGAGGTGAGCCAGAATATGTTGATCGTCAGATCCGACGCAATATGAGCGCAGAAATTCAGTTTAATGAAACGACTTTCGCTGAAGCGAAAAAAATCATTGAGTCAAAAAACTGGCGCTATGCCGTTACTGAAAAGCGCGGCGTAACCACGCAATACAAGTATTGTCGTGGAAGATTGGCTTTTATCCTTGAGGTGGCCGGAGAGAAAAGTCTTTCTTACGGTGTGACTTGGGAGTCACAGCCGAGAGCGTTCGCCTACTGCAAAGCATATAAGTAACTGTCAAGCCAGCTTCGTTGTTGAGCAAGAACCCCGCACACTGCCTTTCACGAAGAGCCGATTTTTGATGCTGTTCAACTACACCCGATAACCCGTATGAATCGCCACAATCCCCGCTGACAGATTCTTGTACGAACACCGCGAAAACCCCGCTGCGTCCATCATGCCCTTCAGCTGGTCCTGCGGCGGATGCTTGCGGATCGATTCGGCGAGGTACTGATAGCTGTCGCTGTCTTTGGCGAACAGCTTGCCTAGCTGCGGCAGGATCTTGAACGAGTGGAAGTCGTAGATCGGTTTAAACCATGCGGCGGTGACTTCGGAAAATTCCAGCACGCGGGCCTGGCCGCCAACGCGCAGCACGCGGTACATCTCGCGCAGGGCGGCGTCTTTGTTGGTGACGTTGCGCAGGCCGAATGCGATGGTGACCAGGTCGAAGCTGGCGTCGGGAAACGGCAGCTTTTCGGCGTTGCACTGCACGTATTCAAAGCCGCGGACGTTGCCGCGATCGGTCATGCGGTCGCGGCCCACGCGCAGCATCGCGCCGTTGATGTCGCCGAGCACCAGCTCACCATCATCGCCGACACGGTCCTTCAGCAGCGCAGCGATGTCGCCGGTGCCGCCGGCGAGATCCAGCACGCGGTCGCCTGGGCGGACCTGCGCGGTAGCGGCGAAGTAGCGTTTCCAGACCCGATGGATGCCGAGGCTCATCAGGTCGTAGCTGCCGGCGACCGAGGAAAATACTTCGCCGACCAGCTTCTGTTTCTCGGCAACGGGCACATCGCGGAAACCGAAGTGGGTGGTGTCGGCTGGACCGCTGTCGGCAAGCGCAACAGGCTTGGAAGGCTTGGGCGTTTTCATGCTGTTAGTTTAGCGCGACCGCTCTGCCCCGGCCGTTCGGTTCAAAGCCGCCCACGTCGCGTGTGCCGTGGGCGATGTTCGCAAAGTCATCGCTCAGCGTGAGGGCGCGGCCGCTTCCTTGACTGGATTGTCCTGCTGGGCGGACAGGCTGCGCGCCAACACCACATCGTTCTGTGGCTGGCCCGGCTGCAGGATCTCAAGCTTCTGTTGGACCGATGGCACATCAGTCTTCACCGCATCGACAACCGGCAGCGGGGTGGTGATTTTCGCGCTTGGATCCCCCAAAGGGCCCTGCACGGCGAACAGGTCCGTGCCGCGGTCGTTCAAAACCGCATGGTTGACCGTGATGTTTTGATTGGCCGCATGCAGCGCAAGACCTGCGGCGGCGGGCCAGCGATCCGCGCCCAATGCCTGGGGTGAGATGTTCGGCGAACGGTCGATGGCGTCCATGGCCTGCCGGATCGCGGGATGGGTCTGCTGTTCGACAGGGGCGGCCACAATCGGCAGCGCGTTCGGCATTGTGATCGGCACGTGCGCATGAGTGGCGATGGTGTGATCCAGGTTGCCTGCGGTGGGCGGCGTGGTGGAGCTGTCGAAATACGGCTGACGGCCGGCGGCGGCGCCGAGATTCACGCCGTTGCGCTCCATCTGGGCTTCACTGATGCCAAGCGTGGTCATGTTGAGCGTGAGCTGCGGCGTGCGCCCGGCTGCGGCATGGGTGGGCGCGTTCGCGCGCTCCACCTGGGCGACGTAGCCAACCAGGTTGGTGGCGTAATAGTTCTGGTAGTTGGAATCGCCGTTATGACCCAGTCGCGCGGAGGCGGCGGGCTGATCGTAATAATGCTGGCCCATCGCCGCGGTGTTCGCCGCATTCGGGGTCATGCTCATATCGGCGTTGAGCGTGAGCCCGGCGCGAAGCGCATAGCTGGTGGGCGTGGCCGCGGCCGCCGGCACCGCCGGCGTCGTGGCCGTTGCGGGCGAGCCGGGTGTGGCCGGCGTTCCCGGGGTCACGGTAATGAAATCGCCCATGCGCCCTGGGCTGGCGCGGTAGATGTCTTCAAGGCTGGGGGTGGCGTTGGTGCTGCGCACCATGCCGACCGTGGCATTGAAGCCGCCGATATGTGCGGTGGCTTCGTCGTTGCGGTTGACCGCCAGCATCGTGTTCAACGGTGCGGTGTAGTCGTGGGTGGCCGTGGCGCTGCGGCCGATGGTGTTGACGTCCGCCGCGAATGTGGTCAACGCGGCGGCGCTGATCGGGCGGTTGATCGCATGCTGGGTTTCATGGCCCAGCACGAAGGTCAGCTCGGCCGGGTTGTAAGTCCCGCCTGCCGGCGTGGTCATGCTGGCGGCGGGCAGTTCCATCGTACCGGTGGTGGGACTGAACTGCCCGCCGGCGTTGGTGCCTGGCGGGAGCAGCGAGAACGCGCGCAGCTCGCCCGCGGCGACGGCGGTATTGATCTGGGTGACCAGCGCCGGCGAATTCTGCAGCGCGTTGGCGAAGTTGGTGCGCTGGTCGGCGGTGAGCGAAGCGTTGAACGTGGTGACCAGTGCCTGCGATTCTGCGCTCAGCGGCATGGGAGAACTCCTTCAGTATCCCGGCGGCGAATGCCGCGCGGGCGGAACGACGACGCGATCTTGACCGCGACTCAGTTGATCAGAATCATCTGCACGCAGGCATGCGTGATCTTCTCGGGGGGGCTGTCGGCTTCGCCACGGGTGTAGACCGTGACGGTCAGCCCTTCGCGCTGGAACAGGTCGTGGATGACGCGGTTGTGCTCGGCGCGGTAAGTCTCGCGAGTGAAGCCCATCGTCTGCAGTTCGGCAGCGAAGCGGTCGAAATCGATTTTGCAGATGTCGCTGAATGGCGGATAGGATCCAGGCTGATCGGGACGGAAACTGAATTCGACGCGTGCCCCGTAGGGATGCTTCGGATCGAGTTCGATCGACGACCACCAGTCGCGGGTCAGACGCTCACCGAAACCGGAACGGCCGCCGTCGACCGTGAATGTGACGCCGAAGGTGCTCTGCAGGCGTTCGGTGGTGATGTCCTTGACAGTCTTGCTGCTGCGAATCAATTCGAGCAAGCGCAGCAGCGACTGTTCGGCATCGACGCGGGGCGAGAACGCCTGCGAAGCGGTGGCGGTGGGCGTCATGTTGGGGGTCTCCTGGGTGGCACCGGGCGAAGCGGAGCGATCGGCGGATTGAGAATGGGCGCACGCGGCAAGGCCGAGCGCGACGAAGAGTACGGAAAGTCGGTAAGCCGACATCGGGGGATGTCCTTCTGCGGGTGTCGGGGACGAATATACGCCGAACGTTTCGCATGCATCCATGCAAGCCTGTTCAGGCTGGCCGCCAGCGCGGCTTCAAAAGATGTAACGCGACAAGTCCGGATCAGCGGACAACTCCTCGACCCGACACCTGACACCTATTGAACGAACTTGGGTTTTTCATCCTTTCAGCTGCATATGACGGCGTCGCGATCAGCGCACGTGGCGCACCGCATCTTGGGTCGGATTGTCCGGTGTCATCGTGACGCTGCGCGCCAGCGGCTCAACCTGCGGCTGCACGGGCTGCAAAGTATGAAGTGTGCACTGGGCCGCAGCCGGATCGGTCTTCACCGCATCTGCGACCCGAAGCGGCGTGGACAGGCGCGCAGCGGGATCACCGAGGCAGCCCTGCACGGCGATCAGATCGGACTGACACGTGTTGAGCACAATGTGATCCGGCACGATCTGCTGATTGGCTGCGTGCACCGCGACGCCTGCAGCGACACGCGGACGATCCTCGCCGAACGCATCGGCAGGGATATTGGGCGAGCGGTCGAGTAAGCCTTGCGCCAAGCCAATGGCCGGATGCGTCATTGCGGAATGGCCGTCTTTCACGCCGAAAGAAACCGGTTGTTCGATCAACGGTGAGATCGGGGCAGCGTCGATAAACGTATCGTTCAATATGCGTGGTGCTGGCGGTAGCCGACTGGTATCCAGATACGGCAGGTAGTCTCCGGCAGCTCCAAGATTCAGCTGATTCCCTTCCATGATGCGCTCGTCGAAACCCAGCTGTGCCATATTCAATTGAATCGGGATGGGCCCTTGTCCAGGCAGAGCTGAACCATAGTGCTGCTCGTGGGTTTCGATGAAGCCCAGCACTTCTCTTCCATAGAGCTGCGTATAGTTCATATCGGCGTTATCGCCGATCCGGGCCGTTGTTGCTGGTAAATCAAAATAACTTTGGGCCACCGACTCCAAGTTGGCTTGCGTCGGACGGATAGCCATATCCGGACCCAAGCTGATGCCGGGCTTCATCGAGTACGATCCGGGATGTACCGATGCATCATCAACGAACAGCTGCGCATAGCCCGGGTTGGCTTGGACAATATCCGCTAATGTCGCATCTGGATGCTGCGACTGCACCACATCGACGCTGGCATTCCACCCGGCAATCTGTGCGCGGGCCTCGTCCCAGCGATAAGCTGTCATCAATTCGGCTGTTGGTGCGGTGTAATCTTTCACGGTAGCGCCCGCGAGATCAGCATTTCGGCTGATGCCCTCAAGGTCGCTTAAAAAAGCGGCCTTGGCCGAATCCATCTCCGGCACATCCACCGCATGCTGCACTTCATGGCCAAGAACGAAGGCCAACTGCGCCGGCATAAAGTCAGCACCTGAAGGATCGCCCAGGCGATCACTGGGAATACTGATCGCTCGATCCCCCTGAGAGTAACCACCGCCGGCACCAAGTGTAGCCACCGGCTCGAAATAAAGCCCCTGCAAATGCCCACTGCCCGCCGCTTCGTTCAGTTGTTGCGACAGCGTGGGGGATGCGCGAATGGTGTCTAAAAGATTGTCGTACTGCGGACGCGTCAACGTCCCGAGCTGTTGATGGGCCGACAGAAGCGACTGTGCTTCAGGACTCAGAGGAATGGCTGACCCAGTCATTTCGATATCCTCACGTTGACATTCATATTGCTGGTATTCCCCTGTGCTTGCGCGACAATACAACCTCTGAAAAACCAATGGCTTGAAAACGACACCCATCATGTCTGCAACATTGCGTACCTGCATTCACAAGCTCCACCATGAACGCACGCCCGGATACGACGGGGTCAAGCCTCGGTCACTCACGTAGTGAAGCGCTTCAAACAGCGCCCCATGATCACAGCATAAGCAGCAAGATCGGCCTATGCGGCACAGGCCGTTTTTTGTATCGCATCGCAGCTTGATTTACAGGATGTAGCGCGATAGGTCAGGGTCTTTCACCAGCTCGCCCAGCTGCGCATCGACATAGGTACGGTCGATGGTCACCTGCGCGCCGTCGCGGTCCGGCGCTTCGAAGCTCAGCGTATCCAGCAGGCGTTCCAGAATGGTGTGCAGCCGACGGGCACCGATGTTTTCCTGACGATCGTTCACGATCGCGGCAATCTCGGCGAGCCGCTCAATGGCATCCGGTTCAAAGCGCAGCTGCACACCTTCGGTTTTCAGCAGTTCGACATACTGCAGTGTGAGCGCGGCCTTGGGTTCGGTCAGGATGCGGACGAATTCGTCCTTGCCCAATGCGCCCAGTTCAACCCGGATCGGGAAGCGGCCCTGCAGCTCGGGAATCAGATCGCTGGGCTTGGCAACGTGAAACGCGCCGCTGGCGATGAACAGGATGTGGTCGGTTTTCACCGAGCCGTATTTGGTGCTGACGGTTGAACCTTCCACCAGCGGCAGCAGGTCGCGCTGCACGCCTTCGCGGCTGACATCGGCGCCATGGCTGTCGGAACGCTTGGCGACTTTGTCGATCTCATCGATAAAGACGATGCCATGCTGTTCGCAGGCTTCGATGGCGGCCTCGCGCACATCGTCTTCGTTCACCAGCTTGCCGGCCTCTTCCTCGATCAGCTGCGCGCGCGCGGCGCGCACCGTGAGTTTGCGGCTGTGGGTCTTGCTGTTGGACAGGTTGGAAAACATCTGCCGCAGCTGCTGGCCCATTTCTTCCATGCCCGGCGGCGCCATGATATCGACGCCGACGTTGACCGCGGTTTCGATCTCGATCTCGCGGTCGTCCAAAGTTCCTTCGCGCAGCTGTTTGCGAAATTTCTGGCGGGTGTCGCTGGCTTTATCCTGGGTTTCGCCGCTGCCGACATCCAGCGTGCCCGCGCCGGATTCAGCGGCGCCGAAACCAAAGCCGGCGGACGGCTGCCGACGCGGCAACAGCGCATCCAGAATGCGGTCCTCTGCGTGCGCCTCGGCCTGCGCGCGCACGCGTGCTTTGGCCTGTTCGCGATACAGCTTGACTGCGGTGTCGGCCAGATCGCGGATGATCTGTTCGACATCCTTGCCGACATAGCCGACTTCGGTGAAGCGCGTGGCTTCGACCTTCACGAACGGCGCATTGGCGAGCGTCGCCAGCCTGCGCGCAATCTCGGTCTTGCCGACGCCGGTCGGGCCGATCATCAGAATATTCTTCGGCATCACTTCGTCGCGCAGCGCATCGTCCAGCTGCATGCGCCGCCAGCGGTTGCGCAGCGCGATGGCGACAGCGCGCTTGGCGCCGCCCTGGCCGATAATGTGACGGTCGAGTTCCTGCACGATTTCGCGCGGGGTCATGGAGGCATTGTTGTTGTCAGACTTGGTGATCATGAATTCGGTCCGATGTCGCAGATTCCCTTCTCCCGCCTGTGGGAGAAGGTGCCCGAAGGGCGGATGAGGGCATCGTGCGATGCGCAGCCCTCACCCCAACCCTCTCCCGCACGCGGGAGAGGGGGTGAAAGCTCAGAGCTCTTCGATCACGATGTTGCGGTTGGTGTAGATGCAGACATCGGCGGCGATATTCAGCGACTCCACCGCGATCTGTTTCGCGTCCAATTCGGTATGCGCCAACAGCGCGCGCGCAGCGGACAGCGCATACATGCCGCCGGAACCGATCGCGACAAGACCGTCTTCAGGCTCGATCACATCGCCGGTGCCGCTGATGATCAGCGAGGTTTCTTTATCTGCCACCGCCAATAATGCCTCGAGCTTGCCGAAGCGACGCTCGGTGCGCCAATCCTTCGCCAGCTCCACCGCGGCGCGAGTAAGCTGGCCGTGTTTCTCCAGCTTCGATTCGAACAGCTCGAAGAGTGTGAACGCATCGGCGGCGGCGCCTGCAAAACCGGCCAACACCTGACCGTCGCGGCCGAGGCGGCGCACTTTGCGCGCATTCGACTTCATCACCGTGTGGCCCAGCGTGACCTGACCATCGCCGGCCACCACCACGCGGCCGTGGCGGCGCACCGATACGATGGTGGTGGCGTAGAAGACGTTGGGTTGATGGCTGGGGTCCATGTAATGTCCTGAGGCTTGAAACGGGCGTGACGTCGTTGTGGGGACTGGCGCGGCAGGGGGCAAGGGGTGACGAACGACCCATCGATCTCCGGCTATCCGGCGCATGGATGCCAAGACCGCCCCTCATCCGACTGACACTTGTTTTACAGCTCACGTTTTGCGCTTCGCACGCGGATGCGCGCCGTCATACACCTTGGCCAGATGCTGGTAGTCCAGATGCGTGTAGATCTGCGTGGTCGCGATATCGGCGTGGCCCAGCAATTCCTGCACGCCGCGCAGGTCGCCCGATGATTCCAGCACGTGGCTCGCGAACGAATGCCGCAGCAGATGCGGATGTACGCGCTTGAACAATCCCTGACGCTGCGCGAGCCGCTGCAGGCGAATCTGCACCGCGCGCGGAGTGATGGTCGCGCCGTTGCGTCCGGGAAACACCGGCGCATCGGTCTGGCCCTGCGATTCCCGCCGCCAGTGATCCAACGCGTTGCAAGCATGCGAACCGACCGGCACGATGCGCTGCTTGTTGCCTTTACCGAGCACAGTGACGAGACT
The DNA here is from genome assembly GCA_043775395.1 of Lysobacter sp. Classification (GTDB taxonomy): domain Bacteria; phylum Pseudomonadota; class Gammaproteobacteria; order Xanthomonadales; family Xanthomonadaceae; genus Lysobacter_I. The sequence goes on along the minus strand of JAYVSK010000087.1, from coordinate 22,909 downwards.
GTCGGCGAGATCCAGATCGTGCCAGCGCAGCGCGCACAGTTCGCTGAGGCGCAGGCCGGAGCTGTAGAACAGTTCGAGGATGGCGCGGTCGCGCACGCCCAGCGGTACGTCGGTGGGCAGTTCGACCAATTGCATCGCTTCGTCCACGTCCAGCACCTGCGGTAATTTACGCGGCGCTTTCGGCGCGCGGATGCCGGCGGCGGGATTGGCGGCGATGCGTCCATGCTTCAACAACCAGTGATAGCAGCTGCGGCAGGCGGACAATCGGCGCTGCAGGCTTTTCGGCGACAGCCCGCGGCGATGTTCGGCAGCGATGAACGCACGCAGCTGCTCGGTATGTACGATCGCAAGATCGTCGATGTCCTGCGCTGCTGCCCATGTTGCCAGCGCATCCAGGTCGCGACGATAGGCATCCAGCGTATGCGCAGACATGCGCCGCTCGATCTGCAGATGCGACAGGAAATCCTCGACGTGCGGCGAGGTGTTCACAGCTGCGGCCATACCTGGATCAGACCGGCGATATGCACGATGCCCAAGCCCAGACAGATCGCCGAACTCCACCACCAGAACGTCGCACCCTCGCCTGCGGCGAACGCCGCATATAGCAGACCGGAGACGCCCCTAAGTGTGTATATCGCAGCAATCGCGCATAGTCCGATGCGCAACAGCGGCAACTGCGGAACCGCACCGGCAGCGGACAGCGCGTACAGCGACCAAACGGTCAATACCGCCACGATCGCCGAAGTGATGGCAGTTGCGCGCCAGTCGCTGGCCTCGGCGAGCCGCGCCATGCGTTCGCCCGCGCCGAAAAACCGATACCACGACGCACCATATACGATGCAGCCGATGTGCAGCAGCGCCGCGATCGCACTGAGCGCGGCGGCGATGATCAACAGCGGATTGGAGACGGCAGGCATATGGCGCGCTGCAACGTCAGCCCGCAAACCGCCGCATCGCGGTATCGAAAGCTTCGCCCATCATCCGTAAAAAAAGCGTGCCCATGCCGGGAAAGAAACGGTTGGCATCGCGGCTGCCGACCGCGATCAGGCCGCGACCCGGCAGTGGCAGCAGCGCGCTGCTGGCTACGTCTTCGGCGAGCATGCCGTACAGCAGCGCATTCTTCTCGGGCTGCAGACGGCCGCAGATCGGTTCGCCGTCTTTCAGGCAGTCGCGGAATGGCGTGAGGCGTGCGTTGTCTTCGGTGAGGGTCTGCAGCCAGTCGCCGCTCTCATCGACAGCGCTGCCGAGACCATCGACCGGCGCAAACAAAATCATTCGCACCAGATCGCCGTTGAAGTCCTCTTCCAGACTCGCGACCATCGCGCGCACGGTGTCGCCGGCGCAGTTCTGCTTCATCAGCGCCAGCGTGAGCTGATGGGTGCGCACCGCAAGGCGCTCGTTGTCCTGCGCGTTGGCGAACAGCTCCTGCAATCGCCGCGACAGCTCACGGTTCTTGTCGCGCAGGATTTCCAGCTGATAGCCGGCCAATGAGGCCGCCGAGCCCTGCTCGCGCGGCACCACCAGGGTCAGCGCCAGGTCCGGAAACTGCTGCAGAAAATTCGGGTGCCGGCGCAGCCACGCCGCAATCTCGTGTGCGCCGAGCTTGTCCTGCGCTTTGTCGAACTTGTCGAATGCATCGGTCATTGCCACCATTCCCCTTCGAATACGAATGCGGCCGGGCCGGCCATCGCGATCTGCGCGTCGTCGTCCGGCCACGCGATGCCGAGCGTGCCTCCGGGCAGTTCAACCATGATGTCGCGATCAATACGGCCGCGCCGCATCAACACCGCCGCCGCCGCGCAGGCGCCACTGCCGCAGGCCAGCGTTTCGCCGACGCCGCGTTCGAACACGCGAAGCCTGATTCGGTCGCGCGACACCACCTGCGCGAAACCGACGTTCACGGATTCCGGAAATGCAGCATGCCGTTGCACTGCCGCACTCAAGCTCGCGACCGGCGCGACATCGACATCACCCACCTCAAGCACCGCATGCGGATTGCCCATGGACACCGCGCCGATCGACAACATCTCACCGCCGAACGTCAGCTCGTAAGCGGGCTGCACCGCGGCGAAGCCCCGCAGTGGAATCCGGGCGGGTTCCCATATCGGGCGCCCCATCGCGATGCGGTAGCGATGCTGGCCGAGCACATCGACCGTGTGCGTGGCGGTAGGGCTGTCCAACGCGAAATGATCGGCAAGACCGCGCTGCGGATCGCGGGCGGCGCTGTCGCGCACCAGCCATGCGGCGATGCAGCGGGCGCCGTTGCCGCACTGCTGCGATGCCGAACCGTCCGCATTCCAGATCCGATACGACGCTGCAGTCTGCGCGCTTCGAGGCGCTTCGACGGTGAGGATCTGGTCGCAGCCGATGCCGGTGTGGCGATTGGCCAGTGCGCGGCAGAGGTCGGGATCGGGTGGTGCCCCATCGTCACGCAAATCGATGACGACAAAATCATTGCCCGCGCCGTGCATCTTGGTGAACGGCAGGGGCGCGCTCCGCGCTGCGTTCATGTTCAGCGCGCAGGCGTGCCGCTGGCAGGAGGCGCGGGGGGCGTGGCGTCAGTCGTTGCGTCAACTGCTGGCGTGGCTTCCGGTGCAGGCGCTTCGACCGGCACGGCCGCGTCGGCGGGCTTGTCGGGCAGCACCAGCGGGCCCTTGTTGCCGCAGCCGGACAAGACCAGTGGCAATACGATCGCGAAAACGGCGGAGGCGAGAGCGAGGCGTCGATTCATCCGCGCAGTGTAGCCGCCATGACGGTTCGACGGAATGCGGGGCGTTCAGCTGCAACAGAGCGCGACAGCGTCGCGAACGATGACTCCTGTAGGAGCGACGGAAGTCGCGACCGCTTTGCGGTCGTCGTTCAGCGGTCTGTCGCGACTTCCGTCGCTCCTACAAAAGCATGCAGCAGGCAGCCCTGGAGATCACTTGTTGACCGGAACCACCGCCAGCTGATCGAGCAGGAAGCTGAACATCTCGGCCTGCTCGCGGTAGCGGCGAAAGCGACCCGATTTTCCGCCGTGGCCGGCGTCCATATTGGTGCGGAATACCACCGGCTGCTGCGAGGTGTTCAGATCGCGCAGACGGGCGACGTACTTCGCCGGCTCCCAGTACTGCACCTGCGAGTCCCACAGTCCGGTACCGATGAACATCGCCGGGTAGGCCTGCTTCGACAGATTGTCGTAAGGCGAATACGACAGCATGTAGTCGTAGTAGTCTTTTTTCTCAGGATTGCCCCATTCGTCGTATTCGTTGGTGGTCAGCGGAATGGTCGGGTCCAGCATCGTGGTAACCACATCGACAAACGGCACCTGCGACAGGATCACGCGGTATTTGTCCGGCGCCATGTTCGAGATCGCGCCCATCAGCAGGCCGCCGGCGCTGCCGCCGTAGGCACCGATGCGGTCTTTCGCCGCATACCCCTTGGCGACCAGATCGTCGGTGACGTCGATGAAATCATTGAAGGTGTTCTTCTTGTGGAACAGCTTGCCGTCGTCGTACCACTTGCGGCCCATTTCCTGGCCGCCGCGGATATGGGCGATGGCGTAGACCATGCCGCGATCGAGCAGACTGACGTTGGTCACGCTGAAGCCGGGATCCATCGAACTGCCGTAACTGCCGTAGGCGTACTGCAGCATCGCTGCGCTGCCGTCGCGCTTGAAGCCTTTTTTGTATACCAGCGACACCGGCACTTTCACGCCGTCGCGCGCGGTGGACCACACCCGTTCGGTGACATATTGCGAAGCGTCGTAGCCGATCACCGGCTGCTGCTTCAGCAAACGCCGTTCGCCGGTGACGACATTGAGTTCATAGGTGGTGGCCGGCGTGGTCAGCGAGGTGTAGCTGTAGCGCAGCCACGGCGTATCGGCTTCCGAATTGGTCGAAAAGCCCATCGAATACGCAGGTTCGTCGGCCTTCACGAATTCTTCGCCATCCATCTTCAGCAGGCGGATGCGTTCGAGGCCGTCGGAGCGCTCGGCGATCGCGGTAAAGCCGTCGAACAGCTCGAAGGTGTCGATGAATACGTCATCGCGATGCGCCACCCACGCCTTCCATTCTTTGCGCGAGGTTGCGCCGCTGGCGGCGGTCATCAATTTGTAATTGGCAGCCGGTGTGCCGTCGGCATCGGGCGCATTGGTATGGATGACCCAGCGGCCGTCGTGATGATCGGCGCTGTATTCGACATCGCGCTCGCGCGGCGCGAACACCGTGAACATGCTGGGGTCTGCCGCCGGTGCGCAGCGCATTTCGCTGGACACCGTGCTTTCGACTTCGATACAGATGAAGGCATCGTCGCGGGTGCGGCTGACGCCCATGTAAAAGCTGTCGTCCTCTTCTTCATAGACCAGCGCATCTGCGCTGGCCGGCGTACCCAGCACGTGCTTCTTCACGCGCACCGTGAGCAGCGTTTCCGGATCGTTCTCGATGTAAAACAGCGTCTTGTTGTCGTCGGCCCAGACCAGGTTCGCGGACACGCCCTTGATCTCGTCGGGATACAGCTCGCCCGTATCGATGTTTTTGAAACGGATGGTGTACTGGCGGCGACCATTGCCGTCTTCGGCGTAGGCGAGAAGCGTGTTGTCCTGGCTGACTGCCATATCGCCGACGCTGTAATAATTCTTGTCCTTGGCCAGCACGTTTACATCCAGCAGAACCTGATCGTCCTTGCCCTGCGCACCGTCAGCCGCAGCCTTGGCGCGCAGATGGACCGGATAGTCCTTGCCGGCCTGGAAACGGCTGAAATACCACCAGCCGCGCTCGCGGTACGGCACCGAATCGTCGTCCTGTTTAATCCGCCCGACGATCTCGCTGTACAGCGTTTCCTGCAGCGGCTTCAGCGGCGCCATTACCGCATCGGCGTAGGCATTTTCAGCATTGAGATACCCCAGCATCGCTTTGTTCTTGCGCTTGTCGTCGCGCAGCCAGTAGTACGCGTCGTTGCGCACCGCGCCGTGCGGAGCTTTGACCTCATGCGGCTTCTGGACGGCATCGGGCGGTGGGGGGAGCGTAGCAGCGAGCGAGGACAGCGGCAGGGTCATGAGCAGGGCAATGGGAAGGAATCGTGGGGACATGATGGGGGACTCTCGAACGGGAGGGTTAACCAACAAGCAGCATGAGCAGGTTCAGCTCAGGCACGGAGCATAGCGCGGCGTCGCTGTCTGCCCTCTGCCATCAGTCACTGGCAGTGGTCGAGGAACTTTCAAGCCGCAACCAATCTCACCCGCGCGAAATTCCGCTTCCCCACCTGCAGCACGCCCTCGAACCCCAGTGCGAAGGTGGTCTGCGGATCTTCGACGATTTCGCCGTCGACCTTCACAGCGCGCTCTTTCAGCTTGCGGTTGGCCTCGGAGTTGCTGGGTGTGATGCCGGCAGCGGTGAGCAGCGCGGCGATGCGGATACCTTCGGCCGGAATACGCACGTCCTGCAGCGCCAGCAGGGTCATGTCGCCCTCGCCGCTGATCGCGGCCTGCCAGCCGGCAATAGCGGTCTCGGCGGCGGCGGCATCGTGGAAGCGCACAGCGAGCTCGCGCGCGAGGCGCAGCTTCACGTCGCGCGGATTCAGCTGCCCGCTGTCGATGTCGGCTTTGAGGCGATTCGCTTCATCGATACCGATTTCGAAGCTGAGCAGGTCGATCCAGCGCCACATCAATGCGTCGCCGATCTTCATGGTCTTGTTGACGATATCGATGGCCGGCTCATTGATGCCGATGTAATTGCCCAGCGACTTCGACATCTTCTGCACGCCGTCCAGGCCTTCCAGCAGCGGCATGGTCAGCACGATCTGCGGCGGCTGGCCGAAGTGTTCCTGCAGGCCACGGCCCATCAACAGGTTGAACTTTTGATCGGTGCCGCCAAGCTCCACGTCGGCCTTCAGCGCCACCGAGTCGTAGCCCTGCACCAGCGGATAGAGGAATTCGTGGATGGCAATGGATTGCTGCGCTTTGTGGCGCTTGGCGAAGTCGTCGCGCTCCAGCATCCGCGCCACCGTGTGCTGGCCGGCGAGTTTGATCATGTCGGCGGCGCTCATCTTGCCGAACCATTCGCTGTTGAAGCGCACCTCGGTGCGGTCCTTGTCGAGCACCTTGAATACCTGGTCGGCGTAGGTGTCGGCGTTGGCCAGCACGTCTTCGCGGGTCAACGGTTTGCGGGTGACGTTTTTGCCGGTGGGGTCGCCGATCATGCCGGTGAAATCGCCGATCAGAAAAATCACCTGATGCCCGAGTTCCTGGAACTGGCGCATTTTGTTGAGCAGCACGGTGTGGCCGATGTGCAGATCGGGCGCGGTGGGGTCGAAGCCTGCCTTGATCCGCAGCGGGCGACCGCCGGTTTGCATGGCGGCGGCGAGGCGGGTTTCGAGGTCCTCGCGTTTGAGGATTTCATCGGCGCCTCGCGCAATCAGGTCGAAGGCCGGGGCGGAGGCGTCAATGGGCATGGGCAGTCAAACCGTGAACCTGTAGGGAAAGATGGAGCCGGGAAGGTGACCCTATCGACAGATCGGGGTCGCCAGCATGAACAATGTGTTAAAGGACAGTTAACCCGAAATGTTAAAAAAATCCAAGCCTGTCAAGGATTTGACGCAATCTTTTCGACTGAATTATGGTGTCGGACTCTAGCCGCCGTCTGACTGATTCCTACAGGGGGAACCCACCCGATGTCCGCATCGTCAAACCGCACCTCGCGCAACCGTAGCGTACGGCTGCGCAATCTGCGCCAAGCAACGGAGCAGGAAGCTCGCCAGATTGCTCCCGAGGATATCCAGCCCTCTCCCGGTTTCAACGGTCGCTGGACGCGGCGCCAGTGGGCGCAGACCAGTCTGGTCGCGACGATGGTGGTGTTGCTGGGGACCATCGTGCCCGGCTTCGCGACCGTGCTGCAACCCGCGGCCGCCACGCCGATCCAGACCATGTCGCTGAAGTTGCCGCCGCTGTCGCTGGCGCGCCAACGGGGCCAGTTTGGCGACAGCTGGCAGACCGTCACGGTCAAGCGCGGCGCATCGCTGAAACATACCTTCAAGACGCTGGGCATTGCGGACGCCGATCTCAAGCGCATCCTCGCGCATCCGGGCGTGAAGAGCGAAATCGGTCAGATCACGCCCGAGACCCATCTCGCGCTGGACCTGCCGGTGAACGGCATGCTGCGCGCGGTCCGCTACGTGCGCCGCGATGGTCAGCGCGTCCAGCTGGATCTCACCGGCGACAAGATCCGCGATACCCAGCTGCAGCGCGATGTCGACGTACGCACCGTGGTGCTCAGCGGCAAGGTTGGCGGCTCGCTGTTCCGCTCGGCGCGCCAGCTGGGGCTGACTGGCGGACATCTGGACCAGCTGACCGACGAGATGTTCAAGTACGACATCGATTTCGATTCGGACCTCGACGCCAACGACCGCTTCAGCATAGTGGTCGACCAGATGTGGATCGACGGCGAACTGGAGAAGACCGGCGCCGTACTGGCCGCTGCATTCACGGTGGACGGCAAACTGCACACCGCGTTCCGGCACATGCGCAACGGCAAGCCGGAATATTTCACCTCCGACGGCCGGCCGCTGAAACGGGCCTTCATCCGTATGCCGATTCCGTACGCCCGGCTGAGCTCCAGCTTCGGCGCGCGCCGGCACCCCGTGCTGGGGACTATGCGTATGCACAAGGGCGTGGACTACGCCGCCGGCACCGGCACGCCGATCCAGGCCGCTGGCGACGCCCGCGTGCAGTCGGTCGGCTGGCAGGGCGGCTACGGTCGCGCGGTGGTGTTGGATCACGGCCATGGCTACACCACGCTGTACGGGCACATGTCGCGCTTCGGCAACATCCGTCCGGGCCAGCGTATTGCGCAGGGCACCACCATCGGCTACGTCGGCAGCACCGGCATGTCCACCGGCCCGCATCTGCACTACGAATTCCGGATCAACGGCGTGCACCGCAACCCGCTGTCGATCACGATGCCGCCACCGGAGCCGCTGCGCGGCGCCGAACTGGCCAACTTCCGGACCGAGACCCAGCGTGCGCTGACCAAAATCCGTACGGTCGAAAACATCATCTTCCCGGAAGCGATTGAAGGGCCGGCGCTGGCGATCGCGCTGGAAACATCTCCGGCGCGCAGGGCAAAGAAGAAGGGCTGATCCCGAGCCCCATCAGCGGGAGCTTCCTGCGGCAGCGCGTGTTGCCGGCGACGGCTGGCAACCACTGCCGCCATCGCCGATCATGCTGCGATGGACAACCAAAAATTATTTCTGGGCATGATCTCCGGCACCAGCGCCGACGGGATCGACGTTGCCGTTGCGCGTTTTCATGACGGTAATACCGACGCGCATCGCGTCCCGCACGCCGAGGTGCTGTTCGGCCGCACCTACGCATGGAATCACGACCTGCGTGCGCAGCTGATCGAGCTGGGCCAACACGCGCCAGCGCTGACCCTGGACCAGATCGGCACGCTCGATGTGCGGATCGGCGCGGCGTTTGCCGATGCAGCCGCGCAGGCGATTCGCGACAGCGGCGTTGACCACACACAAATTGCCGCGATTGGTTCACACGGGCAGACGCTGCGCCATCGCCCCAACGGCGCGGCCAACGACGACGTGCATCGCTTCACGCTGCAATTGGGCGACGCCAACCTGATCGCCGAAGCCACCGGCATTCGCACGGTCGCGGATTTCCGCCGCCGCGATGTCGCCGCCGGCGGCCACGGCGCGCCGCTGCTGCCGGCGCTGCATGCGGCGCTGCTGTCGTCGCGCGACGAAGACCGTGCGGTATTGAATCTTGGCGGCATCGCCAATCTCACGCTCCTGCCGACGCGCGGCGATGTCCGTGGCTTCGACACCGGACCCGCGAACGGCCTGATGGATGCCTGGTGCCTGCGCCACACCGGCGAACGCTTCGATCGCGGCGGCGCATTCGCAGCGGGCGGGCAGGTGGACGACGCGCTGCTTGCGCGCCTGCTCGACGATGCGTGGTTCGCGCTGCCGCCGCCGAAATCGACCGGCCGCGACCAGTTCCATCTCGGCTGGGTCGAATCGAAACTCTCCGGCACCGAAACGCCGGGCGATGTGCAGGCAACGCTGCTGGCGCTGACCGCGCGCACGGTCGCCGATGCGCTGCGCGCGACCCTGCCGGATGTGGCGAGGGTGATCGGCTGCGGCGGCGGCGTGCACAATCCGTTGCTGATGCGCGCCTTGGCGGACGCGCTGCCCGACGCCGTGCTGGAAACCACCGCCGCACACGGTATCGACCCGGACGTGGTCGAAGCATTGGGCTTCGCGTGGCTGGCGCGGCAGACCCTGCTGGGGCGTCCGGGCAATCTGCCCAGCGTCACCGGCGCGACGGGGCCGCGGGTGCTGGGCGCGATCTATTCCGGGTAGAGCGGACTTCACGCCGCTGCAACGATGCAACCCGGTAGAGCGGACTTCAGTCCGCTGTTTTTGCAGCAAGAGCAGCGGACTGAAGTCCGCTCTACCGGCTTCCCAGCTTGGCGCCCACCGGCACGTTCTGCAGGAAGTGCTCCAGCTCGTTGGGGTCGAAGCCGGTCGCACGTTGAACGGCAGGTTCCTCCACGCACGGCGACGCTTCGCCCATCCGCCCGATCAGCGAAAACCCGGGATCGTTGGGCACGGTTTCCAGCGCGGCAATCACCGACTGGAGGACGTCCGATTCAGCGCCGTCGAAGCGCAGCGCGCCGCCTTCGCTGGCGTACAGCCCGCGTTCGATCAAATGCATGATCGTTTGGTGCACGGTCCAGCCGTTGGTATGCGCAACCTTGCGGATGCGCTCGGCCAGCACCGGATCGATATCGCGAAGAACGAGATCGGTCATGGCATCAAGCCGCTGCGGATGCGGGTGTGTCGGCCGTGCGCGCGTGGTGCACCAGCCAGAGACACAGCAGCAATGCCGGAATGCCGATCAGCGCGGTGCCGATGAAGAACATCGCGTAGGCGTCGAGCAGCGCATGCGATTTGGCGAGGCCATCGACCGCCGCGCCCGACAGACCTTTGAGGAATTTGCCCGGCATCGCGTAGAAGGAACTCAGCAGCGCGTACTGGGTCGCGGTGTAACCGAGTGTGGTCAGGCTGGACATATAGCCCACAAGCGCCACGCCGGCGAACCCGGCGCTGAAGTTGTCGATCGCCATCACCGCTGAAAACACCTGCGGATCGCCGCCGTGGTAGGCGAGATACGCGAAAGCCAGATTGGACGCCGGGCCGACCACCGCGCCGATCATCAGCGTGGTGATGAAGCCCAAGCGCAGGGCGCTGAGACCCGCGATCAGGATTCCTACCATCGTCGCGACCCAGCCTACCGTGCCGCGCACGGTGCCCACCGTCGCCTTGTCGATCCCGAGATCCGTATAGAACGGATTCGCCATCGGCCCCATCACGAAATCGGGTAGCCGATAGAGGCTGATCGCCAGCAAGATCAGCAGCGCGGCCTTGCCGTGATCGCGGAAGAACATGATGAGCGGGCCGACGGCAGCGTCGAAGAAACGCAGCAGCGGCGCCACGAGCGGTCGGGACCACGTCGCGTCGCGCACCGGCGCAGCGTCTTTCGCGCGCCGGAGCAGTCGCCAGATCGCCAGCGGCACGCCGACCGCGAACGCAACATCGTCCCAGCCCCAGGGTTTCTCCCAGAAATTGTGCGCGTTGATCATGTATGCGATGCCCGCGATGCCGATCATCAGTGCGCACAACCAGCGCACCACCATCGCATCGGACACGCCAAGGTTGCCGGCGCGCGGGTCGGGAATATCGATCACGCGCGTGTCGGTGCGGGTGGCCCTCGACTCGCGCGCGAACAGCACCGCGATCATGCCGAGGGCCATCAGCCCGGCGATGAGTTCATAGGATGCGACCCAGCCGATTTTCGCCGCGATCACCAGGATCCACGCATCGGTCAGCAGCAGCGCGGTGCGATACCCCAGCTGATACGCCGAACTGAGCAGCGACAGCTCCTCGCCGCTGTCGGCACTCTCGATCCGCCAGGCATCGATGACGATGTCCTGGGTTGCCGATGCGAACGCCGCCATCAGCGCGAGCATCGCGAAGGCGACCAGGCCGCCCTGTGGAGTCAGCAACGCCATGCCCAGCAGGCCCAGCGCGACCACGATCTGCGCCAACAGCATCCAGCCGCGTCGATGGCCCAGCAGCCGCCCCAGCACCGGCACATCGACCTTGTCGATGATCGGCGCCCACAGGAACTTCATCGAATACATGATGCCGACCCACGACAGGAAGCCGATCGCGGTCAGCTCGGTGCCGCCTTCGCGCAGCCACAGACCCATCGTATTGCCGACCAGCATGAACGGCAGACCTGCGGACATGCCCAGCAGCAACATGACCGCGACTTTGCGCTGACGCAGGCCGCGCAGCACGTCGCGCCAGCCGAGGCGTTTCGCGGGTGCCGCAGGTTTGGCGCTGGCAGCGCTCACCGTTTGCCGCCCTTCGATACGCTGCCTTTGAGTGCGCTGTCTTTGGATGCGCTGCCCTTCAAGGTGCCGCTGCTCAACGCATAGTCGACAACAACGGGCGCATGGTCGGAAAAACGCGGGTCTTTGTGCACTGCGCACGCCGTCACCGCATCGCGCAGCGACGGGGTGACGAATTGATAGTCGATGCGCCAGCCCACGTTGTTGGCACGCGCCGCGCCGCGCTGCGACCACCAGGTGTATTCGACGTCATCGGGTTTGAGCACGCGGAAGCTGTCCAGCCAGCCGTGATCGGGTGCGGTGGTGCCGTCGCCGCAGCCGTCGGCGATCTGGCCGTTGATCCAGGCGCGCTCTTCCGGCAAGCAGCCGGAATTCTTCTGGTTCGACGTCCAATTCTTGATGTCGTTGCGCGCGCGGACGATGTTCCAGTCGCCGCACAGCACGTAGTCGCGGCCACTGCGCAGCCATTCGTCGAGGATCGGCCGGAGCCACTGCATCACTTCGAATTTAAACGCCTGCCGCAGCTCGCCGGAGGATCCCGACGGAATATAGAACGACACCACGCTGAGGTTGCCGTAGCGGGCTTCGATATAGCGGCCTTCATCGTCGAACGGCGCCCAGCCCAGCGAGGTGCGCACCTCATCCGGCGGCCTGCGGCTGTAGAGACCGACGCCGCTATAGCCTTTTTTAGTAACGGCGTCCTTGAAGAACGCGCGGTAGCCTTCCGGGAGCAGTTCGGGCACGTGCAGCTGGTGTTCCTGCGCCTTGGTCTCCTGCACGCACAGCACGTCGGCATCCTGCGCGCGAAACCAGTCGAAGAAACCTTTGGTAGCGGCCGAACGCAGGCCGTTGGCGTTGAAGCTGATGATTCGCACGGGAATGGGCAATCGGCAATGGAATCGGAAAAGCAGACTAGCCGATCGGTCCACACTTGGCACCCGCCGCGCTTGCTCTGAGGGACTTTCCGCAGCCTTGCGATTACGATTCGCGATCATCCATTCCCGATTCCCGGCCTTGACCGACTATCGCACCCGTTTCCTGCAGCTGGCCCTGCGCGTCGAGGCGCTGCGCTTTGGCGAATTCACGCTCAAATCGGGGCGGGTCAGCCCGTATTTCTTCAACGCCGGCCGCTTCGACTCCGGCGCTGCGCTGGCCGAACTGGCGGGCTGCTATGCGGACGCGATCGAATCCACCGGCCCCGGCCTCGATCTGTCCGCCTTCGACATGCTGTTCGGCCCGGCCTACAAGGGCATTCCGCTGGCGACGGCATTGGCCTGCGAGTACGCGCGGCGTGGCCGCGATCTGCCGCTGGCGTTCAATCGCAAGGAAGCCAAGACCCACGGCGAAGGCGGCACTCTGATCGGCGCGCCCCTGGCCGGAAAGCGGGTGCTGATCGTGGATGACGTGATCACCGCCGGCACCGCGATCCGCGAGGCGCTGGCCGCGATCCGCGACGGCGGCGGTATTCCGGCGGGCATCGTGATCGCCCTCGACCGCCAGGAGCTCGCCGGCGGCGGTGACGCGCTGAACGCGGGTGAGGCGCTCTCGGCGGCGCAGGCCGTGACGGCGGAGAACGGCATTCGCGTGATCGCAGTCGCAGGATTGGACGATCTGCTTGCATTCGCCGGCGAAAGCACCGACCTTCTCGAGCAGCATGCGCGCCTGCTGGCCTACCGGGCCCGCTACGGCTGCAGTATCCCCAACCACAACGTGCCGACCGGGGGGTAGGCTTGATGCAACCGCTTACTACTTCACATCGCTGGATGCTGACGCTGCTTGCGGCAGCACTCGCTGTGGCTGCGCCTGCGGACGCGCAGCAGAAGCCAAAAGAGAAAAAACTGTATTGCTGGGACGAAGGCGGACGCCGGATCTGCAGCGACACGCTGCCCGCGTCGGCGATTGGCCGCCAGCGCACCGAATTCGATCAGAACACCGGCACGGCGGTGAAGCGCGTCGGACGCGCGCTGACCGACGAAGAGAGCGCCCGCGCGGCGATCGAAGATGAGACACGGAAAATCGAAGCGCAACGCCAGCGGCGCGAGATGGCGATGGTGGTGTCCTACGAAACCGAAGACGATCTGAAACGCGCATTCACCAATCGCTTCGAACTGGTGGAGGAGTCGCTGAAAGGCTCGACGATGGCGCTGACCAATCTGCATGAAAGCCTGATCAATCTGCTGCGCCAGGCCAATGAACTGGAGCTGCAGTCCAAACCGGTCGGCAAGCTTGTCCGCGAGAAAATCCTCAACCAGCACTCCGAACTGCAGGCGCTGCGTGCGCTGAAACAGCGGCAGGAAGCGGAGCGCGCGGCGCTGAACTCGGACTTCCAAGAAGCGATGTCGCGCTATCGCACCCTCAAGCAAGCGCGCGACAGCGGCGGAACACGCCAAGGCCCGGCACCGTCGACCAGCGGCTGAGCGGTCAGTTGCCGCCTGTACTCAGAACGGCAGCGCCAGATCCGGCTTGATGTGCAGCAGACGTTCGCGGAATGCGTTCTGGATCCGCACCAGCGCATCTTGATTGTCGGCGTCGAACCGCAGCACCAGCACCGGCGTGGTGTTGGACGCGCGCACCAGCCCCCAACCGTCCGGCCAATCCACGCGCAGACCGTCGATGGTCGACATCCGTCCGCCTTCAAACAGCACCCCGTCGCGAAAGCGTTCGACAAAACTGTGCGGGTCGCCGTTCGGCGCGTCGACCTTGATCTCCGGCGTCGAAATGCCCTTGGGCAGCGCCTGCAGCACTTCATCCGGCAACTCGGACGCCGAGGCGAGAATCTCCAACAGGCGCGCCGCGGCGTAGATGCCGTCGTCGAACCCGTACCAGCGTTCGGCGAAGAAAAAATGCCCGCTCATCTCACCGGCTAGTTCTGCGCCGGTTTCGCGCATCTTGGCCTTGATCAGCGAATGTCCGGTTTTCCACATCAACGGGCTGCCGCCGTGGCGGAGGATGTGCGATGCCAGCCGGCCGGTGCACTTCACGTCGTAGACGATCATCGCGCCGGGGTTTCGCTCCAGTACGTCGGCGGCGAACAGCATCAGCAGGCGGTCGGCATAGATGTTCTCGCCGTTGCGGGTGACCACGCCAAGCCGGTCGCCGTCGCCGTCGAAGGCGATGCCCAGATCGGCATCCAAGCGCTTCACCATATTGATCAGGTCGGTAAGGTTATGCGGCTCACTGGGGTCGGGGTGATGGTTCGGGAACGTTCCGTCGATCTCGCAATACAGTTCTTCCACATCGGCGCCGATCGCTTCGAGCACGCGCGGACCGATCTCGCCGGCGACGCCGTTGCCGGCATCGACGACGACTTTCAGACGTCGGCCCAGCTGTACGTCCGAGGCGATGCGTTGCACATAATCCGCGCTGATGTCGGCCTCGCTGTGGCCGCCAAGTGCCGATGCCTGGTGCAGGCGCCGCTCGCCCACCCGCGTGTGCAGGTCGGTGATCGCGTCGCCGTAAAGCGTTTCGCCGCCGACCACGATCTTGAAACCGTTGTAATCGGGCGGGTTGTGGCTGCCGGTGACCGAGATGCAGCAACCGGTACGCAGATGGAACGCGCCAAAATAGACCACCGGCGTGGGCACCATGCCGATATCGATGACATTGATGCCGGCCTTGCGCAGACCGGCGGTCAGGCCTTCGACCATGTCCGGGCCCGACAGGCGCCCGTCGCGGCCGATGACGATGTCGCGCAGTTCCTGTTCGTGCATCAGCGAGCCGACCGACTGGCCGATGATCTCGGCAACGTTGCGGTCGAGCGTCTTGCCCACCACGCCGCGAATGTCGTAAGCGCGAAAAATGCTGCCGTCGATGATCAGCGGCTTGGGTTTCACCGGGTCCTTGATGTCCAAGGCCTGCGTCGTGATCGCTTCGTCGGGCTGGCTGGCTACCGCTTCAAGCAAGGTCGGAGATTCGCCAAGCTCGCCCGCGATCAGACGCAAGCGCGACAAGCGCCATGTCAGATAAGTCAGGAACGCGAACACCACCGCAGCGATCAAGGCTGTCGTGGCGCCCAATCCCAGCGCTTTGGACGGCGGCGGCGGCGTGCCCGCAACCAAACGCATGCCCGAATCGGACACCGGAGCGGCCATGCGCTCGGCGCTGTTGACATACGCCTGCTCGCCGCGCCCCCAGAGCGTCACGCCGCCCTGGCGCAGGCCGAGATAGGTATCGTCGACCATACCGATGGTATCCAGGCCTGCGGTCAACTCGGTGGACGGCAGCTGTACGTACACCACACCGACAATGCGGTCGCCGACCCGCGCGGGCGCGGCGATCGCCAGCCGCGGTTGGCCCAGATCGCGGATGATCCAGGTGCGTAATTTGTTATCGGCCAGTGCCGACTCCACAACCGCAAGACGCCCATAGCCGCCTTTGCCCAAGTTGGTATAAGCGGCTTCCAGATCCGGCGGCAGCACCTGCACCAAGGAGACATTCGGCCAACCCGCACTGATTACTTTGGCTGCGCTTGCCAGATCGCCCGCCGACAGCACCGTCTGCACCTCTGGCAGCGCCAACGCTTCGGTCAGCCGCTTCTGGCTTTGCAGCATCGCCTGATGCACCAGCTGCACGCCGCGGTCGCGGCTGGTTTCCAGGTCGCTGCGACGGATGTTGTCCCGGAACTGGGCGATGCCGCTCCAGCCAAGCCACAGCGCGAGCAGCGCACAGAGCGCCGCCAGCGGTGTCATCGCCGGGCGGAGTTGGATCAACTGCTGGTGCAAGCTTTCTTTCATTCGATTGTGCTCGGTTGCCTGCTCTGTACAGTCTCATCCCTTTCGGGTGCGCTGCCTACGCTCAACGCATGCCGGTATGGCCGAAGCCGCCCGCGCCACGCGCGCTGTCGGCGAAAGTATCCACCACCTCAAAGCGTGCGCGGACGACGGGAAGAAGAACCAATTGCGCGATCCGGTCCCCCGGTGCGATGGTGAACGCTTCCCGACCGCGATTCCAGACGCTGATCATCAGCGGTCCCTGGTAATCGGCATCGATCAGGCCAGTTCCGTTTCCCAGCACGATGCCGTGCTTGTGGCCCAATCCCGAACGCGGCAGCACCACCGCGCACAGGCCCGGATCGCCGATATGGATGGCCAGTCCCGACGGCACCAGTGCGGCGTCGCCGGGCGACAGCGTCAATGCCGCTTCCAGCGCAGCCCGTAGATCCAGTCCGGCGCTAGCTTCAGTAGCATAGGCTGGCAGCGGCCATTCGCCGCCGAAGCGGGGGTCGAGCAGTTTGACTTGCAGGGAATGATGCATCGATCAGCTTCGTGGACGGCCCGGAGGCCGGTCAGTATCGCGGCAGGGCAACCGTATCGCCAAACGGAGTCATGGGCTGGGCCCGGCGATGCATGCGGCTGAAAGCGGTGGCTTACATATCCGCATCCGTGGGCCAACCCTCGCCGGTGCCCCGGTTGAACACGCGGTCGCTGTCCAACACGTCGCCCGCCGGAATCGCGTCCTGCGCCGCAATACGCGCATAGACCGGAGTGAAGTCCGGGCGGGTGGCTTCCATCAGCTGCTCGTAGCCGTCGATGACGAAATAGCTTTTCTGGTAGCTGTCGATGCGGTAGCGGGTGCGCATGACCCGCTCCAGATCGAACCCGATCCGGTTGGGCGCATCGCTCTCCAAACAGTGCAGGCTCTCGCCTTTCGAGCTGAGGATGCCGGCACCGTAAATGCGCAGGCCGTCGGCTTCGCGGATCAGGCCGAACTCGACCGTGTACCAGTACAGCCGGGTCAGATTGACCAGCGCCTCAGGGGCGATGGCGTGCGCTTTGACGCCGCCGCGGCCGTAGGCGGCCATGTAGTCGGCGAACACCGGGTTCATCAGCAGCGGCACGTGGCCGAACAGATCGTGGAACAAGTCCGGCTCGGCCAGATAATCCATCTGCTCGGGCTTGCGGATCCACCACGTCACCGGGAAGCGGCGGTTGGCGAGGTGCTCGAAAAAATCCAGCTCCGGCAGCAGCCCTTGCACACCGATGATCTCCCAGCCGGTCGCGGCGCGAAGCATGCGGTTGAGGTCGTCGAATTTCGGAATCTGCTGCGCCGACATCCCCATCTGGCGCTGAGAGCGCAGAAAATCGGTACTGGCGCGGCCAACCAGCAGCCGCTGCTGGCGCTCGAACAAGGTCGCCCAAACCTGGTGCTCGCTGCGTGTATAGCTGCTCCACGGCTGCTCCACTACGGCGGTGGTGTACACCGGCACGTAACCCTTGTCGGTCATCTGATGTTCGACGCGTTCCGGGGCGGCATTCATGGCATTCCTTGGCTGGCGGGAAGTCCACACACTGTAGGCGCGTTTTGACGCAATGAGCTTGCTTTGTTGCAAGATCGACGGTTATATACGCAACAATATTGCGGATATCGAAGAATCGGAGCAATGCATGGCTGCCAGCGACCTGGACCGCATCGATCTGCTGTTGCTGGCCGAACTGCAGCGCGCCGGCCGGCAGACCAATGCCGAACTGGCCGACAGGGTGAACCTCTCGCCCTCGGCCTGCCTGCGTCGGGTCCAGCGGCTGGAGCGCGAGGGCGTGATCGCCGGTTACCGCGCCGAAGTCGACCCCGAACGCCTGGGCCTGGGTCTGCAGGCCTTCGTCCGCGTGCAGTTGGCGCGCCATGACGCCGAAGCGGTGTCCGCGTTCGCTGGATTCGTCAACGACTGGGACGAAGTGGTCGCCTGCCACGCACTGACCGGCGATATGGACTATCTGCTGCACGTCGTCGTGCGCGATCTCGAACACTTCTCGCGCTTCCTGCTCGACCGCCTGCTCAATCAAACCGGCGTCGCCGACGTGAATTCCAGTTTCGTGCTGCGCACGGTGAAAGCGTTTCGGGGGTTGCCGCTGGGGCGGTGAGTGTGTGCTCATTCGCGACCATCGTCGCATCGTCATCCCAGCTCAGCGAGGGATTTGTTTTTCGAACGGATGACGCATCAATAACGCTTCGAATCTTTTCCGTACTGGTGTGCGGGTGACGTTTTTAAACGCGCGACAACATTTCCGCCAGTATCTGTGTGAGCGGCGGAAGCCGCGATGCACTTACTCGACGACGAATCGCATCTACCGGAGTGGGGTTTGTGGAAAGCCCGGAATCTTACCCGCGCTGGTGCGTGGCATCTTGCGTCCACGCCTCGGGCAGGTACAGCCGGTACGCCACCGGGATGCTCCCGTGCGCGTTCGCGATCGACAGGCTGACCGCGATCTGACAGTTGTCGGTCTTCCCCAGCTGGCCGCAGTACTGACGCACAACCCCAACCGAATGCGTTCCCTTCTTCGCAAAGCCCGTGTCACCCACGATCCAGTGACAGGTCTTGCTCTTCTTCATCAGCACCGGCAGCACCTGCCCAGCGACCACCGACAGCACGCTTTGATCGTCCCAGTCGGCGTGAGCGACCAGGTGATGGATCGACTGGTGGGTAGAGCGCACGTTCTGTGGCTGAACGCGTGCGGCCATAGGCTCCACGTTCTTGCGTCCTCCGGGGAGGGTCAAGCCCTGCAAATACCACTGCGAAGGCGCCCTGCGATCCGCATGCGACAAGGCTGCAGCGATGACTTCACCATACTGCTAAAACCGATCTTCCAGCGTCCTGTCCATCACAGGACTCTTGCAGTGAGTCAAGACACAGAAACTCTATCATCAAGCCGTTTATTTTATAAAATAGTAGAGCTACTTGATTGCAGCCAGCACTCGCGTCGACACCGGTAGAAATGCCCAGAACGGCACGCGATCCTTTGCCCAGCACTCTGCGGTCTGATTGAGAATCTCCAGCATCGCATCGAACGTGTCCGAAGCCTGCGCCCGCCACTCGCCGGTGTTTTCCAACAGCAGCACATAACCCGATGCGGGAAGCCACGACAGATCGCTCAGGCAGTCTGCCAGCGCATCCAGGGTTTCGCCGAACCATTCGGGGAAGTGCAGCACATCGGCTATCACTGCCATCGCCGCATCGGCATCAATGCATCCGCGCAGATCCACCGGCAGCACCGCGAATTTCAGCGTGATTGCAGCCTCCACCAGTGCTTCGCGGTCGCGGACATCGACGAAATATGCACCGGCCTGCGAGGCATCGGCCAGCAGCGCGCTCAATTCGATCTCGCTCATCGTGTCGCTTCCGTATTGTCGGCCGCGCTGCCGCCGCGCGTGAATCTGCTAAAGCTGCGGTAATGATCGTCCGTATAAAAATACTCCGACGGCGGTCGCCCGCCGGCAATGACCCGGCGCGCGCCGCGATCAGCCGACCCCGGCGTTTCGACGGTGAACTCGCGGTAATAGCCACGCGACTGTCGCGGCAGCCTGTGTTCGCGATTGCCGAACACGCCGTTGTCCTGACGATAAGGGTACGGGCCGCCGCGTTCGATCAACCGCAGCGTCTCGATGGCCTCGGCCGGCAAAAACTCCGGATAGCGTGTCGCTACTTGCGCGCTGTTCGTGCGAGTCGCGGACGCGGTGTCCGCCATCGGCGGCAGTTTCAGCGCCGTTGTGGTAAGACCGTCGTGCGAACTTGCCGATCTCGATGTATCCGCGATCACCGGCGCGTCGCCCGATGTGCGGTATGCGTTCCACGCCACTCCCGCCAAAAGCACAACTGCTACGATCGCGATCCACGCCGACCCCGATCGCGATTTGCGTTTACGCTTACGCATGATTCGTCTCCTGCCCGATATAAGCCCGCAGCCTGTTAGAGCCTGTTTATGATTTTTTCCGAGTGCGGATGCCCCTGTTCGGGTGGCAGGCAAGGCGCGTCTCGCTGCCAAGCCTGGTGGGCTTGGCAAGAGGCGCAACGCCGCATGCCGCCCGAACAGGGGCATTCCCTTCGGGTTGTCGCCCCACTGCGTGCTGGGCTTTGTTGCACATCCTCGCCGGGCCACCAGGCTGCGGTGTACGTCGCGCCCAGCGCGCTGTGGGGTGGCAAGGCACTCGCAAAAAGATCATAAACAGGCTTTTAGCCCCCTGCACGCGACAACAGCCACCAAATGCATGCTTCACGCACGGCAGAGGGTGCATCAACCACAGGTGATCGTCGTGATTTTCCCAGCGGCGTCGACTCGAATATTCAAACGATCGCCGCGGAAATCCATCGTCACCATCATGTCGGGTTCGATCACCCGTACCGATTTTGCGTCACTAGCCTTGATTGCCGATTCCACCACGCTGCGCTCGGCCTTCTGGCCAACATAACCTTGTGCAGCTTCCGCGCTGCAGCTGGCGTATTCGAGCCCCGGCGCGATGCGGATCTGTTCTTCCGCCGGCATTGGTCCGCCGGTCATCTGCGGCTTGCCGCTGGCCGCGCTTCCAGCACGATCGTCGCCCCCCGGCGGTGGTTCATGCGATGCCACCGGCGTGCAAGCGGCGACGGACAGAATCGCAAACAGCGAGATTGTAAACGACGACATGGCAATGGCTCCTGATTCATCGCAGAAAGTATGCACATCTAATCCGTACCCAAGCGATATCCCATGAGGCAGGACCGGGCCGCGTTCATCAACGGGCAATGCGCGTCTCATTCCCTTTACAAGCGGTGCAGTGCCTTCCACTGTGTGATGCGGATGTGGTTGTCAGCGCACGGAGATAGCTTTTTTCTGCGATCTTCTGAAATTCTGCAGAAACATAATCCGGAAGCCTTTCACGGCTTCCGGGATAGCAGCTGGTGGCAGGGGGCTTAAGCCTGCTCTACCGCGGCAGATCATTTATGCCGCTTTTGCCGTCGCTATCGGCCCGGCGTTCCAGCGTGCCAGCAACTCCGCCTCGCGCGTTTTCGCCTTGTGCAGATGCGTTTCCTTAACGTGCCCATAGCCACGAATGTGTTCGGGGACGCTGGCGATCTCGGTGGCGAGGGCGACGTTGCCGCCATCGAGCGTGCCGAGCAGCCGCTCGATCGTCGCGAAATAATCCTCGATCAATTGACGCTCCATCCTGCGCTCTTCGGTACGGCCGAACATATCGAACGCGGTGCCGCGCAGGAAGCGCAGTTTGGCCATCACCTTGAATACGGTGAAGACCCACGGGCCGTATTCTTTCTTGATCAGCTGGCCGTCGGCGTTTTTCTTCGACAGCAGCGGCGGCGCAAGATTGAACTTCATCTTGTAATCGCCTTCGAACTGCTGCGCGATGCGCTTCTGGAAATCACCGGTGGTGTAGAGACGCGCGACCTCGTATTCGTCTTTATAAGCCATCAATTTGAAAGCGTAGCGCGCGACGGCTTCACTCAGGTCGGTCGAGCCCGGCGCTTTCTGCTGTTCGATGCCGCGCACTTTGGCGATGAAATCGCCATAGCGCTTGGCGTAGACAATGCTCTGGTAGCCGCTGAGAAAACTGATGCGGCGCGCGATCACTTCGTCCAGCGAACGCGAGAGTCGCGTGTCGTCCAGCGGCATAAACCAGTCGCGCTCGGTTGCGACGGCCGGTACGTGCCTCAGTTCGTCGGCGCTGCGCAGCTGCGAGCGCTGTGCGTCGAGACCGGATTCGTGGCCTTCAGATGCGGTCGGTGCCAATAGTCGCAGCGCGTTCGGCGTGCTTTCGGCAGCGGTCGGCGCGTTGCGCACGATGCCGGCGGCTTCGACGACTGCAGGCAAGTCGATCACAGCAAGACGGCCCCAAGCGAATGCGGTCTTGTTCATCTCCACCGCTGCGCCGTTGAGTTCGACCGCGCGCATGATCGCGTCGAACGAAATCGGCACGAACCCCTGCTGCCATGCGTAGCCGAGAATAAACAGATTGGCGGCGATGGCGTCGCCGATCAGCGCAGTGGCAATCTGCGTCGCGTCGATGATCAACGGGTCGCGGCCGCCCAGCGCAGTGCGGACGGCGGAAATAATGTCCGCAGCGGGAAACTGCATGTCCGGGCGCGTAGTGAACGTGCCGGGCATCGCCTCATAGCTGTTGAGCACCACGTTGCTGCGGCCTTCGCGGATTTTCGATAATGCCCAGTAATCGTTGACCACCACCATGTCGCAGCCCAGCACCAGATCCGCTTCGCCGGCGGCGATGCGTACGGCATGGATGTCTTCGGGCTTGGCGGCAATGCGGATATGCGTGGTGACTGCGCCGCCTTTCTGCGCAAGGCCGGTTTGATCGAGCACCGTTGCGCCCTTGTGCTCCAGGTGTCCGGCCATGCCGAGCAGCGCGCCGATGGTCACCACACCGGTACCGCCCACACCGGTGATCAAAATATTCCACGGCTTGTCGAGCGTGGTCGCGAAGGTTGGCATCGGCAAATCAATCAGACGATCGGCGGCATCGGATTTTGTTTTCTTGCCTTTTTTCAGCTGGCCGCCGTGCACGGTCACGAAGCTGGGGCAAAAGCCTTCGACGCAGCTGTAGTCTTTATTGCAGTTGCTTTGATCGATGTCGCGCTTGCGGCCGTATTCGGTTTCTTTAGGCAGCACCGAGACGCAGAAACTTTTTACACCGCAGTCGCCGCAGCCTTCGCAGACCAGCGAATTGACCATGACGCGCTTCTGCGGGTCGACGATCTTGCCGCGCTTGCGGCGACGGCGTTTTTC
>JAYVSK010000086.1:0-2490 GCA_043775395.1 Lysobacter sp. | reverse complement strand
GGCGTGTGCTATGCCGTCGCTTCAGGCGCTCTGACCTCAGGGCTCGGCTATGCGGTCTGGTACACGGCGCTGCCGGCGCTGAAATCAACCCAGGCGGCGACGGTGCAGTTGAGCGTGCCGCTGATGGCCGCACTTGGCGCAGTGCTGTTGCTGGGCGAGACAGTGACGTTGCGACTGTGGCTGGCGGCGATGGCGATCGTTGGCGGAATCGCACTGGTGATCGTGCGCAGGCCGTCGGGGGTACTCTCCGGGCCGGCTGCCCGGCACTGACGGCGGCAACCTGGCGAGGCTGTGCTTCCGGGCGGTCCCAGTGTGCGTGTCACTGGGGTGGTGGTTTGCAATTTGACCCGCGCGTCAGCGCCCCAGCCACAGCGCGATCACCACGGCGACCGCGTACCACGCCAGTTCTGCGGGGTGATTGGCCAAGCCGAACAGGGTTTGTGCGTGATCGGTGCCGAGGCGTTGCACAGAATCAATCAACCCCAGCCCCATCGGGCCGCCGATCTGGGCCGCCGCAATGACCCAGTTGGCGATCAGGATGGTCGCAAGGGTGGCAATCACGGTCATGGCCGCACGATGCAGTCCGGGCGAGGCCCGCCCGAGGCGCAGCAGCAGCGCGATATCGGCCGCGGTCATCGCGGCGATCCATGCGCATTGGCGGTCGACGACCAGGGCCAGCAGTGTCCAGATCGCGCTCATGCCAAGAATGCCCAGCACAGCGAGCAGCAGCGGTACCGCGACCCGCTTGCGCGGCGCAGCGGGGGAGGAAAGTAGAGTTGTCATGCCGACAGAGTAACGGAGCCAGCGTCACGGGGCGTGTACAGGGCGCGAATCAGCGACGGCGCTTTGTCGATCATGGCGGATACAATGGCGCCCCGCACCAGGCTTTCCGCGAAAACACCCGTGTATTCCCGCAGCAGTGAACCCGTCCGTTTCGAACGCGATTGCGCAGCCGTACTGGTGCCAGCGGGCGATGTCGTGACCTTGCCCGCCGGCAGCTTCGGCTATATCACCCAGGCGCTGGGCGGCAGTTGGACGGTGTTTGTCGAAGGCAATCTGATGCGGATCGCGGGCGCGGATGCGGATGCCATCGGCAAGGAACCGCCGCCGGCCATCGTGCTGCCGGAGGGCGCCAGCGACGACGAGGTCGAAAGACTCGTCTGGAGCCAGCTGCGGACCTGCTTCGATCCGGAAATTCCGATCAACATCGTCGATCTAGGGTTGGTCTACGAGGCCACAGTGGTTCCTAACGATGACGGTACCCGTCGGATCGAGCTGCGCATGACGCTGACCGCGCCGGCCTGCGGTATGGGCGATATTCTGGTCGATGATGTCCGCAGCAAGCTGGAAATGATCCCGACCGTCGCCGAGGCCGATGTCGAGCTGGTGTTCGACCCGCCGTGGAACCGCAGCATGATGTCCGAAGCCGCGCGGCTCGATACCGGAATGCTCTGAAGCCGTCTGCGGTTCGCGGTTCATGCCATTGCAGTCGATAACACCTACGGCAGGCCGCGATATTGGCGGAAATTCTTGTTGCGTTGCAGCAGAAATCGTATGCATCCGATTTTCATCGCATCGTAAACGTGAAGTCGATCTATGAATACGCAGCATTTCGTATTTTTTTTGACACCGCGTCACGAGCAGCGCTCCATGCCTTGGGGTTTGCACGTCGACAGTTGACGGCACCCTTCAATTCCGATTAGGGTCGACCTCACCGTTCGATATGGAGCAGTTCGAACGGTGTTCCTTTATGCAATCGAATCCTTCACCGGCCCGCATATTTTAGTGCTGGCTGATTGGGGCTGTGTGTCTGCGGGCGCTGGGGGAAACAAGATCAACCAACTTTCAATCAAATGAGTGTCAAGGAGAGAAACTGTGAATCGATATCAGCACTTGAACGTACTGGCCGTCGCGACCGCGCTGGCTCTGGTCTCCACCGGCGCCTCGGCCGCCGGCCGCGCTGATCTTCATCGCGAAGATGTGGCCAAGATCAACCAGAACAACATCGCTCTGGCCAAGTCCGGCGCCGTGGGCATGGTGCATTCGCGTCACGAGCAAGCGCTCGGTCTCGACGCTGATTCGCGCCTGTTGCTGCTGGATCGCAAAACCGATCAGGGCGTGCGTAATCACCGCTACCAGCAGACATTCCGCGGCCTGCCTATTTTCGGCGAGCATGTTGTTGTCAATGAAGATGCCAGCGGCAACATCAGCACGCTGTTCGGCCAGAAAGTGACTGGTCTTGCCAGCGATATCGCCGCCGCCAAGCCGCGCCTCAGCAGCAGCCGCGCCCTCGCCATCGGCAAGAGCGCCGGCCTGGGCAACCGCGTCGGCTTCATGCGCACCAGCGCCGAGAAGTCCGATCTGATGATCCACATCGACGACAACGGCCGTGCCCGCAAAGCGTATGTCGTGTCGTATTTCGCCGACACCGCCCGCGGCGGCGCGCCGACGCGTCCGACCGTGATCGTCGACGCCGATACCGGCCGCATC
>JAYVSK010000085.1:0-3770 GCA_043775395.1 Lysobacter sp. | reverse complement strand
TCGTGTCCGGCTGGACCTGCAGATGCAGGGCGCACGCGCGCGCTGGGGCCTGGGCGATACCCAAGGCGCAATTGAGGTGCTCGATACCGCCGTCGCCGCTGCGCAGGCACTGGGCGACGATGGAAGGCCTGCACTGGCCGAGCTGCTGGGCCAGCGCGGCTATGCGCAGACCCAGCTGTTCCGCTTCAAAGCTGCCGAACGGGATCTGCGCCTTTCGCTGTTGCTGTCGGGCGATCGCAATCCGATGACCACCAATACTGTGCGCAGATATCTGGCCAATCTTCTGATTCTGACGGGTCGCCGCCACGATGCATTGCGACAGGCGGTGGATCTGCTGCAGAGCAATCGCAGGTTGTTCGGCGACAGTCATCCGGAAACCGGCCGTGCATGGGTGGTGGTCGGCAAGGCGTTTTTCTACGTGAGCGACGCAAAACGTGCGACCTCTGCGCTGGATCGCGCAGCGAGGATTTTCGATCGTTCGCTGGGACAGCGGCATCCCGATTTCGCGGATGCGCTGGTCATCCGCAGCGCGATGGCGTTCGAGAAAGGCGATTTACCGCGCGCAATCGACATCTCCCGCAGCGCGGTGGACGTGCTGGAGCGTGCGTACGGACCCAATCACGAGGCGACGCTCAGACGCAGGACCGATCTGGCTTCGCTGCTGCTGTACTACGGCCAGAAGCAACGCGGCGAACAGCAGCAGGTTCTGCTGCTTGAGGCCAAGGACATGCTGTCTGACGTGCTGCGCGCCGGCGACCGCCAGGGCTTGCCGATGGCCTACGCCCGCGATGAATATGCCCAGACCTTGCTGTACGACCATCAGGTGGACGCTGCCGAACAGCAGGCGCAGCGCGGGATCGGCGAGATGGCCGCGTTGTTCGGTGCGGACAGCGATTATCCGACGGCGGCATGGGTCAGCCTGATCAAGGTGCGCATCGCGCAGGGCCGCTATGACGATGCCACTGCGATCTACGCGCGTCTTGCGGCCAAAGCGGAACCGATCGACCAGGATCCCCATGGCCACTATCTGTTGGGTGATCTGATGCTGGATATCGAGCTCGCGCGCGGCGATACGGCGCGGATCCGCCGCGCCTATCGTGAACTGGAAGAGATTGCGCGCCAGCATGATTTCATGGATGCGTTCAAGGCGAAGCGTATCGCCGGCTTGGCATCCTCTGCGCGGCGCGGTTGATGGCGGTCGGTTTTTTAAAAAAAGCCGCCTCTCAGACCCTGCGGTCACCCTCTCCCCGCATGCGGGGAGAGGGGCGCGTCATCAGTCGCGCTCGGCCGGCATCGAATCCGGATTGCCTGAGAACCGCCATGCGACAGGCGCATGTTCCGGCAATTGTATTTCCGGTAATCCTTTGGCCTTCAATGCAGCGTTGGTCTTGGCCAGATCGCCATCGCGCAGCGCCACGAATGCCTGTTCCAGCGCGGCCAGCTCGCGGTCCAGCACTTTGGTATATGCGATCAGGGTATCTGCGGGTTTGCCCTCATAGCCGATCAGGCCGCCGTAAAGGCCATCCATATGCTCGCGCAGACGCTCTTCGCCAGTGATGGCGCCGCCTTCCTTGGTGGCGACAATCTGCTTGCGGATCGCATCGGCGCTGGCCGACAGCTTGCCCAGCTGCGCACGCAGCGGATCGCTGTCCGGCAGCTTGCCGCCGATGCCGTCGGCGCTGCTGCGCACGGCCTGGATCTTCGCGACCAGATCGCTCATCCGGCCGAACATGGCGTGCACGTTCATCGTCGCGTCGTAGTTGGCTTTGCGGTCAGCGACCGAGAACGTGGCGCGGCGGTCCAGACCGACGCTGATCTGGTCCTCGTAGACGCGGTCGCCCTTGGTCATGCGCACCGTGAACGTGCCGGGCGCCACGCGCGGTCCCTGCGTACTGTTGCCAGCGAGCGAAGCTGCGGGGGGTACCAGCGGCGGTTTGACGTTCATCGACCACTCGACGCGATTCACGCCGCGCCGTTTGCTCGCGGGCAGGGTTTCGATCACGTTGCCGTCGGCGTCGAGTACTTCCAGCTTGAGCGGACCGAACAGATGCCGGGTCTTCTGGTAGTAAGTGATGATGACGTTGTTGGATGCATTCTGGCCGGCATAGCTGGCATCGCCTTCGGCCCAGCCGCCGAACGTGTTCATGCGCTGCTGCTGCGGACGGTTCGGCAGGAAAGCCGCATCCTGCTGCATCACTTCAGGCGTGAGCGAACGCAGCGGGGTGACATCGTCGATGATCCAGATGCCGCGGCCGTGGGTCGCCAGCACGAGGTCGTGGTCGCGCGGCTGCACGACAATATCGCGCACCGCTACCGCCGGGAAATCGCCGCCCTTGAACTGCGCCCAATGGCCGCCGTCGTCCAGTGAAATCCACAGCCCGAACTCGGTGCCGGCGTAAAGCAGGCCGCGTTTCACCGGATCCTCGCGCAGCATGTGCGCATAGCCGCGCAGGGTTTTCGGCTGCTGCGGCGTGACCAACGGCTGCCAGCTCGCGCCGTAGTCGGTGGTCTTGTACAGCATCGGCCCCATCTCGCCGAAGGTGTGGCGGTCGAAAGTCACATAAGCGGTGCCCGCATCGAAACGACCGGCATCGATATACGACACCCATGAATTCGCCGGCACTTTAGCGCCGGCAGTGACGTTCTTCCACGATTTGCCGCCGTCGCGCGTCACCTGCACGTTGCCGTCGTCGGTACCGACCCAGATCACGTTGCGATCCTTCGGCGATTCGCTGATCGCATAGATCGTGGTGTGCATTTCTGCTGCGGAGTTGTCGACGGTGATGCCGCCCGAAAGCTCCTGTTGCTGCTTGTTGATGTCGTTGGTGGTCAGGTCCGGCGAGATCCGGTCCCAGCTCTGGCCGTGGTTGCGGGTGCGAAACAGATACTGCGCGCCCATGTACAGCGTGCCTTTCTCGTTGGGCGAGAGGTGAAGCGGCGTATTCCAGTTCCAGCGCAGTTTCTCGCCGTCGCTGGTGCGCGGCTGGATGTCGCGGGACTCGTGGGTATGGCGGTTGACGCGACCGATGGTGCCACCCTGGTATTCGGCGTAAAGATAATCGGGATCGGTGGGATCGGCGAACGTCCAGAAACCGTCGCCGCCGAACATGTTTTCCCAGCGTCCGTTGGTGATGCCGCCGGGGTACGACGAATCGCCCACCCACGAGCTGTTGTCCTGCAGGCCGCCGTACACGCGGTAGGGATCGTTGTCGTCCACGCTGACGTGATAGAACTGCGAGATCGGCAGATTGTTGCCTTTCCACCAGCGCTCGCCGCCGTCCTTCGAAAACCACAGCCCGCCGTCGTCGCCGACGATCAGCTGCTTCGGGTCGCTGGGATCGATCCACACATCGTGAGAATCGCCGTGCGTACCGCCGCCCGCACCGGCAAAAGTCTTGCCGCCGTCGAGGCTTTGGATGAGGCGCAGGTCGGGCTTGAACAGGCGGTCGGGATTGGTCGGGTCAACGATGAGATTGGCGAAGTAGAACGGCCGCCACACCATCATCTGGCTGTCGTCGCGACGGTCCCAGGTTTTGCCGCCATCGTCGGAACGAAACAGCGCGCTCTTGAGGTTTTCGACAACCGCATACACCACGTTGGAATTCGACGGCGCCACAGTCACGCCGATGCGGCCGTAGGGCTTCGCAGGCAGGCCGCCGCCGGTGACTTCTTTCCACGTTTTGCCGCCATCGGCGGAGCGGTACAGCCCACTGGCGGATGCCGACTCGGGGCCTTCGCCGCCCGAGCGGAACGTCCAGCCCTTGCGGCGG
>JAYVSK010000084.1:0-5059 GCA_043775395.1 Lysobacter sp. | reverse complement strand
GCGTAATCGTCGCTGCGGATGCGCGCGGCAGCGGCAAAGGCGTCGGGCACCGGATACAGGGCTGGAGCGTGGTCGGTCTGCGACATCAGAGGCGTCTCGGTGACACATCGGGAGTGCGATAGCCCCCAGTGTGCCGTACTCGCGGCAATGCCGCAGCGCCGCTGCAGCTAAGCGCCTGAAGCGCCGGTCAGCCGTCCGACTTCCGCGACACCAGCTTGGCGGCCAGTATCCCGGCTTCGTACAGCAGGCACATCGGGATCGCCAGCAGCAGCTGCGAGAAAATATCGGGCGGCGTAATCACTGCGGCGACGATGAAGATGCCGACTACCGCATAGCCGCGCCATTCGGACAGCTGTTTGGGCGTGACCCACCCCAGCAGCACCAGGATGACCAGCGCCACCGGCAGCTCGAAGCTGGTGCCGAAGGCGAGGAACAGCACCGAGACGAAATCCAGATATTCCTGCGGGTCGGGCGTGACCGCGATGATGTTGGAGCTGAACTTGACCAGAAACCCGAACACACTGGGCAGCACCAGGAAATAGGCGAAGGCGCACCCGCCGTAGAACAGCAGCAACGCCGATAACAACAGCGGCAGGGCGAGGCGTTTTTCGCGCTTGTACAGGCCGGGCGCGACGAAGGCCCAAGCCTGATAAAGCAACCACGGTGCGGTGATCAGCGCGGCGACGAAAAACGACATTTTCAGCGGCGCCATGAACGGCGAGGTGACGCCGCGCGCCACCAGCAGCGAGCCCTTGGGCAGCAGCGCCAGCAGCGGCGAGGCGATCCATTCGTAGAGTCGGGTCGCGAACGGCAGCAGCGCGATGAACACGATCCCAAGACCGGCGATCGCGCGGATCAAGCGCGATCGCAGTTCGATGAGATGCGCGAACAAACCGGTTTCGGCGCCTTCGTGCGTCTCCGGATCGATACTGCGATCAGCGTCGGACATCGCTGCCTTCGCCGTTGCTTTCGTTATGAATAATGCCATCACCGGCGACATCGTCAAGGCTGCTGTCGCCGGGCAGGCGCGTGTCCTCGCTGTCGATCAGTGCGGTCTTGTCGTCCAACGTGGGCGCTGCGCCGCGTTCGATCTGCGCGTGCATGGCGTCGTACTCGCGCCGCGCTTCGGCTTCGGCCGCGCGCATGTCGGCGCCGATATCGGCCACCGTCTGACGGGTATCGCGTACGGTGCGCTGCAGCTCTTCGGATGCCAGCTCGCGCTCCAGTTCGCTCTTCACCGAATACCACTGCGCGCGCGCGCGGCGCACCCACAGCCCGGCGAAGCGGGCGGCCTTGGGCAGGCGCTCGGGGCCGAGCACCACCAAGGCGACGATCGCGGTGAGGAAGAGTTCGGAAAATCCGATATCGAACATGGAGGCGTCTTAGGGAATGCGGCGCGGGGCCGGCCGCGATGGGCCGCCGTCGTTGTCGCATCAGCCGCCGTCAGCGCGGAACGTTGTCGTCGCTGCGCTGCGACTCGCTGGAAGATTCATGCTTCGACTGGTCGTTCAGTTGCGCCGGTTTTTCGTCATCGTCGCGCATACCTTTCTTGAATTCCTTGACCGCGCTGCCCACGTCCTTGGCGCCGCTGGTCAGGCGCTTGGTGCCGAATACCAGCACCACAATGACCAGTACAACGAGCCAGTGCCAGATACTCCAGCTGCCCATGGCAATTCCGCCTAGTTGTGAAAGATGAGTGGGCAGGATACCCCAGTCGCCGTATGGGAGCCCTGAACCCGATCGCGAAAACGCATCCTTGGGTTACGGCGTGGCCGGCAGCGCTTCGACCGTGGCCGGATTTTCGATCGGTTGGAACGTCTGCGGCTGCGGTTGGGCAACAGTGGATCCGGAAGGGCTCGCGGTCACCGGCATCGCAACGGTCGCTTGGGCAGGTGCGGCTGCTGTCGCCGGGTCTGCGTCGTCGGCCCGCGCGGCGCGTGCTGCGGCGCTGGCTTCGGCCAGACGGCTGCGAAAGCCCGCGATGGCGGGCGACGGTTCCTGCTCCGCGCGGCCTTCCAGGATCATCCGCGGCGTGGTGTCCTGGCCGTAAACGGCTTCATTGGCCTTGTTGTCCATCGACAGCACTGCACCGTCGAGCGCGACGCCGGCAAACAGGCCACGGGCGCGCGACCAGGACCAGATCTCCGCTTTCATCTGCCCATCGGTGGCGGCTGCAGCATTGCGGCCCACCGGGCCAGCAGCGATGCTGGCATCGGCGCCGAGGGTGAACTTGCCGTTGACGATCGAATCCAGGCCGCGTTCGCTGCGGAACACCAGCACCACGTCGGCCGACTGCACGCCCACCTGCAGCCCGATACTGCCGCCGGTGAGGGTAACGAAGCTGGGATTCGACCAGCCGCCGTCGGCGGTGCGCACCGCCATGACGCCATGACCCCGACGACCGCCGATCACCAGCCCGGCCTTGATGGTGTCGGGCACGATCACGATCGCCTTGGCTTCATCCAGCAGCTTGTCGGGGATTGAAGATTCGGGGATCGCCTGCATCTCCGCCAGCACGCGCACTGCGTTTCCGGCCTGGGCATCTTCGCGAGGCCCGGCATGCGCGGCCTTAGCAACGAAAGCCAGCGACAGCGCGATGGAGAGTGCAGTGATCTGCGTGCGATACGACATGGGTGAGACGTCTCCAGCTGGGGTGCCGGCGAGCGTAGTCCCGAAGCCATGAACCGCGCCAGTCTGCGCAGACCGTCGCTGACGTCTGCAGCACCAGCTGTCATCCTATGCGGATGCCTGCACAACCTACCCCACCCGCCGCGAGATCCGCGGTGCTGCTGGTCAATCTCGGCACCCCCGATGCGCCCACCGCATCGGCGGTACGCCGCTATCTGGCCGAATTTCTCCACGATTACCGCGTGGTACCGATGAGCCGATGGCTGTGGTGCCCAATCCTGCACGGCATTATCCTGCCGCTGCGCGGACCGAAGGTGGCGAAGAAATATGCTGAAGTCTGGCTGGCGGGCGGTTCGCCGCTAGCGGTGCACACCGCTAATCTTGCCGCCGCGATGCAGCAGCGGATGCCGGATGCGCGGGTGACTTACGCGATGCGCTACGGCAATCCATCGATGGCCAAAACCATTGCAGCCCTGCGCGCCGACGGCGTGGACGACATCGTGGTGCTGCCGCTGTATCCGCAGTATTCCACCACCACCACCGCATCGGTCACCGACGTGAGCGGGCGTCTGGCGCGCGAAGCCGGCGCCGCGCTGCGCATCGATGCGATCGACAACTATCATGTCGATGCGGGATGGGTCGCCGCGGTCGCAGATTCGATCCGCGCGCACTGGGCCCAACATGGCCGCAGCGAACGGCTGATGTTTTCGTTCCACGGCATTCCGCAGCGGCTGGTCGATGCTGGCGATCCGTATCGGCAACAGTCGCAGGCCAGCGTCGACGCCATCGTCGCGGCGCTGGGCGTTTCCCAAGCAGACACGATGCTGACTTTCCAGTCGCGCTTCGGTCGCGAGCCGTGGCTGCAGCCGTATACCGACAAGACCCTCGAAGCGCTCGGCGCGCAGGGCGTGAAGCGGATCGACATCGTCTGCCCAGGATTTGCTGTGGACTGCCTGGAAACACTGGAAGAAATCACCGTGGAAAATGCCGACCTGTTTCGCGCGGCTGGAGGCGAAGCCTTGAACTACATTCCCTGCCTCAACGACGCGCCCGCGCACGCCGATGCGCTGGTGGCGCTGGCGCGGCGATACCTTGGCGGAGCCGCGTGATGCGCGACCTTGTTCTGGAGACGGCACGCGGCCGCTTTGGCGCGCTGCGCAACGATGGCGCCGACGGTCTGCCGCTGCTAGCGCTGCACGGCTGGCTGGACAACGCCGCCAGTTTCCGGCCCATGGCAACGCTGCTGGGCGGGTACGATCTGGTGGCGCTGGACATGCCCGGCCACGGCCGCAGCTTCCACTACCCGGCGGATGCCGAATACAGCCTGTTCAGCACGATTCTGGACGTACTGGCCGCCGCCGATGCGCTGGGTTGGCAGCGGTTCGCGCTGCTTGGTCATTCGATGGGCGGCGCCATCGCCAGCATGCTTGCCGCCGCCGCACCGGATCGCATCACGCGCCTGTCGCTGATCGAGGCATTAGGACCGCTAGCGGGCACCGAAGACACTTCCGCCAGCCGCCTGCGCGACGCGGTGACCCAGCGGCGCGCGTTGGATGGCAAACGCAAGCGCGTATTCAGCGATCCCGAGCTGGCGGTACAGGCACGGATGTACACCAGCATCACTGCGCTGGATGAAGCGTCGGCGCGGCTGATGATCGAACGCGGCATCCGCGCCATCGAGGGCGGCTATGAGTGGAGCAGCGATGTGCGGCTGACGCTGCCGACCGCGGTGCGCATGTCCGAAGCGCAGATCCAGGACTGCCTGCGTGCCATCGTCTGCCCGGTCACGCTATTGATCGCCGACCCCACGCCGCCGTATTTCCCGCCCGCACTGCGCGACGCGCGCATCGCCTGCGTGCCGCAGATCCGCAGCGTATCGCTGCCGGGCAGCCACCATCTGCATATGACCCATCCGGGGGAAGTGGTGGCTGCGTTGGGGCTGTGAGGCTGCCCTCACCCGCCCTGTCGGGCACCCTCTCCCGCATGCGGGAGAGGGACAAGCGAGCGCAGCGAGCGAGGGTGAGGGGGCGCTCTACCGCAACAATGCCTGCAGCGTCGCCTTGAGCCTGCGGCCTTCGCTGCGGAAATATTCGCGCTGATCGCGCCATTCGGGAAAGCGCTTTTCGACCTCACGCCAATAGGCGGGCGAATGATCGTGGTGGATCAGATGACACAGTTCGTGCACGACCACGTACTCGAACGCAGCGGGCGGTGCCAGTACCAGCGACAGATCCAGCGCAACGGTGCCGTCGGGCGCTAGCGAGCCCCACTGCGAACTCATCACTTTGAGCTGCACCCGGCGCGGTGCGCGCGGCAAAGACGGCAAATACAACGGTATCCAGCGGCCGATATCGGCGCGCGCTTGGGCTTCATAGAAATCGCGCAGCGCACGGTGCATCGCCGCATCTCCGGCGCGCGCGGTGGTCTGGAA
>JAYVSK010000083.1:0-3293 GCA_043775395.1 Lysobacter sp. | reverse complement strand
GCTGCGTGCGAAGCTTGAAGAGCACGCCGACGTGCGCGTGCCGCAGATCCAGTTCGACAAGCCCTCCGAAGACGGCACCCACAAATGGCTGCTGGGCATGGATGGCAAAAACGCCATTGAAACCGTATTTATTCCAGACAAAGGCCGCGGGACGCTCTGCGTGTCTTCACAGGTCGGCTGTGCCCTGAACTGCCAGTTCTGTTCTACCGCCACCCAAGGGTTCAACCGCAATCTTTCGGCCGCCGAGATCATTGGTCAGGTGTGGGTAGCGGCACGTCATCTTGGCAATGTTCCTCACAAGCAGCGCAAACTCACCAATGTCGTGATGATGGGCATGGGCGAGCCGATGCTGAATTTCGACAACGTCGTGCGTGCGATGTGCGTGATGCGCGACGATCTGGGCTACGGTCTTGCCAACAAGCGCGTGACGCTGTCCACCGCCGGCGTTGTGCCGATGATCGACCGTCTGGCAGTGGAGAGCGATGTCTCGCTTGCGGTCTCGCTGCATGCAGCGAACAATGAGCTGCGCAGTCAGCTGGTGCCGCTGAACAAAAAATATCCGATCGAAGAGCTGATGGAAGCCTGCGTGCGCTACGCGCTCCGCAAGAAAGGCACATCGATCACGTTCGAGTACACGTTGATGAAAGGCGTGAACGACCAGCCGCAGCAGGCGCGCGAGCTGGTGCGGCTGCTGCGCGCGTTCGACAACGCGGTGCAGATGAAGGACGCGGCGAAAGTCAATCTGATTCCGTTCAATCCCTTCCCTGGCACCCGCTACGAGCGTCCAGACGAAACCACGATCCGCGCCTTCCAGAAACAGCTTAACGAAGCGGGCATGATTGCGCCGGTTCGCCGCACCCGTGGCGACGATATCGACGCTGCCTGCGGCCAGCTCAAAGGGCAGGTTGCCGACCGCACCCGACGCCAGGCCGAATTCCGCAAGACCCTCGAGATGCGCGGCAAAAATGACAATGACCCGGGGACAGCCCATGCGGCCGCATGACGCGCTGTGCCTGATCGAAAGACGCAACGTCCCGGCGGGCGTTGTCTTCGCAACAGCAGGATGCTCGACTTCCGGGAGCGATTTCCAATGACATCCTCCGAGACCGGCATGCCCGAAAATGCTCGCGGCGTCGGTGAACGTCTCCGTCAAGCCCGGATCCGTGCTGGGCTGAGCCCCTCTGAGGTCGGCTCGCGCCTGAAAATGCCGACGCACGTCATCGAGGCATTGGAACGCGAAGACTGGGCCCGCATCGGCGCACCGGTATTTATTCGCGGCCAGCTGCGGAGCTATGCGCGCCTGCTGGATCTGCCGGCGGATGTCATCATCGAAAATATATCGACGCCCGTAGCCAAGTCCGCAGACCTAGTACCCCGCACCTTTACGCCGCGCATGCAGCGCATGGCAGAGCTGACCGCGCGACGACTGGTCTATGTGGTCATCACTGCCGCGATTGCAGTGCCGGTGTGGCTGGCGACCCGTTCGCATCTCGATGGTGCACTGGACACGGTTTCGCTGGACGCCGACGCACCGCCCACTTTGCCCCAGCAGCGGTCTTCTTCGACCGAGGTCGCGGCTAATATGGATGCGGTGTCTGCGCGTCAGCCTGCACCGCTGGTTGCTTCGATCACGCCACCGTTGCCGCAGCGCGCGCCATCGCCTGCAGATCTTTCGGTCAGCTTCAACGGTGAAAGCTGGGTGCGCATCAGCGCGCCGGACGGCAGTGTGATCGAACAGGCGCTGGTACAGCCGGGGCAGCAACGCATGCTCAAGCCCGATCAGGTCGGCAAGGTCGTTCTGGGCAATGCCCAGGCCATTTCCATGCGGTATCGGGGTCAAACCATGGACCTGACGCCCTACATCCGCGCGAATATAGTGCGCTTTACGGTATCCTCTGACGGTTCGCTGCAACCAATTGATCGCTGAAGGGCCTTGGCATACAGTCCGGAGCTCCGCTTCAATCGAAATGATTCTCCGGTTAAGCGGCCGGGTTTTTTTCGATGACTGTCTTTACGACGGCCGGGATTCAGGCGCCGCTTGTTACAACGTCGCGGCGAAATTATTCTGACGCGCGTTTCCACTACGCATCCACCGAAACCGCTTCACTCAACCGACACGATACCGACCCATGGCGATCGACGATCTCCTCGACGAACACGAACAAAGCGAACGCGTCCGCAGCTGGTTGCGGCAAAATTCCATGGGATTGATTGGCGGTGTCGCGCTGGGACTCGCCGCGATCTATGGCTGGTTCTGGTGGCAGGATCAGGCCAGCGCCAAGCGGATCAAGGCAAGCGACGATTACCAGGTTGTGCTTGAACAGATCAAAACAGGCAAACTGAAGGAAGCCCAGGCCACGGCAGGGAAACTCCAGGAAACTTCATTCGCCGCGCTTGCGGCGTTGGATTTGGCCAAGGTCCAGGTCGATGGTGGCCAGCGCGATGCCGCTATCGCCACACTGCGTGCGATCAAATACACCGATACCGTGATCGCACCAGTGGCGTCGCAGCGTCTTGCCCGGCTATTGATAGACGCCGGCAAACACGAAGAAGCGCTGAAGCTGCTGGTAAACCTGGACGACGCTTCCGCCCATGAAGTACGTGGCGATGCACTGTTCGCGCTCGGCCGCAGAGATCAGGCCCGAGACGCGTACAGCAAAGCATTGACCATGCTGGATGTGGCCGCGCCGCAGCGCCGATTCGTAGAACTGAAATTGACCCAGGCCGGCGGTACGCCGCCCAAACCCGCATCCGCCTCTTGAGCACGTCACATTGAGCAAGCCGAACACGATGAACTCCCATTCGACTTCGCGCGCCTCCGCCGTTCTGCGCATCGCTTTGCTGATCGCCGTGGTCGCGCTATCCGGTTGCAGCACCGTCAAGGGCTGGTTTGAAGTCGGCGACAAGGGCAAGAAAGCCGCCAGCAAGCCGACCGAACTGACCGATTTCACGCCTTCCGTTACTGTTTCGCGTCTGTGGACGGCAAAAGCCGGCAGCGGCGAATCGCGCCTTGGCCTGACCCAGGTGCCGGCTATCGCGGATGGTCGTGTTTACGCAGCCGCGGTCGAAGGCGGTGTGCGCGCTTTCGACCTGCAGACCGGCGCCAGTCTGTGGCAGTACAAAAGCAAGCAGTCAATTTCAGGCGGCCCTGGCGCAGGTGAAGGTTTGGTGGTGGTCGGTACGCTGGATGGCGGCGTCATCGCTCTGGATGCCTCGAACGGCACCGAAAAATGGACCGCGAAGGTCAATAGCGAAATTATCGCTGCGCCCACCATCGGTCAAAGCACCGTGCT
>JAYVSK010000082.1:0-7520 GCA_043775395.1 Lysobacter sp. | reverse complement strand
GTGCTGCCGACCGGCGGCGCAGCGCGCGCTTGGAGCGGACTGTCGGTAACCAGTTTCCAGACCGCGATCAGCGTGCAGAGCGTGTCCCGCGAAGGGCTGCGGCGCATCGGCCCAAGCGCGATCCGCATCGCCGAAGCCGAAGGTTTGCAGGCGCACGCCAACGCGGTTGCGATCCGGATCGCGGCCGTCGAGGCCGAGGCTGCGCGATGAGCGCGTCCTTGATGAAACAGCCGGGCGGCAGCATTCTGGATCTGGTGCGCGAAGATCTGCGCAGCTTCGCCGGCTACGCATCCGCACGCAGTCACGCGGTGGATGGCAGGCCTTTGGAAGGGACGGCCTGGCTCAATGCCAACGAATCGCCATGGGCCAACGCGGCCGATGATGCGGGCGCGCTGCGGCGTTATCCGCAGCCGCAGCCTGAAGCCCTGCGCGCGCGCCTGGCGGAGGTTTATGGCGTGCGGCCGGAACAGCTGCTGATCGGTCGCGGCAGCGACGAGGCCATCGATCTGCTGGTGCGCGCGCTGTGTCGCGCCGAGCATGATCCCATCGTGATCGCGCCGCCGGTGTTCGGCATGTATGCGGTGTGCGCACGGCTGCAGGGCGCGCCGCTGATCGAAGCGCCGCTGATCGAGCGGCCGGAAGGCTGGATGACCGATCTGGCCGCGATGCGCGACCTTGCCGTCGCCCGTCGCGCCAAAATCGTGTTCCTGTGCTCGCCGGGAAACCCCACCGGCGAACCGATTTCGCTGGCTGCGGTGCGCGCACTGGCGCAATCGCTGGTCGGGCGTGCGCTGGTGGTCGTCGACGAGGCTTACATCGAATTCGCAGACGCGCCATCGGCATCGGCGTTGATCGACGAATATCCGAACATCGCCGTGCTGCGCACGCTGTCGAAACTGCATGCGCTGGCTGGCGCGCGCATCGGCTGTTTACTCGCGGATCCTGCCTTGATCGCTGTGCTGCGTCGTTGCCAGGCGCCGTATCCGGTGCCGCAGCCCTGCGCCGAGCTCGCGCTGCGTGCGCTGGAACCTGCGGCCATTGCGCAAGCCGCTGCGCACGCCGCGACGATCCGCGCCGAACGCGAGCGCATGTTCCAAACGCTGCAGCAGCTGGGCGGCGTACGTCGCGTTTACCCCAGCGCCGGCAACTTTCTGCTGGCGCGATTCGATGACGCCGAAACCGCGTATCGCCGTCTGCTGGCTGCAGGCGTAGTGGTGCGCGATATGCGCGCAACGTCGGGTCTTGGCGATGCGCTGCGTATCACGATTGGTCTGCCGCAAGAAAACGCCGCGCTGTTCGCGGCGCTGCAACCGGCAGAGGCCGCAGCATGAGCGCGCTCAGGCCCATCCTGTTCGTCGACCGCGACGGGACTCTCATCTGCGAGCCGGCGGATTTTCAGATCGACGCCTACGCCAAGCTCGCCTTCGTCGACGGGGTGATCCCCGCGATGCTGCGGCTGCGCGATGCCGGCTATGACTTCGTGATGGTGACCAATCAGGACGGCTTGGGTACCGATGCGTTTGCGCAGGACAGCTTCGACGGTCCGCATGCGCTGATGCTGCAGATTTTCGAGAGCCAGGGCATCCGCTTCCGCGACATCCTGATCGACCGCAGTTTTCCGCATGAAAACTCGCCGAATCGAAAACCCGCGCTTGGCCTGATGCAATCGCTGCTGCGCGATCGCAGCATCGATTGGGCGCGTTCGGCGATGGTCGGCGACCGCGAGACCGATATCCAGTTCGCCGAAAATCTCGATATCCGCGGCTTCAAGCTGAAATCGCCGCAGTTCGGCGACGGCATCGACTGGGCGCATATCGCGCACGTGCTGGTCGATGTGCCGCGCACGGCGCGCGTTGATAGAAAGACGAAGGAAACGCGGATCGAAGTCGAGGTCGACCTGGACCGCGAAGCGGATCCCGATGTGCATACCGGTCTGGGCTTCTACGACCATATGCTGGAACAGCTGGGCAAACACGGCGGCTTCGCGCTGCGGCTGCGCTGCGAAGGCGATCTGCATATCGACGAACACCACACCGTCGAGGATAGCGCGCTTGCGTTGGGGCAGGCGCTGCGTCAGGCGCTGGGCGACAAGCGCGGCATTGGCCGATATGGCTTTACCCTGCCGATGGACGAAGCGCAGGCGACCGCGACGCTGGACTGGTCGGGCCGTCCGTATTTCGTCTTCGACGGCACGTTTGCGCGCGAAAAAGTCGGCGATCTCGCCACTGAACTGGTGCCGCACGTATTCCGTTCGCTGTGCGAAACCGCCGGCCTGAATCTGCATCTGTCGGTGCGCGGCGACAACGACCACCACAAAATCGAAGCATGTTTCAAGGCCGTCGCACGCGCGCTGCGGCAGTCGTTCAAACGCGAAGGCGATGCGCTGCCCAGCACCAAGGGCACGCTGTGAACGGGCGCGTTTTGAATGATCTGGCGGACAGCGGTTTGGTGTTGATCGATGCCGGCGGCGCGAATCTGGGTTCGGTGCGCTATGCGCTGGGCCGGATTGGCGCATCTGCGCGCCTGGTCCGGGATGCCGATGAGCTGGGCGCGCCGCAGCGGATCATTCTGCCGGGCGTCGGCGCTGCGGCGCCGTCGATGGCGCTGCTGCGCGCACGCGGACTGGATGTTGCGCTGCGCGCCAGCGAGGCGCCGCTGCTCGGGGTCTGCGTCGGCATGCAACTGCTGTTCGAATCCTCGGAAGAAGGCGATGTGGAATGTCTCGGGCTGCTTCAAGGCCGCGTCCGCAAACTCGCCGGTGGCCCCGGGCTGCGCGTGCCGCATATGGGCTGGAACCGGCTGCGCAAGCGTGCCGACGCGGATGGCGTTACATCGCCTCTGCTCGACGGCATCGACGAGGGCGCACACACGTATTTCGTGCACAGCTACGCGATATTGATCGACGGCGACACCGAATCCTGCGTGCTTGCCGAAACCGACCACGGCCAGCGTTTCGCTGCGGTGGTCGGCAGCGGCAAGCGCTATGGTGCGCAATTCCATCCCGAGCGTTCGTCCGCAGCCGGTCTGCGCCTGCTCGACAACTTTCTGAAGCTTTCGCGATGAGTGCCGCTGCCATCGACTCCTCAGTCATTGAGTTCACCGCATACCCCGCCATCGATGTCCGCGACGGTCGCGTCGTGCGTCTGCAGCAGGGCGATTACGATCGCGAGACCCGCTATGCAGACGATCCGTTCGCGGTCGCGATGCGCTACGCCGACGCCGGCGCGCGCTGGCTGCATCTGGTCGATCTGGACGCTGCGCGCGCGGGCGGCTACACGCTGGCGCCGCTATTGCGCAAGATCGCCGACGATGGCCGCCTGCAGGTGCAGACCGGCGGCGGCGTGCGCGATGAAGCGGCGCTGGCGAGCATGCTCGAGCAGGGCGCGTCCCGCGTCGTGGTGGGCTCGATGTCGGTACGCGAACCCGATTCGGTCGAAGCCTGGCTGCAGCGCTACGGCACCGAACGCATCACCATCGCGCTGGACACGCGGCAGGACGACGCGGGCGTATGGCAACTGCCGATCCATGGCTGGACCCAGCCTGCAGCGCTCGATCTCGACGCTTGCCTGCGCCGCTACCGCGATGCCGGTGCGAAGCATCTGCTGTGCACCGATATCGCCCGCGACGGCATGATGCTGGGCCCCAATATCGCGCTGTATCGGATGATCGTTGCGCGCGATGAAGGATTTCTGCTGCAGGCCAGCGGCGGCATGCGCGATGTCGCCGATATCGTCGATGCGCGCGATGCGGGCTGCGCGGGCGCGGTGCTCGGCCGCGCGCTGCTGGAAGGCGGCATGACCATCGAGGATGCATTGACATGCTGAGCGTGCGGATCGTGCCGTGCCTGGACGTGCGCGGCGGTCGCGTCGTGAAAGGCGTGCGCTTCCGCGATCACGTCGACATGGGCGACATCGTCGAACTGGCGTGCCGTTATCGCGATGAAGGCGCCGACGAGCTGGTGTTCTACGATATCGGCGCAAGCCCGGACGGCCGTGCGGTCGATGTCGACTGGGTCGAACGCGTCGCTTCGGTCATCGATATTCCCTTTTGCGTGGCCGGCGGTATCCGCAGCATCGAGACTGCGCAGCGCGTGCTGTTTGCGGGCGCGGATAAAGTATCGATCAATACCCCGGCGCTGGAGCGACCGCAGTTGATTTCTGAAATCGCCGAAGCCTACGGCAGCCAGTGTGTGGTGGTCGGCATCGATTCGATGCGCGACGCCGACGGTGTTTGGCGCGTGCGCAGCTACACCGGCGACCCCGACAAGACCAAAGCACTGGGCAAGGCGACGCTGGATTGGGTGCGCGAAGCGCAGGCGCTGGGTGCCGGCGAGATCGTGCTCAACTGCATGGACAGCGACGGCGTGCGCAAAGGCTACGACCTTGAACAGCTCAAAGCAGTGCGCGCGATCTGCAGCGTGCCGCTGGTCGCGTCCGGCGGCGCCGGTAGGGTGGAACATTTCACCGATGCGTTTCGCGAGGCCGATGTGGACGCCGCGCTGGCCGCGAGCGTATTCCACTCCGGCGCGATCGCGATTCCGGATCTCAAGCGCGAACTCCGCGCACAGGGCATCGAGGTACGGCTGTGAACGCAATACAGACGGATGACGCGCCTGCGCTTGATACCGAAACGCTGGCCTGGGACAAACAGGACGGGCTGCTGCCGGCGATCGTGCAGGACGCCGATACGCATCGCGTGCTGATGATGGGCTACATGTCGCGCGAGGCCTTGGCGAAAACGCTTGAACTGCGGCAGGTGACCTTTTTCAGCCGCAGCAAACAGCGGCTGTGGACCAAGGGCGAAAGCAGCGGCCATACGCTGTCGCTGGTGAATCTTGAAGTGGACTGCGACCGCGACACGCTGCTGGTGCAGGCGCGGCCGCAGGGGGCGACGTGTCACCTCGGCACCGAAAGCTGTTTTCCGTCGGCGCCGGGCGATGCGCTGAGTGAGCTCGATGGATTAATCCGCCTGCGCGAGGCAGTCCGTCCGCCCGGCAGCTACACCACAAAACTCTTCGACAGCGGCATCAAGCGCATCGCGCAGAAAGTCGGCGAAGAAGGTCTGGAGACCGCGCTGGCGGCCGTCGTCGAGGACGACCAAGCGCTGCTTGGCGAAGCCTCGGACCTCATCTATCACTTGATCGTACTGCTGCGTGCGCGCGGACTGTCGCTGGCCGATGTCAAACGGATATTGGCGGAACGTCGCGGCTGAGCAGCTTTTCTGGCTTGGCAGAGCGGCCTTCAGGCCGCTTTTTTTTGTTGGATCCAACTGCAGCGGCCTGAAGGCAGCGCTACCGGACCGCTTTATCAGACGGCCCTGTCAGGTTGTTTTATCGGATAAATACCTCAAAATTCATGCGGCTGTGATCGATGTCCGCACGCAGTCGCGGCCGTTGGCTTTTGCGCTGTACAGCGCCTGGTCCGCAACCGACAGCGCCGCATCGGGATCGATTTCAGCATCGGGCTCCACCGTATGCACGCCGATGCTGGCGGAGACGCGCAGCCGGTGCGCGCCGCTGGCGCACAGTTCTTCGACCAGACGCTTGCGCACGCTCTCGGCCACGGAGACTGCGCTGCGCAGATCGTGTCCGGGCAGTACCGCCACGAATTCCTCGCCGCCGAAACGCGCCACCAGCGAAGTTTCGTGCACGCGCAGCGATTGACCGATCCGCTGCGCCGCCCAGCGCAGGCAGTCGTCGCCGGCCAGATGTCCGTAGCGGTCGTTGATCGACTTGAAGTGGTCGAGGTCGATCATGAGCAGCGAGACCGGCTCGCCTTTTTCGCGCGATGCCTTCAGCATCGATTCGAAGTTTTCGTGGAAATGCGCGCGGTTGTACAGGCCCGTCAGACCATCGCGGCGGCTGGAATCGCGCAGCCGGCGGTGCGCGTCCTCCAGTTGCATCAATGTGCTGCGCACCTCTTGGGTGCGCTGCGCGACCTTGCGTTCCAAGTGGTGTTTGGCTTCGACGGCGATACGCTCGTTCTCGTTGCGCAGCGATGCGTAGCGATAGCTCAATGCGATCGACAGCAGCAGCATTTCCAAAGCCGATCCGATCTGCACGCCATATTCGGTCAGCAGATTTTTCGGCAACAAACCGAACGCCAGCGCCGCGATGGCCGCAGCACCGGCGAGAAACAGCGCCCAGGCCAGTAAAAAAAGTTTTGCGGGCATATAGCCGCGGCGCAGCACGATAATGGCGACGGTCAGAATCCACAGCACGCTGACGATCACCGCGCGGGTGGCCCAGGGCGTGGCGATGCGGTACGGCAGCCACAGCGCCGACGCGCCCAGCAGTACACAGACGACGATGATGCACAGGCTGACCCGATTGCCGCGCGGGAACCGCTTCGGCAACTCCAGGAAATTCCGCGCGAACTGCTGCATGCCGATGATCGCGAGGCAAATCGACAGCGGCACCGCGACATTCGCCAGCCAGGGGTTGTCAGGCCAAAGATATTCGAAGCTGTAACCGTTGAGCGTGAACAGCACCAGTCCGAAAGCGGTGATGTGGAACAGATACCAGAAATAGCTGGCGTCGCGCAGCGTGATCCACAGCACCAGGTTGTAGACGAACAGCGCCAGCAGGATGCCGTAATACACGCCCATCACGAATTGGGCGTCGCGCGACACCGAAGTGAATGCGGCCGGCGTATACAGTTCCAGCGGTACCTGCATCGAGCTCTGGCTCTGCGCGCGCACCAGCAGGTCGACGGTTTCGCCCGCCGGCAGCGCAATGCGGAAATTCGGATGTCGATAAGGAATGCTGCGCGCGGAGAACGGAAGAAAGTCGCCGCTTTCGTGATGGACGATATGCCCGTCCGGATAGCGCAGATAGACGTCGATGCGGTCGAGCAGGGCGAAACTCTGCACCAGCATCCAGTGCGGCTCGTCGCTGTTGCGATTCGCCAGCTGGCCGTGGAACCAGTACGCGCCCTCCTGAAAGCCGAATGCGGTCTTGCCGTCGGGAACCGGCTGGAAACGACCGGCAGCGATCA
The DNA here is from genome assembly GCA_043775395.1 of Lysobacter sp. Taxonomy (GTDB): domain Bacteria; phylum Pseudomonadota; class Gammaproteobacteria; order Xanthomonadales; family Xanthomonadaceae; genus Lysobacter_I. The sequence goes on along the minus strand of JAYVSK010000082.1, from coordinate 525 downwards.
GGCGCCAAGCATCGTCGGCGGAATCCACGGCGCTCTTGTCGTGCAGGTAGCTCAGATGCGGCGTGAGCGGCATGGTGTCGGCATCGCCGCGCAATTCCGCCGGTGGCGGATGGGCTGCCTGGCAGGTCAGCGCGACCAACAGCACGGCCACGAACGCGGCGACACTCACCCAGGTACAGCGAAACGGCATGCCTCTCCCCAGCGGTCCGGTTCGGCATGATGTTACTGCACTCTGGTAGCCGGAGAGGGTGCGGCGCATGCGGTCGCGCGAAAGGCATAATCCTGTACTGATCCGGCCAGTAAAGAGGCGACGATGCGGTTTCGCGCAGGTGTGTTGTGGTGGGGTCTGTTTGCGGCGGCCGGCAGTGCGCAGGCATTCGACGATGCGCGCACGCTGGCGGGCACTGTCTTCGAGGATCGCGACAGCGACGGCCGTCAGGGCCGCAGCGAGCCCGGCATCGCCGGCGTGGCGCTGTCCAACGGACGTACGCTTGCGATCACCGATGCGCGCGGGCGCTATCGTCT
>JAYVSK010000081.1:0-3731 GCA_043775395.1 Lysobacter sp. | reverse complement strand
GCCGCGCTGGATTTCGGCATCGAACGGCTGCGCTCGCTGCCGCTCTCCCTGCGCCTCGTCCGCGAACTGCACGAACGGCTGATGCGCGGCGTGCGCGGTGATCGCGCCACGCCTGGCGAATTCCGCCGCAGCCAGAATTGGATCGGCCCGCACGGCAGCACGCCCGCCAATGCGCCTTACGTGCCGCCGCCGCCGCAGGAGATGCACGACACCCTGGCCACCTGGGAAACTTTCCTCCACGCGCGCGGCGAACTGCCGGATCTGATCCAGTGCGCGCTGATGCACGAACACTTCGAGGCGATCCATCCGTTTCTCGACGGCAATGGCCGCGTCGGGCGCTTGCTCATCACATTGTTCCTGATCGAACGCGGCCGGCTGTCGCTGCCGCTGCTGTACCTGTCGGAATATATCGAGCGTCATCGCGACGATTACTATCGCGGTTTGATGCGCATCCGCAGTCACGGCGACTGGTACGGTTGGCTGCACTATTTTCTCGCGGGCGTGGAATGGAGCGCGCGCCGCGCACTGCGTCAGGCGCAGCAGCTGCTGGCCCTGCGCGACGCAATGCAGGCCGCACTCTCGGCCGAACCGCGCGCCGTCATGTTGGTGGATGCGCTGTTTGAAAACCCCTTCATCGACGTCAAGCGCGTCGAAGACCGCCTCGGCGTGAGCGCACCCACCGCGCGCAAGACGCTCGCTGCGCTTGAAGCGGCGGGCTACATTCGCGCGACCGCAAGCCGTGCCCGCAGCCGTCAATATCTGGCCGATGCGGTGCTGGCCGCGATCGACGACCCCGGTGAAATCGGAGTGATGGGATAGGCCATGCGCAAATACGACCACCTCGACCGCGACGCCCTGATCCGCCTGCTGCAGCGCCGCGATGCCGAGCGCCAGCTGGGGCTGGTGTGGGAGCGCGACGAGATCGACGCCGACCGCGCGCTTAACGACGACTATGTGGCGCTGGAGCTGGACCCCGCGCTGAGCCACGGCGACGCGCCGTGGAAAAACCTGATCATCGAAGGCGACAATTTCGACGCCCTGCGCGCGCTGCGCATGAGCCATAAGGGCGCGATCCGCTGCATTTACATCGATCCGCCGTACAACACCGGCAACCGCGACTTCGTCTACAACGACCGCTTTGTCGACAAAACCCATCGCTTCCGCCATTCGCTGTGGCTGGAGTTCATGTATCGGCGGCTGACTTTGGCCAAAGAATTATTGGCCGATGACGGCGTGATCTTTGTCAGCATCGACGACAACGAGATTTTCCGGTTGGGGATGCTGATGGATCGGGTGTTTGGGGATGATAATTTCGTCGCGCAGTTCATCTGGCGAAAAGTCGATAGCCCGAACGATAACAAGGTGTCAGTGACACCGGATCACGAATACATTCTTTGTTTTGCAAAAAAGCTGGGGATGCTCAGGCTTGCGCCAATGGAAGCTCCAGAAATCGTAAATGCCTACGGTCAGCAACTTCCAGATGGACGTCGTTATCGCGATCGTTTGCTGAAAAAAAACGGCCGAAACAGTCTGCGTAAAGATCGTCCAACCATGTTTTTCCCAATCGAGGGGCCGGACGGTTTGGATGTGTTACCCATTCATGACAATGGCGAAGAAGCACGATGGGCTAAAGGTAAGGATGGGGTTGCACTTCATATCGCCGACGAATCGCTCATCTGGAAGCAGCGTGAAAAGCAGGGGCAGATTCTTTGGGAGCCATACACGCGTGAGTTTGCGCCGGCGAATCCTACTCGTCCTTGGCCGACGATCTGGTCTGATCTGCCAACGATGCGGCAAGCTAAAGCGTTCCTGCGAGATGTGTTTCAAACGTCGGATTTATTCAACACACCAAAGCCCGTAGAGCTAATAGAACGCTTATTACGTGTAATTGCAGATCCCAATACGACTGTCCTCGACTTCTTCGCCGGCTCCGGTACCACAGCGCACGCCGTCGCCAAACTCAACGCCGAAGACGGCGGCGACCGCCGCTTCATTCTGGTCAGCAACACCGAAGCCACCGAAGACCAGCCGGACAAGAATCTCTGCCGCGATGTCTGCGCGCAGCGCGTGCGCCGGGTGCTGGGCGGCTACACCAATGCCAAAAACGAGCCGGTGGCCGGCTTGGGCGGTGGTTTCGCGTACCTGCGCGCGCGGCGCATCGCCCGCCACCGTTTGAATCTGAAACTCGACCACGCCGAAGTGTGGAGCGCCCTGCAGCTGCTGCACGGCAAACCGCTGTCGCCGTGGCCGGGCGGCGGGTTCGCCGCCGATGGCGATGTGGCCTATTTGACCGACTTCCGCGAAGCGTCTGTGACCCGTTTGCACGCGTGGTTGGCTGCGGCGCCGGCGGATGTCTCCGCCACCGTTTACAGCTGGGCACCCGAACGTCTGCGCGGACTTATTCCTATGCCGCAAACCCGCCTCCTCCCGATCCCCCAGCACCTGCGCGACCGCTTCGGACGCGGATGAAAACCGATGCAGACCTGTTCAAAGGATTGGCTGACATTGGCCGCGACTCTCGCCCCTCACCCGCCCTTCGGGCACCCTCTCCCCGCAGGCGGGGAGAGGGAAGCGAATCGGGCGCTGTTTGTGCTTGCAAATTCGCAAGTGCGCACCGCTTTTGATCTCCCTCTCCCCGCCCGCGGGGAGAGGGTGCCCGACAGGGCGGGTGAGGGGAGGGAGTCGCGATACCGCCAAAACGCACGCATTCCCACCGACACGCACACACCACCGATGACGCCCGACGCGCCAACAACACATTGTTTATAGGACCCGCGATGCCCGCCACACTCAAGGATTTCCAGGAACACGTCTGCACCGGCATCGTCGCGCGCCTGGACAACGTGCGCGCGCTGTATGCGCAGCTGTCGCCGGCCGCGCCCGCGCAGATTGCGCTGGCCCGCCGCCGCGACGGCGCGCTGGTGCTGCAGGCGCCCACCGGCGCCGGCAAAACCCTCATCGCGGTGGAAGCCATGCGCCGCACCTCCGCACAGGAGCCGGTGCTGTGGTTCTGGTTCGCCCCGTTCGCCGGGCTGGTGGAACAGTCGCGGGCGGTGATCGCCGCGCAGGCGCCGGAGCTGGATCTGTTCGATCTGGACAGCGACCGCCGGCTGGACACCGTGCGCGGCGGCGGCGTGTTCGTGACCACCTGGGCATCGGTGGCCGCACGCAGCGCCGACAGCCGCCGCGCCCGCACCCGCAGCGATGACGGCCTGTCGATTGATGAAGTGATCGCGCAGGCGCGCAGCGACGGCCTGCGCATCGGCTGCATCGTCGACGAGGCGCATCACGGCTTTCAAAAAGCGGCGCAGGCGCGCGCCTTCTTCGCCGACGTGCTGGCGCCGGACTACACGGTGATGATGACCGCCACCCCGCGCGACGCCGATGTCGCCGCGTTCGAGAAAGCCAGCGGCTACGAAGTGGGCACCCCGGCCGACTGGGCGTCGGTCAGCCGCCACCACGCGGTGGACGCCGGGTTGCTCAAGCGCGGCGTGCGTCTGGTGCGGTTTCTGGCCCGCGACGGCGACACCGCGCAGTTGATCGACTTCGAACACCTGGCGCTGCGCGAATGTGCGGTGATGCACCGGCAGATCCAGCAGACGCTAAGCGATGCCGGCGTGGCGCTGACCCCATTGATGCTGGTGCAGGTGCCGGACGGCAAAGCCGCGCAGGACAATGCGCGGCGGTTTCTGGTGGAACAGTTGAAGTTCGACGCCAGCGCTGTGCGCGTA
>JAYVSK010000080.1:0-18934 GCA_043775395.1 Lysobacter sp. | reverse complement strand
AGCACGCCTTTGAGATGGGAGGGCGTCAGCGGCTTGGTGGGCGTAATACCGACGGGGGCGTACAGCGTACTCATGATGCTATACGGTCCTGGGCAAAGTCTTCGCGCAGCCAAGCGCGCAACTGCGCCAGCGCTGCTTCCGGCGCCTCGCTGTTGTCGACGACGCGATGCGCCAGCTGGCGCCCCAACTGCAGCTCGTCCTCGAAGTTGGCAAGACGCGAGCCGATGTCGCCGTCGCGCTCAAGGCGCGCACGCAGGTGGGCCGCGACGCGCGCGCGCGGCGCCTCGATCTGATAGACGACATGCGCAGGAAAATAGTGCGGCAGCCGCTGCAGCAACATCGCGCGCAGCATCAGCACGCGAATGCTGTTGCCATCGTCTTCCAGCGCTTCGCGCGGCAGGCCGTAACGCGCCTCAAGGCCGAACAGCTGCACGGTCTCCAAAAAAAAACCCGCCTGCTCGCGCGCCGTGAATGCATCGTCATCGATGAAGACATGGTCGGCGTTGGCCTGCTCCTCGTAGTGCCGGGACTTGCGCGTGGTCCATGTCGGCACCAGGCGCACCAGGCCTTCCTGGCGCAGCGGCGCGAACAGGCTGCTCTTGCCGACGCCGGAAGGACCGATCACCACCAGAATTTTCGACATTAGCGGCTCACTCGGGCTGGACTCACTCGCGCAGGACTCATTTGGACCGGCCTCAAGCGGGCAGACATGGTTGCAGCAGGATTGCTGCAATCACAGGCACGAATAAATTATCCACGCCTTGATGCGACAAAGCTTCGACCAAGGTCAATGCAGCACTGACGGCACCTGCCGTGAGTAGCGCTGGCGCCGGCGGCACGCCTGCGAACAGCGCCGATGCCCCCACGATGACCCATGCGGACAGGAAAAACGCTGCACTGCCGACATAGGATTTGGCATGACCCAACAGCGTGTAGCGACGCCGTCCATAAGCGCTGCCGATCAGGCTGGCCAAGGTGTCGGAGATGCACAGGACGAGGTAGGCGGCCAGAAAAGCGGGATAGGGGACGCCGATCGCTGCGACTGCCGCCACCGACAGCGGCAGCATGAGATCGCCGTAGGATGTGCGCTGCACCGCCATGACCGAGCGCATCAGCACAGTGCGGCGCAATAGTGCGAGTGCGACGAAGCTGCCGGCTGCGATCAGTAACAGCTGATGCTGGTCGATACCGAACAGCGGGAATGCACAGATCAGCAGGCAGGTGCTGACATGCACGGCTTTGCGCGAAATCTCCGCAGAGGCGCCGCAGCGATGCACGATGTCGCCGAAGACACAGCAGCCGATGATGCCCAGAACAAACAAGATCATCGCGCAGGACTCACGATCCGGTCTTTGACCTGCGGCGGGCGTAGACCCGCAGCGACGCGGTCGCACCAGTTTTGGGCGAAATAAGCGGGCGGCACCGGTCGTATCTCGCCCAGAGGTGCGCCTACCAACGCGGTATCTGCGGCATAGGCCTGGCGCAGCGCTGCCTCGTCGATGCCAGCGTCTTCGCTGTTGTCGCAGGCCAACAGCAGATCCAGCGCACCTCCAGCTGCAGGCACGAACGTGAAGTTGCGCACGCGCAAGTCGTGCGCGGCGCCATAACGACGGATGAAGCGCAGCAGCGCCGACTCGGGCACGGCCGCAGTCGGCGTGATGCGCCCGGCGTAGGCCACCATGGGCACCTCCCCAGCGTGGCCCGTTACTTCGAGCAGGTCGCCCAGCACGTAGCGGCAGAAACCACCGGCCTGGGTCGCCACCACGGCATAGCAGGCCCCTTCGCGCAGTTCATCGAGCCGCAGTGGCGCTTGCGTTGTGCCGGCCTGCACATCGAGAAATTCAAAAAATGCAGCGTTGTAAGCCATGACACCGCGCAGACCGTCCGGCAGCAAATGCAGGGCCAGCGGCACCTCCGAAGCGGCCAATGGCGCCGGCACCACAACAACCTCGGTGCCGTAGTCTGCGAGCACCTGCGGCAAATAGACCCCGGCGATGCCCTCGTCCCAGCAGATCAGGCGCTCGACCCGCGGCCACACATCGGCCGGCAGCAGGTGCCCGCGCGCGGCGCGGCGGGCGGCGAGCTGCGTGGCCAGTGCAGGATCGGGCGTTGCCACAGAGCGGCCCGCGAACGTACCAGCGGAGATATCGGCGCAGAGGCGCTCGGCATTGACCTCCAACAGATGCGGTATCGCGGCCAAGATGGCGGGGTTGATGCCGACCAACTGGCGAATGTCGTGGCCTGCCGCCATGCGCAAGCGGAAGTACAGGCGCTCGAGATCGGCTGCGATGTCCGCCGGCACCGTGGCCCAAGGGCCCTGCGTACCCGGCTCCAGCAGGGCATCGCTGGCGAACTCGTTCGCCAGATTCACTTGGCTGAGGCCGACGTGCGGCATCCCGCCGGTAAGCACCGACGTTTCGCGCAGCGGATCCCACTTGAAATTGATGGTGAGGTCGCGCGTGGCCGCCAGACCCGGATGGGCGCGCGTCGTGCCCTCGAGATAGGTCATATAGAAAGGGTTGAACGCTTCCGCAAAGTAGGCGCGCGGCAGCGGCAGCACCTTGGCCCGGCCAGCGCTGCTGCCGCTGCTGGAGATGTAGCGGAAGACATCGCCGGGGAACAGCACATCGCGCTCCCCAGCGACGATGCGGTCGACATACGGGCGCAGATCGTCGTAATTACGTAACGGCACCTGGCGGCGGAAATCAGCCAGACTGTCGATGCGCTCGAAGCCGTGTTCGCGACCGAAAGCAGTGCCACGGCCCCGCTCGATCAGGCGGGCCAGCACCTCACCCTGGATGCGCGCAGCTGAGCCAAGCCCACTGACGAAACGATCATAGTGGCTGTGTGCAATGCCCATGGCAGATACGTCCTGATCGGGTGAATGAATCGCAAAAATCTTGCCGAAGCATGTTTGATGATTTTTTGGCGCGATGCATTGCCGCTGGAACAGAGGCATACGCACTTATCAAAAAAAACCAAAACTCTTGAAGATCGATGCGTTGAGAAATATTCGCCATCAATTCAACCCGCGATCAAGCATCGATAGCTCAAGCCTTGACGATGGAGATTCGATGGCCATCAGCAGACGAATCGCACTTTATCCATGATCGGAATCACGCTAGCGTGCGTCATGCACGGCGTCAAGCCGATAGGGTCGATTGCCTTCAACCAAGCTGCTTTTGACGGTGCGAATACGCTTTTCAAAGACAAACAGGCGGCGGATCGCTCCACCGCCCGTCCGTATTGTTCCGACCGGCATGTTTCGCCGGACGGACCACGCACTCAAACCGCAATCAGAAACGGTAATCGGCGCTGACGTACCAGAACGCACCCGGCAGGTCGTAGGTGCCGGCGTCGTAGCCGTTCAGCGAGCAGGTCACGCACACCGGCGGTTCTTTGCCGAATACGTTGTTGGCGCCCGTCGACAGTTTCAGGCCTTCCAGTGCGAACGCATTTTTCCAACCGAACTGAACATCGTGATAAACCACCGCACCGAGCGTGTTGAAGCCGTTGCTGGTGCGGCAGCCGGGCACAGTGCCGATCGTGGCGTTGGCGCAATCTTCTTCGACCGCAGCGACGTAGCGCAGGCCGTAATTGAAATCGATATTGCCCTTGCTCCAACCCAACTGTACGTTGCTCTGCCACTCGGGAATGGCACTGTCGTTGGTCTCGATACCGACTCGACGCGAAGAGCGGATGCCGTCCTTGTCGACTGCTTTGTAATCGTTGACCCACGTGGTCTGGAACGATGCGTTGAGACTGCCAAAGCCCCATTGCGGACTCAACCAATTGACCTTCAAGTCTGCACCATCGGTCTTGATTACACCGAAGTTCTGGAGGAAGTTGTTCGGCGGATTGAGATTACCGCTGCTCTGGCGAGTGAACGCCGAGCACAGCGTCGGGTTCAGTCCGCCCGCAGCAACGCAGGCATTGAGCAGTTCTTGGATGTCGCGCGACTGGATACCGCCTTTGATCTCATGGTTGTAGTAGCTGAGCTCGAAATCGAATTTGCGCGACCACGATGCATCTTCGGCCCAACCCGGGCTGTAGACCGTGCCGAGGGTATAGCTGTTGGATTTTTCCGGATCCAGGTTTGCGTTACCCCCTGTGAACGTGGTGATCTGGGTATTGGCCTGTTCGAAGTTGTCGGGTACGTTCTGTGCGACGCAGGCTGCTTCAAGACCTGGCGAAACGCCATTGGCACGGTTCACTACGGGCGCGCCGGTCGGGCCGCAGGGGTCGTTCAGCGTGGCGCCGAACTGGGTTAAACCGTACAGCTCGCCAAGGTTCGGTGCGCGAAAGCCCTGCGAATAAGTGCCACGGAGCACGAGATCTTCAAAGGGCTGGAAGCGGAAACCGACCTTACCGGTGGTGGTGCTACCGAATGTCGAATAATCCGACCAACGCACGGCACCCGTCAGGTCGAGGGTGGCAAGCACGGGAATATTGAACTCGCCATAGACTTCGGTCACGTTGTATTTGGCCGAGACTGGCGAAGCGAATGAATCCTGGGATTCGCCGGTCTGGCGCAATCGATCCGGGTTGAAGTCGCCTTGATAGCGGCGATGTTCGACACCGGCGGCGAAACCTGCAGTGCGGTCCCCGATGTTGAAAAGATCGCCGGTGACGTTGCCGGAGAAGATATCCAGCACCTGGGTGCTCGCATCGCGCTGATCGGTCACGATGTAATCGATCATCGCGCGGGTGAACGGACGACCCTGACCGCCGAAGATGTCCAGCGGCACGCAGCCCGGAGTAGCGGCACACACCGTGGGACTCCCCAGCGCCAGCTTGATCTTCGCGATGTTGTAGCCGTTGGTGAAGCGCTGCGTGGCCGAGTTGCGGCTGTGAACGTAATTGACGTCCCAAGCATACGTGCGCTGGCCAGCATCGATAAGACCGTCGAGACCCCCGTTGAAATACCAGGTGTCGACATTCTGGGTGAAGATGCGCGGCCCGACTTCCAGCGGACGGCGCCCCACAAATACGAAATTGCTGTTGGCGTCCAAAGTAAACCCGAACGGGTTGTAACGCTGGTTGGCCGGGATCGAAATAGTATCGGCAATACCGCCGGTGCCCGCGCCCGGGCCGACAAAAATCGGTTCTGGGGCCGCCTGATTCGTCGACTGACGGTTGTTGAACAACCCCTTGAAGTGCAGGCGGGTGTTTTCGTTCAGATCGATATTGATACTAGCGAACAGCGACTTACGCTCGCTCGGGGTAAGCAGGAGATTGTAGGGTGCGAAATTGAAGCGGTCCGCGCCCGTGAACGGATGATAGGTGCCACCGCTGGGGTTGCCCGGCACAAACACCGGCGTGGTCGTGCCCGGGTTCAATGTGATGTTGTAACGAGTTGTGCCCGTCGGATCGAAGAAAAAGAAACGTCCTTGGGGTGTGCCCGAGCTGCCCGCAGACAGGCCCGCACCCGGTTCCGGGAACGACGACTGGCCCCAAGAACCAGAGCTGATGTCGTCCTGTTCGTAATACGTCGCACCGAAGATGCCGGTCCAGCCGTCGCCGCCGGTGCCGAAGGTGAAGGACGCGTCCTTGGTCTCGCCGCCGCGGCTGTATTCGCCGTAATAGGTATGGACTTCGGCGCCCTTGAAATTCTTCCGGGTAATGATGTTGACTACGCCAGCGATGGCGTCGGAGCCGTAGATCGCCGAGGCGCCGTCTTCCAGCACTTCGATGCGTTCGACGATCGCCAGCGGGATGGTGTTGAGATCGGCGCTGCCGCTGACGCCCGAGGCCGAAGACTCGTTCACCCAGCGAATGCCGTCGACCAGCACCAGCACGCGCTGCGAGCCAAGGTTGCGCAGGTCCACCTGGGCCGAGCCGGCACCGATGCCGCCGCCGTCCGGCGGATAGCCGAAGTTGCCGGAGGAGTTGAACTTGGCGTTGAGCGCCTTGCCGCTGGCGGTGAGCTGCTGGAGGATCTCGCCGACGCTTTTGGCGCCGGTCTGCTCCAGTTTGGCGCGGTCCAGCACGTAGACCGGCTGTGCGGTGACGGCATTGGTCTGCTTGATGCGGGTACCGGTGATGCTGATGGTGTCGAGCGTGTTCTCTTCCTTGGTGTCCTGCGCCGCGGCGATGCCGGGCAGCGCGAGCAGCAAGGTCAGATGGACAGCGGCCGTCAGGCGATTACGGCGCAGCTTGTTCATTGGGTTGTCTCCCTTTATTTAAAGATAGGAATAGCGAGTGCCACCGCCGTTGGCCCCCTCCTTGGGCGGTACCGGTGACTTTGTAAACAAATTGTGAAGCCGGGGCAAGGTGCAAGTGGTGATGGGGGGTTTCCGCACACGCTGTCGCTGACCTGTTCACCCGGCTTCGCTATAGTCCCCGGCATGCGAATCCCCTACTCCACCGCCCTCGCGGGCCTGCTTGCCGTCCTGTTGCCGGCCGCCTGCACCGCCCAGACCTATGACCCCACCCTTGCCCAGACCCGGGCTGCGCTGGAGGCTGCCGAGCGCGGCCAGCCCGAAAATGCGCCGCTGCCGGCCGGCCATTCGCTCGCCGGTTGGGTCGAATATGCCGGCCTGCGCAAGGACATCGACACCTTGTCCGCTGCCAGCGGTCAGGCGTTCATCGCCCGCTATCGCGGCCAGGCCGTAGCCGAAACCTTTCGCGAACAGTGGCTGGAGGTGCTCGCCCGGCGTGAGGACTGGCCGACGTTCCGGACCGCCTGGTCGGGCTCGGTCAAAAGCGCCGCGCTGCGCTGCGCGGAACTCAACGCCCGTCAGGCGCTGGGCCTGACCGACACCGATTGGACCGCTGATGCGCAGGCGCTGTGGCGCAGCACCGGCAAATCGCTGCCGGGGGAATGCGATGCGCCGCTGGCCATTCTTGCCGCGAAAGGCGGGCTTGTGCCCGCCCTGCGCTGGGAGCGGATCGAGAAGGCTGCGGCCGAGCTGCAGCCCGCGGTGATGCGCGCAGCGGCGCGGGGGCTGCCGGCGGAAGACTTTGCGCTGGCCAACGACTATGCGGCCTTCATCGAATCCGTCCACGACCGCGCGCTCACGTGGCCGAAAACGCCGCGCAGCCGCTTGGTCGCTTCATACGGCCTGGCCAGGCGTGCTAAAGCTTCGCCGGAGTCGGTCGACACGCTGCTGCCTAAATTCGCCGCTGCGCTGGGCATGGACGACGCCGAGCGCGGCCGGGCTTTGTATCAGGCCGCGCTGCAGACCGTAGCTTCTTATCTGCCCGATTCGGCGCGTCGCCTCAACGCCGTGCCGGATGTCGCCTACGACGAAAAACTGCATGAGTGGCGGGTGCGCGAAGCGATGGCGCGCTCTGACTGGAACGGCGCGTTGGCCGCGATCCGCAAGATGGGCGACACTGCTTCCGGCCAAATCCTGCGGCGCGATTCGCGCTGGCGCTATTTCGAAGCGCGGCTGCTGGAGATGGCCGGCGACAAAGCCAATGCCGCAATTCTGTTCCGCGATGCCGCGAACAAAGCGGAGTTCCATGGCTTTCTGGCTGCGGACCGCATCGGCAGCGCATATGCGCTTTGCCCGTGGACGCTGAAGACCGACGCCGCAGCGAAAACAGCCGTTGCGCGCGACCCGGCGATGGTGCGCGCGATGTTGCTGTATCGACTGGAACGCAGCGCGTGGGCGGAACGCGAATGGAACGATGCGCTGGCCCGCTTCACGCCCGAACAGCGCAGGATCGCGGTCGATATCGCCCAGGACAACGGTTGGTTCGATCGCGGCGTGTTCGGCCTGCTCAACGTCGGCGGCAGGTCGTATCCCGAAGAATCGCGGCTGTACACGCTGCGCTTCCCGCTGCATCACGACAGCGTGATCCGCCGCGAGGCCGCCAAACACAACATCGATCCCACTTGGGTTGCCGCCGAAATCCGCGCCGAAAGCGTGTTCAATCCGAAGGCGCGCTCGCAACCCGATGCGCGCGGCCTGATGCAGGTGCTGCCCGGCACCGGCGCCGGCATCGCCAAGCGCTTGGGCTTGCCGTGGCGTGGCGGTGAGAGCCTCTACGAACCCGAGTTCAACATCAGCTTGGGCACCGCGTATCTGCGCGAACTGGAAGACAAATACGGCATGACCTACGCCGCCATCGCGGCCTACAACGCCGGCCCTGCGCCGGTGGCGCGCTGGCAGTCGCAGCGTCCGGACATGGACGCGGACTTCTGGATCGAAACCATCAGCTATAAAGAAACCCGAGATTACGTCGCGCGCATTCTCGCCTTCAGCGTGATCTACGACTGGCGGCTCAACGGCAAAGCGATGCCAATCACCGACCGCCTCGCGGGACGTACGGTCGATACGCGCAAGACATTCGTGTGCCCGCTTCCGCCGGAGCTGCCTTCACCTCCGGCAGCGGCACCCGCAGCGCCCACTGCGAAACCAGCAACTACACCACCACGGCGGCCCCAGCGATGAAACGAACGATTGTGGTCCTCGGCGGCAGTGGGTTTCTCGGTCGTGCGCTGGTGACGCGCCTGCTGGCACAGGGCGAGCGCGTGCGCGTGCTGTCGCGCAGCGCGGATACGCGGACACGCACGCCTGCCGGCGCGGAGCTGCTGGTCGGCGACGTGTTCGACGCGGGATTCCTGCATCAAGCCTTCACCGATGCCGATGCGGCGATCAATCTGGTCGGCATTCTCAACGAGCGCGGCGACGACGGTAAAGGATTCCGCAAAGTCTATGTCGAACTCGCCGACACCATGATCGCGGCCATGAAGACATCCGGCGTACGCCGGCTGCTGCAAATGAGCGCCCTGCATGCGGGCGATGGCGACAGTCATTACCTCAAGGCGCGCGGCGTCGCGGAGGCGCTGGTGCGCGCATCATCGTTGGACTGGACGCTGTTCCGGCCGTCGGTGATCGCCGGCCCCGGCGACGGCCTGTTCTGCCGCTTCGCGCAGCTGCTGCGCTTCGCGCCGGGCCTGCCGATCGGACGCGCCAATGCGCGCTTCCAGCCGGTCTGGGTGGGCGATGTGGTCGAGGCCATCGTCCGCGCGCTGGACGACGACGCCACCATCGGCCACAGCTATGATCTGGTCGGCCCCGAAAAAATGACCCTCGCCGAGATCGTTCGCCTCACCGCGCAGACCAAAGGCTGGACCCGCTTCGTCGTGCCGCTGCCGGGCGTGTTCGGGCGGATCCAGGCGGAAGTGGGCGAACACTTGCCTGGCAAACCGATCAGCCGCGACAACTGGCGTTCGCTGCAGCGTGATTCCATCAGCGACGATAACGGCCTGCCGAAGCTCGGCATCGCACCCACCGATGTGCGCGGCAAGCTGCCCGAGATTCTCGGCGTCGTCGCCTGATCCGCACATCCATCTGTATTCGCAACTTCACTCACACGAGGAGATCGCCATGGGACTACTCGACGGCCTGCTTGGCCACGCTGGCGAAACGCCGGTGGAAAAGCTGCTGGAAGAATTCACGCCGCTGCTGGCGCCGGGCGAAACCCTGCAGCGCGCGTTCGCGTTGATCCGCGACCTGATCGTGTTCACCGACCGACGCATCATATTGGTCAACAAACAGGGTGTCACCGCGAAGAAGACCGAATACCGCAGCATTCCGTATCGCGCAATCACCATGTTTTCGCTGGAAACCGCCGGACACTTCGATCTTGAATCGGAACTGCGGATCTGGCTGTCCGGCCAGGCTGCGCCGATCGAACTGCATCTGGGCCGCAGCTCGGGCGCCACTGATATCGTTGCGTTGCTTGCGCAACATGCGCCGAAATAAAACGCCCGGCTGCGTTGATAGAGCGGCCTGACCAGCCATTCGGCTGTTGAAAACCAGGCCGCCGCACGTTGTTACGTAAAAAAAAGCGGCCTGAATGTCGCTCTACCAGTGGAATTCACGCATGAACATTTATCTCGTCGGCGGCGCGGTCCGCGACAGACTGCTGGGCCTGCCATGCGGCGACCGCGACTATGTGGTGGTCGGCGAAACATCGGAGTCGATGCTCGCCGCCGGATTCAAGACCGTTGGCAAGGATTTCCCGGTGTTTCTGCATCCGCAGACCGGTGAGGAATATGCGCTGGCGCGCACCGAACGCAAATCCGGACGCGGCTATCGCGGTTTCGTCGTGCATGCCGAACCGTCGGTGACGCTGGAAGAGGATCTAATCCGTCGCGACTTCACCATCAACGCGATCGCGGAAGCCAGCGACGGCACGCTGTGCGATCCATACGCCGGCGTGCGCGACATCGAAGCGCGGATCCTGCGTCACGTCGGTGAGGCTTTCGTCGAAGATCCGTTGCGCGTGCTGCGCGCGGCGCGGTTTATGGCGCGCTTCGCAGCGCATGGATTCACGGTCGCGCCAGAGACGATGATGCTGATGCGCGAGATGGTGTGCGCCGGCGAACTGTCCGACCTCACCCCGGAACGTGTCTGGCAGGAACTAGCGCGTGCGCTGACGTATGCACGGCCATCGGCATTCCTGCGCACGCTGCGCGAGTGCGGCGCGTTGGCAGTGGTGTTGCCCGAAGTGGATGCGCTGTACGGCGTGCCGCAACGTGCCGAATATCACCCGGAAATCGACACGGGTGTCCACACCGAAATGGTCTGCGACATGGCCGCGCGCATCGCGCCCGGCGACGACATGATCGGCTTCGCCGCGCTCACCCATGATCTGGGCAAGGCGCTGACGCCCAGCGAAGAATGGCCCAAGCACATTCTTCACGAACAGCGCGGCCTCGATCCGGTACGCGCAGTTTGCGTGCGGCTGAAGCTACCCACGGCGCATCGCGATCTGTCGCTGTCCGTATGCCGCGAACACCTCAACGTGCATCGTCTGCTGGAGCTGCGCAGCGCCAGCATTCACGACCTGTTCGCCCGTAACGATGGCTTCCGCCAGCCGCAGCGGATCGCGCTGATGGCGAAAGCCTGCGAAGCCGATAAACGCGGCCGCGGCGGGATGAGCGAATCGGATTATCCGCAGGCCGCGGAACTGCTGAAACTGCATGCGGCAGCGCTGTCTGTGCGCGGCGCGGATGTGATGCGCGATGGCCTGGCAGGACCTGCGCTGGGCGAAGCGCTGCGGTTGGCGCGGATCGATGCGATCCGGCGTGCGAGAACCACAACCCTGTAGGAGCGACGGAAGTCGCGACAGACTGATGCAGGTATTTCCGAAAAGCATCGCGACTTCCGCGTCACTCCTACAAAGGCGGCGGGCCAGGGCCCGCCCTACCGATGATCGAATCGCAAGAGCAGATCCCGCCAAGGCGTCAGCTGGGTGCCGAATCCAACGATCACCCCCAGCGTATTGGCCAGCGCGTCCATGCCGTCCATCATGCGGTCGGTAGTGAAGGCGCCTTGGGCGTATTCCAGACCGATCCCCAACAACACCAGCGCGATACCGACGCTGAGCAGCGAGCGCCAGCGCGGATACAGCTGCACCGCGCCAGCAGCCAGCGTGGCATAGGTCAGAAAATGTTCGAGCTTGTCGTTCATCGTCGGCAATGTCTGCAGCGTCGATCCCGGCAACAGCGAGAACATCACTACCAACGACACGCCAAGACACCATAGTGCCGACCACCGCAGCGGATGGCGGAACGGTTTGAGCGAGCGTCCGAAGCGTGTTCGTGTCATACAGACATGTCCATGGCAGGCCCGGTCACAGGCGGAAACTGAGATCGCCGGCGATGAACGCATGCAACAGGCTCGATTTGCGCGCGAAGCCGATCGCCTGGAAGCGTTCGCCCATTTCGCCGGGCAGCGTGAGTTTCTTCACCTGCTGGCGCAGCGCATAGCGTGCGGCCTCGTCTACTGCGCGGCTTTCGTGATCGGCCAGACGCTCTTCCAGTCCATTGCCGATCAGGAAGCTAGCCTGCGAGCAGTAACCGGAGAATTCGAAGCCCGCGCCTGTGCCGGCTTCGACAAGCGCGGTGAAATCCACCGACACCGTAACGTCCTGCAGACCGACGCGCGCGAACACATCGTCGACCAGCCGATGGCGATGGAATGCGCGCAGCGTACCGTCCTCGCGCCGCGGGTCGTAATACTCGCGTCGCGGGTAGCCGTAATCGACGAACAGCATGGCGCCGGCCTCCAGACCGCCCGCAACCGCCTGCAGCCAGTATGGCAGCTGCGGCAGCACTTCAGAACGATAGCCGTTCTGGAAACGGCCTTCGCACTGGCGTTCGACATGACGCACCGCTGCACTCAGCAGCGCATCGGCGGGACGGTCCATGCGTATGAAGCGGCCTTGGGCGTCCAGCGCGACATGCTCTTCGTAGATGTTGCCTTCGCGTATCGCGAACCGCGACGTCGGCAGCGCATCGATGACTTCGTTCGCAAATACCACGCCGTTCCAGCGTTCGTTGATCGGCGACTGCAGCCACTCCACGCGCTCGAAACTCTCCGCGGACAGCTGCGCGCGAAGGCGCTCCTGCTGGCGTTCGCGCAGATCGGCGCTGGGCTCCAGAATGGCGTAGCGCGCCGGCATCGACTGCAGCGCGAGCAGATGCCCGATGGCCGCCTCGGCGAACGCGCCGCTGCCGCCGCCGATCTCCATGAACACCGCATCGTCGCCCAGTTGGCGCAACACCGGCGCCAGCGCGCCGGCGACGCATTCCGCGAACAGCGGCCCCAGCTCCGGAGAAGTCACGAAATCGCCGGCGGCGCCCAGCTTGGTCGCACCCGCGCTGTAATAACCCAGCCCGGGCGCGTACAGCGCCAGCTCCATGAACCGCCAAAAGGGAAGCATGCCGCCGTTGCTCGCGATCTGATCCTGGATCATTGCGGACAGGCGCTCGCTGTGCGCCCAGATATCCGGATCCAGGTCATCGTCGTTCGACATGCGGCAACTCCGTTGCGGTGGGCGCACAGAATAGCGAATCCGGCGCATCAGGCTGGAATCATTCGGCGCGGCGTGTGATCAAATGATTCTCACATTGACTATGGAACGCCCCGATGACCGCACAGCCCCGCCCCGTCGCCTTGATTACCGGCGCCGCCCGCCGCCTCGGGGCGGCCATCGCGCGTCGCCTGCATGCGGCCGGCTACGATGTCTCCCTGCACTACCGGCATTCGGCCGACGACATGGCCGCACTGGTCGCCGAGTTGAACGCCGCGCGCGCCAACAGCGCGGTGGCATGGTCGGCGGAGCTGGCCGAATACGACCGTCTGCCCGAGCTGATAGCAAACACCGTGGGCCACTTCGGCCGGCTGGACGCACTGGTGAACAACGCTTCGGCGTTCTCGCCAACGCCGTTGGGAACGATCACGCCTGCGGACTGGGACGGGCAATTTCTGATCAACGCGCGGGCGCCGCTGATCCTCGCCCAAGCCGCCGCGCCGCATCTCAAACGCGCGCATGGCGCAATCGTCAATCTGATCGATATCTACGCCGAGCGTCCACTGCGCGACCACGTGGTCTACTGCATGAGCAAGGCCGCGCTGGTGGCAGGTACGCGCGCATTGGCGCTGGAGCTGGCGCCGGAGGTACGGGTGAATGCGATCGCGCCCGGCGCCATCCTGTGGCCGGAAGGCGATAAAGGTGAAGCCTCGAAGGCCGCGCTGTTGGCGCGCACACCCTTGGGACGGATCGGCACGCCGGAAGAAATCGCCGATGCGGTGCGATGGCTGCTGGAAGGCGCGGGCTACACCACCGGACAGGTGGTGCGGGTCGACGGCGGCCGTATGCTCGAAGGCTGAGCCGCCTGGCGTTGTACCGGGCGGGCCGGACAAGCGCGGGAAGTCACCTGTTGCGGGTGAAAGCCGTCATTCGTCGCCGTTGGTGTCGAACGCAGGGTCGAACGCGGGCACAAATGGCATGTCGCGCTGGGAGGACTGGGCCCACAGCGACGCCAGCGTACGTCCACTGCGCGGATCGATGAAGTCCGGCGCGATCTCGGCCAGCGGCTTCAGTACGAAGGCATGTTTCAGCTCGTCGCGCGGAAGCTGAAGGTGTCCCGGGCCGTCTAACACCAGATCGTCGTAGAACACAATGTCGATATCCAGCGGGCGGTCGCCGAAACGCGGACCGCTGCGATCGCGGCCGTGCGCATCTTCCAGCGCATGCAGCCAATCGTTGAGCGCAAACGGATCCAGATCGCCGTCGATGACTGCAGCAGCGTTGAGAAAGTCCGCCCCTTGGAAACCGACCGCCGGAAACCGGTAGACCACCGAAGCGACGATGTCGCCGAAGCGCGCGCGCAGCGCAGCGAACGCCGATCGCAGATTCGCTTCCGGCGACTGGTTGCTGCCCAGACTGAGATACGCCTTGCCCATCAGAGCTTGTCCATCAGAGCTGGCCGCTCAAGATTTACTGCGCTCGATCATCACGCCCACTGCCCGCGCACCGCGCACCGCGCCGGGCTTGCTCAGTTTCAAACGCACGTGCGAGACCGCGAATTCATCGAGAATGATGTCCGCGCAGCGCTCAGCCAGCGTTTCCACCAGTCCGAACGACGACGCCGACACGTATTCGATAAGACGCTTGCTGACCGCCTTGTAATTCAGCGTATCGGCAATGTCGTCGCTTGCCGCCGGCCTGCGGTTGTCGAACCCCATTTCGATATCGAACTGCAGCGTCTGGCGGATCCGCCGCTCCCAGTCGTAGATCCCGATCAGGGTATCGATTTCAAGCGCCTCAATGAAAACTTTATCCATGGGTCGTTGCTGTAGAGAGTCGACAATTGGCAATCCTAACCGATGCCCCTGTGGGAGCGGCGGAAGCCGCGATGGGTACGGCAAGCGCATCGGTTGTATGTCGCGGCTTTACCAGCCATACGGCTGTTAAAAACCACGCTCCCACAAACGCATGCGGCTCAGACCAGCGGCGTCAGCGTCGCCATCTCCCAGCGCGGCATGACATGCACCGCCGCATCGCTGCGCTGCCCGGCTTCCAATCGCAGCGCACCGGCGAAGGCGATCATGGCGCCGTTATCGGTGCACAGTTCAGGACGCGGGAAACAGACCCTGCCGCCGCGCTTTTCGACCATCGCGTGCAGGCGCACGCGCAGGCGTTTGTTCGCGCCAACGCCACCGGCGACCACCAGCACCTTACATCCGGCCGCCTGCAGCGCGCGTTCGCACTTGATCGCCAGCGTATCCACCACCGCGTCCTCAAACCCGCGGGCAATGTCAGCCTTGGTCGCGTCGCTTTGATCGCTGCCGCGCCAAGCCAACAGCACCTGGGTCTTGAGCCCGCTGAAGCTGAAATCCAGCCCCGGGCGGGCGGTCATCGGCCGCGAGAATTTGAACTTGCCGGGGGTGCCGTGTTCGGCCAGCGCCGCCAACTGAGGCCCACCCGGGTACGGCAGCCCCATCAGCTTGGCGGTCTTGTCGAAGGCCTCGCCCGCGGCGTCGTCCAAAGTGTCGCCGAGCAGTCGATAGCTGCCGATGGCGTCCACTGCCACCAGCTGACTGTGCCCGCCGGAGACCAGCAGGGCCACGAACGGCGCATGGGGAGGGTCATCCTCCATCAGCGGAGCCAACAGATGGCCTTCCATATGGTGGACGCCGATCGCCGGCAGCTCCAACGCCCAAGCCAGCGACCGCGCCACCCCGGCACCGACCAACAGCGCCCCCACCAGCCCGGGGCCGGCGGTGTAAGCGACACCGTCGAGGTCGGAGAGCCGAAGGTCGGCATCCGCCAGCGTCTGACGGATCAGCGGCAGCAGCTTGCGCACGTGATCGCGGCTGGCCAGCTCCGGCACCACCCCGCCGTACTCGGCGTGCAGCGCGATCTGGCTGTAGACCGCATGCGCCCGCAGCCCCGCCGCACCCGCTAGGGCGGTGTCGTAGACGGCCACGCCGGTCTCGTCGCAGCTGGTTTCGATGCCGAGGACTTTCATTCGAGTCCACCGCTTTTTGGCAGTTTTTTGGTGATCTTGATGTCTTCCGCAACCCTGTCGAAGTCAGAGGTATAGCTTCTGTCTTGGACAACCCTGAATTTTTCGTACGCCTGCGCCGCGCGTCTTTCCGCAGTGTCACGCTTCACTTTGCCAAAGTCAGCGAGCACATCGTACTCATTGAACTGAAGAAAACTATCCAGCTTTTGCACCCATTCCGCCATGGTCAGTACGCGCTGGCGTCTGGCCATGTTCTGTGCAAAGTCCAAGTACATACTGACGAGATGATTCAGATCGTCCAACTCTGTCTGCTTGAGGTAGTTTTTCCCAACAGACGCATCGGCTTTACCGATTTTTCCGCCAACCATTTGATTCTTCCAAGTGGTCATTCCCATGTTCGGCTGGCTGGCATCTGCCCTGAGTTCAATCAACTCAGCGGATGTATGACCATGAATCGCATAGTGCAACTTGTCTTGCACGTGCGCGTAAAACCGCTGTGTGATCGGTGAGTGCGGATCATAATCACGACTGCATTGCGCATAAATATCAGTAATTTTTTGATAGAAGCGCCGCTCTGAAGCTCTGATTTCCCGGATTTTTTCGAGCAAATCATCGAAATAATCTTTTCCGAACAATGCCTTGCCCTGTTTCAGGCGATCATCGTCAAGGGCATAGCCTTTTATCAAATACTCTTTCAGTACGGATGTCGCCCAGACTCGGAACTGAATCGCCCGGTAGGAATTGACCCGGTATCCCACTGAAATGATCGCGTCAAGGCTGTAGAACTTCGTGTCATACGACTTGCCATCAGAGGCAGTTATCCGGAAATTCCGGATAACTGGAGCCTCACTAAGTTCTTGAGAAATAAAGACATTTTGAAGATGCTCGTTGATAGTGCGCACATCAACATCAAATATCTCCGCCATGCCTTTCTGAGAGGACCAAAGGGTCTCATCTTCCACCAAAACCTGCACCTTCACCGTGCCGCTTGGCGAGGTATAAAACATGAATGGCGCGAGTTGGCCCACTTCTCCGCCTGGCACCTCGATCGCCTGAGCGATTGATCGTCGATGCTCTTCTTGGCTGACAACGACAGCCGACGACGACGCAGCAGGCGCCGACGTTGGCCTTGCTACTAAATCGATGGCTTCAAGCCCCAAGCTTTTATCCATCGCAAGCACAAGAATTTGACTGTGCCATTTGGCGGGGATGGCGCCCTTCTTGACCCAATAGGCCACAGCGCTTTGGTTCACGCCGACTAAGGCTGCCAGTGCGGTCTGACCGCCAAATTTCTCTACAATCTGCCGAACGTTCACAAAGGCTGCTCTAAACGAAGTCTGCAGCATTAATATCAAATAATTTGATGATGATCAAATCGGTCTGCTCGCTCAAAGCAGCTCGTGACCAAACTTGCGCCACCCGGGGTGACGCCGTTATTATGCGCGGCTCGCCCGGACGGACCGGGTGGTGTGAATCCCTTCGCACAAGAGCGGCCAGACCGGCCAGTTTCCCAAAAAGCCCGAGATTCCTATGCCCAGCGTCAAAGTCCGCGAAAACGAGCCCTTTGAGTTTGCCCTGCGTCGCTTCAAGCGCACCTGCGAGAAAGCCGGCGTTCTCGCCGAAGTCCGCAAGCGCGAGTTTTACGAAAAGCCGACCCAAGAACGCAAGCGCAAAGCCGCCGCTGCGGTGAAGCGCCAGTCGCGCCGCACCTCTCGCGACGCTACCAAACGTCAGCGCATGTATTAAGCCCCTCACCGGGCGCATGACATCCGATTCTTGAGCGATCCCCTGCAGCAAATCAGGGTTTAGCGCAGTGAATCCAAAAGCCGGCCGCGTTGTTCGCTGCCGGCTTTTCGTTTTTGCGGACCTGCACAGCTGCCCCGTCTTCGGCCCGATATCTGCGGGCTTTGTCACAAGGATCCGAAATCATGAGCCTCAAACAACGTTTCACCGACGACATGAAAGCTGCGATGAAGGCAGGTGAGAAAGAGCGTCTCGGCACCATCCGCTTGGTCAACGCCGCGATCAAACAGAAAGAAGTCGATGAACGGATCGAGCTTGACGACGCTCAGGTGCTGGCGATCCTCGAAAAAATGATGAAACAGCGCAAGGACTCGGTGAGCCAGTTCGAAGCCGCCAACCGCGAAGATCTGGCCGCGATCGAGCGCGCGGAAATGGCGATCATTGAGCAATATCTGCCAGCGAAACTCGGCGAATCCGAAGTCCTCGCCGCCATCGAAGCCGCTGTCGCGGAGGTGGGCGCTTCCGGCCCGTCCGACATGGGCAAGGTCATGGGCGTGATCAAGCCGAAGCTTGCGGGCCTGGCCGACATGGGCGAAGTTTCGAAGCTCATCAAGCAGCGTCTGGCCGGCTGAGTACCGTGCCGATGACTGTACCGCCCGTGATCGCTGTCCGTGCTGCAGTTGTTGGCGATATCGCGCTGATCCTCGCCCTCATCCGCGAGCTGGCTGAATACGAGCAGCTGTCGCACGAGATGGTCGCCGACGAAACAGGCCTCGCGGCGCAGCTGTTCGGCGAACGCCCGCGCGCAGAAGTGTTGATTGCGGAAGTCGACGGCGGCGCCGCAGGCTTTGCCCTGTTCTTCCACAACTTCTCGACCTTCGTCGGCAAGCCGGGGCTGTATCTCGAAGACCTGTTCGTACGGCCCACCTTTCGCGGCCACGGCTTGGGCAAGCGGCTGATGGTGAGATTGGCGCAGATCGCCGTTGAGCGCGACTGCGGTCGTTTCGAATGGTCGGTTCTCGACTGGAATACGCCCGCCATCGACTTCTACCGCAGCCTTGGCGCTGTCGGCATGGACGCGTGGACCATGCAGCGGGTCAGCGGCGATGCATTGCAGACATTGGCCGCTCACCCGATAGACTGATCCGGCGGCCTCCGCGCCGCTGCTATAATCGGACCGAATTCAGTCCGCAGCGAGACCGTCATGAGCGACCCCATCATCAGTCTCAGCGATTTCAAATCCGACGCCAGCCAGTGGCTCAAACGTCTGCAGGAAGAATCCGACGCTGTTGTGCTGACCCAGAACGGCCGCGCCAGCGCCGTGGTGCAGAGTTACGAGACCTACCAGCGCCAGCAGCAGGCGCTGTTGATGCTGAAGCTGTTGGCGCAGGGTGAGGCGGATATCGCTGCGGG
>JAYVSK010000079.1:0-10568 GCA_043775395.1 Lysobacter sp. | reverse complement strand
ATGACCCCCCCCGGTTCAGCGGGCTTCAGCCCGCTGAACCCCCATGCTTCGGTAGAGCGGGCTTCAGCCCGCTGAACCCCCATGCTTCGGTAGAGCGGGCTTCAGCCCGCTGAACCCTCGTACGGAACATTTCAGCGGCCTGAAGGCCGCTCTACCAAAGCAGAAGCTGCATGCCAGGATCGCGGTGGATTGAGGGTTTACAATCCCGCCATCGTCACCGATTACGCAGGCCCGGGCCTTGAAACTCCAGCTTCCCTTTATCCAACTGCCGCTGCTGTTCGACGCGGACGTGCTTGCGCAGGAAATCGATGCGCTGGGCGAGTCGGTGTGGAAGCCGCATCCGCAGGGTTTTCCGGGTAACTCGATGCTGCCGCTGGTTGCGGTGAACGGCGAGCCCGACAATGAAGCCTTCGCCGGACCCATGCAGCCGACCCCCCACCTGCAGCGCTGCGGTTATCTGCAGCAGCTGCTCGCCAGCCTGGGCGCCACCGTCGGTCGCACCAGGCTGATGCGGCTGGCCGGGCAGGCCGAAGTGATCCGGCACGCCGATCAGGGCTATTACTGGACCGAGCGCGTGCGCGTGCACGTGCCGATCGTGACCCAGCCGACCGTGCAGTTCGACTGCGACGGGCAGAGCATCAACATGGCCGCTGGCGAATGCTGGATTTTCGACACTTGGCGCCAGCATCGCGTGCTCAACGATGCGGTTCAGTCGCGGATCCATCTGGTCTGCGACACCGTCGGCGGCGGTGCGTTCTGGGATCTGGTTGCGCAGGGGCGCGCGCACGATGCGCTGCGCGAGGGCTGGACACCGAAGCGCATCGCCCCGGATGCGTCAGCGCCGATCGACTTCGCCTGCGAAGCGGTGAACGTGCCGACGGTGATGAGTCCGTGGGAGCTGAACCAGCATCTGTCGTTCCTGATCGCCGAAGCGCTGCCGCATGTGCACATACCGGCGTTGAACCAGCATGCCGGCCGTTTGATCCAGCAGTGGAAAGGGCTGTGGGCGCAATACGGCGATGCCGTGGAAGGCCGCGCGACATTCCGCAGCGCGTTCGATGCCTTCGCCGCCGGTGTGCGCCCGCTGGCGCAGGGCGTGACCTTGCGCAACGAAATGCCGTGGTTCCAGGTGCTGATGGTGATGATCGGCCGGGTCGCGGTGGCGCCGGTGGATGCTGTTCCGGTGGAGCGGCCCTCAGGCCGCTGAATCGTTCGCGTTGAGATAGAACGGCCTGGTTTTCAACAGCCGGATGACTGGTCAGGCCGCTCTTGTATCTCGACGGCAGCCGATTGGGGCGCGGTTTAACCGTTCAGAACTTCGGCTTTTCCGCTTCCGGCGTCTCGTTGTAGCGGACGATCGATTCCAGAATCAGCCGCTTGGCTTCTGCCGCGTCGCCCCAGCCGTCCAGCTTCACCCACTTGCCCTTTTCCAGATCCTTGTAGTGCTCGAAGAAGTGGCCGATGCGATCCATCCAGTGCGGGCTGACCTGTCCGATGTCGGCGATGTGGCTGTAGCCGGCGAATACTTTGTCCACCGGGACCGCCAGCAGCTTTTCGTCGCTGCCGGCTTCGTCTTTCATGCGCAGCACGCCGACCGGGCGCACGCGGATCACCGAGCCCGGGATCAGCGGCAGCGGCAGGATCACCAACACGTCGGCGGGGTCGCCATCGCCGCACAGGGTGTGCGGGATGTAACCGTAGTTGCAGGGGTAGCGCATCGGCGTGGACAGGATGCGGTCGACGAAGATCGCGCCGGAGGCTTTGTCGACCTCGTACTTGACCGGCTCGGCGTCTTTCGGAATTTCGATGATGACGTTGATTTCGTCCGGCGGGTCATTGCCGGTGGATACGAGGTCCAGGCCCATGGCGGGGCTCCATTCGATGCGGGTAGGCGCGCATTCTACGTCGGCGGTTGCTGCGCCGCAGCAGCCGGCGTCCGGCGCCAGGCCGATAAGCTGCCACCATGGGCTCAGGCGGGCGTCGTGCAGGCGGCGGGTGCAGACCGCGACCCACCACACCAGCACGGCAAGTGAGGCGATCTGCAGCGGCGGCGGCCCAGCGCCGGGGCCAGCCGTTCCGCGAAGGCCAGCACCATGCCACCGCGAGCACGAACCACCAGAAGTCCGGGCGCGAGGTCGTGCCGCGGAAGCCCAGGCCGCGCACGCGGCCGTCGCATATGGTGTCGAGCGCCGGTTGACTGGGCGAGGTCGGGCGGACCAGCAGGCTTTCGGCGGGTACCTCGAACCCTGCAGCGAGGGCGCGCAGGGATTCGGTCGAGATCTCCGCGCCGGCTTCCAGACGCTGGATGGTGCGCAGCTTCAGGCTGTAGAGTTCGGCCAGTTGCTCCTGGGACCACTGGCGTCCTGCTGCTCCCAACGCGAACGGCGGCCCGGAGGCCGGCGTTCGACGAGTGCCGCAGGGGGACGGGCATCATGCCACCGCGGCCTCCACCCGGCGGCGGTCGTGCCGGGTGCGTCCGCGCTGCTGCCTTCCCGCTATCGGGCGACATCAACCGAGGCCGCGATCACGGAGTCGCCGGGCGGGTTCGCGCACGCCTGCTCCGGTAGCGTGCCCAGCAATTCCGCGCTGATGCTGGCGGGTCGTTTCCTGGCGCGATAGGCGCGCACGTACGCATCCCGCAGGGTGGCGAGCCGGAGCTGATCGGCCTGGCTCAGGTTCGCGAGCGATTCGGCGATGTCCTGTTTCGCCTGCGCGATTGCGTCCTCGGTCGAGGTGGCCTTCAAGCGGTAATCGTCGACGTCGATCAGAGCGATGTAGGCCGCCATGGACTTCACGCCGTCGCGCGGCACTTTCACTTTGTCGAAAGGCGTGAAGATCTGGCCGGTGGCATACACCGAATGGATCGACCTCAGCGCGACGGGATCGCCCGCTTCCGCGGCGCGGTTGAGCATCGCCTCCGCATGCAGGCGATGGCGATCGATCAGTTTCCTGTCCACCGGGATCACATCGCCGAACGTGGTCATCTTGTCCTGCTGCAGCGCGAACATCCGCATCGAGACCGGATCGCCCATGGTTGCGGACTCGTAGACGATGTCGTCCAAGGCGTCGTAATCGCCGGCGGCGAGTTCCGCGCAGGTCGTGGAGGCGGTCGTTTCGCGGGCGGCGATGGCTGCCGCCAGCGAAGCGACCTCCTCGTCGTTGAGGGATGCCGCGTACTTGCTCGTGTATGCGTCGAGGACGACGTTCGATTCGTTTCCAGCGTCCAGATTCCTGCACATCTGAAGGGCGCGCGCCAGCACGCACGCCGAATGGCGGTCGCCTTGCCTGGACGCCTCCAGCAACGTCTTCAACTGGGATTTCAGGGGGAGGTCCGGAAAAAAACGGGCGAGCGGCCTGGATGGCGGGTCGCGGTATGCGGCCGCGGCCGATCGTTCGCGTTCGACCTCGGGCGGTGCGGCGGGCCCTGGTTGCGGACGGTCGTTCCAGCGCATGAGCGCCGCCGGGAAAAACAGGACGGCTAGGGCAGCCGCGAGGTACTGCAGAGTCCACCGTCGTGAAGAGCCGCTGGTCGAAGACTTCTGCATGTCGGTCTCTCGTTGCGTGTTGCGGCATCGGGCGAAGCGATGCGTCGAGACGTCATCGAAATGGATGGCGTCGCATCCGGCGATGATGGAACGAATCATCAAAGCCGGCCCGGCGCCATCGTGGCGATCGTCCCGCGATGGCGTCGGACAATGGAAGAAAATCGAGTCGCGGCCGCGTGGTCGACGGCGTCGCTGGCCATGCGGCCGCAGTGTCAAGCGGCAATGCGTGCCACCGTCCCCCCGGACTGCAAGCGGATGCGATCGATCGAAGGCCGGCGGACGCGCGGGTGTTCCCCGCGACGGACCAGGGCGATCAGTCGGCTTCCAGCTTCAACCCGCTGCCGTTGGCCGTTGTGTAGGTCTTGTATGTCAGGGTTTGTTCGTCCGATGCGGCCTTGTAGTACGTTGCCGTCATCGCCCACGCGTTGTTGTCCCAGGTATAGTCGTAGCAGTTGGTGAACCCGCGTCGGCATCTGTAGCTGTCCGCGTCCCTCACCCACACGCCCGTGTAGATCTTGTAATACGGCGCACGCGTCACGTAGCTGTAGGCGACGAGTGATTGTCCCTTCTTGATGTAGAGGGTGCCGAAATCGTGGGCGTCCGAGTCGGTGTGTGTCTTGGTGAGCGCTCCGGACACTTCCGCCTTCATCGAGGCCACGTCTTTCACGCCTCCCGAGACTTCCAGTTTCACGCCGATTTGCCACGATGTCGTGCCCGTGCTCGTCACCGTGAGATGGTCGCTGCAACGGGACGATGCGGTGCACGCGAATGCGCGTCCTATCCACTGGATTGCCTGATAGGTGCCGCCGTCTTCCCGGGATTCCTTTCCGACGGTCCCGTTGCTGTCGATATGCGAGGGACTGCAGTTGGACTTGATGACGCAGTGTTCCGTGTAGGTCGAGCCCTGGGAAATCGAGGCGGATGCGTTCGTCGTCATGATCGGCAGCATGCACAGTGCCGCTATGGCGTAGGGCAGTGAAAAGGTCTTCATGGCATGTTTTCCTCATCAGTATTGGTCATGGATGGATCCTTGCCTTTCCCCGAGCCGTCTATCCCGCTCGAAAAAAGTCGAACCGTATCGTCTCGCTGTCTCTGTCTGGTCTTGGGTCGGCGCTTCCTCCCTCAATGTCGGTTGATGGTTCCACGATTGGTGCGTTTACCGTTTCGAATCGATCCGCATTGCCGCAACGCCGTGTTCGGCTCACTCGCCGTTGCCCAGCAACAAGCGCGCGGTATTGCCCCGGAACGACGCACGTCCTTCCCGCGCGATGCGTTTTGCGTAGGACGCTTCCGTCTCGATGGGCGTCATGCGCACGCCGCCGTCGTCGTCCATGGCGATCACGAGCCCTTCGACTCTCTGGCCCGCCCCGACCAGCGCGAAGGCGACGTCCGATACCGCAGTCTTTTGCGTCTCGCTTCCATCCGAATCGAGCACGACTCGCCTGGATGCCTGCAGCTCCCGCCTCGCTTGCGCCATGAGTCGCGCCCGGTCGCGCGTCCCGACGTGGAACAGCGCGGTGTCGTATCCCTGGTCCGAAAACGTCGCATGCTCCGGTTCCAGATCGGCCCGAATCACGCCCTTGTCGCGTTGGTCGGCGAGGTGGATCACGGGTCCCGGGTGCATATCGCCGTCGGCGCTTCGCAGCAACGTGACGTAGTCGCTCCGCGCGGCGCGAACCGGCGTCATGAGCGTGTGGGCGGCCGATGCCTGCCCGGCGCGTCGGGGCGCCTGCTCGCCGCCGGTCCAACCGGCGACCATGCCGCAGGCGGCCAACGACAGGACGATGCCCGGGACTACCCCAAACGGCCGTAGCCAGGGGGACTGCAAGCCGGCTCGCGGTGGATGTCTCATACCAATCACCTCCGTATCTGGCTGGATGCCCCAGCATCGACGACTGTCTGGCGCGGCCCGAACGGCCTCGGCCGTTTCCGATTGCTCGCGGGCGGTGAGCGTGGGGTTGGTCGCATTTGCCGCAGATCGCACCCTAGGCCTGGCCGGCGACGTCTGCCATTCAATTGATCATCAATCGATCACGAATCGATCACGAATCGATCAGGCATCGATCAGGCATCGATCAGGTATGGATCAGGTATGGATCAGGCATCGATCGCGGGATGATCCGCAGGGCGGCGAATGCGATGCACGGCGCGTCGTGGAGGTCCTGGCGGCCGCCGGGCTGGGCTGTCCAGCGGTCGAAATCTTCCTGGCGCGACTTCGAGGCGCTTGCAGATCGAGCGTTCGCGCGATCGACCTGCGGACGCGCCGAGGATGGTGTGATTGAGTTCCGTGCCCGGTGCCGGCATGGAGCCCATGCAGCGCGTGCCAGGGCGGCCCCGCTTCGGATCACCGGGCCGATCGATCAGCCCCGCCGCGCTCCGGATGGCATGGATGCCGCCAACGCGAACGGCGGCCCGGAGGCCGCCGTTCTAGGGACGCCACAGGGGCAGGAGGATCACTCCACCGTAATTTCCACCCGGCGGGCCTCATCGGCGCTGCCGCCGTCGCCGGTCGCCTGCGGTTTCTGCAGTTCGATCCGGTCTTCGGCGATGCCGGCCGCCACCAAGGCCTGTTGCACCGCCTGCGCGCGCGCCTTGGACAGCTCGGCGTTCTTGGCGGGGTCGCCGCTGAGATCGTGATACCCCGAGATCATGGCTTTGGCTTCCTCGCTGCCTTTGAGGGTCATCAGCACGCGGTCCATGGTCGCGGCGGCATCTGCGGGCAGCGTGGACGAGCCGGAGGCGAAATAGATCTTCGCCAGACGGCCTGCGTCCTCACCGGCCGCGGCGGCGGTCTTGACCTCCTCCGCCGAAGACATCGCGGCCGGCTGAGGCGGTGCGTTGGCAGCGGCGGTTGCGGCCGCTTCCGCAGCGGCCTGTGCAGACGCAGCCGCTTCGGCCACGGCGCTGTCGTGGGCTGCGGGCATGCCGCTTTCGACCTTGTTGACCGGCAGCAGCGGCACCAGCAGCAGGGCGACGATGTTGATGATCTTGATCAGCGGATTGATCGCCGGGCCGGCGGTGTCCTTGTAAGGATCGCCGACGGTGTCGCCGGTGACTGCGGCCTTGTGGGCTTCGCTGCCCTTGCCGCCGTGATGGCCGTCTTCGATGTATTTCTTGGCGTTGTCCCAGGCGCCGCCGCCGGTGGTCATCGAGATCGCCACGAACAGGCCGGTCACGATGGTGCCGATCAGCAGGCCGCCGAGGGCTTCAGCGCCCAGCAGCAGGCCGACTACGATCGGCACCGCCACCGGCAACAGCGACGGCACGATCATTTCCTTGATCGCCGACTTGGTCAGCATGTCGACCGCCCGGCTGTAATCGGGCTTCGCGGTGCCTGCCATGATGCCGGGGATATCGCGGAACTGGCGACGCACTTCTTCCACCACCGCACCGGCCGCGCGGCCGACGGCTTCCATCGCCATCGCACCGAACAGGTACGGAATCAAACCGCCGATCAGCAGGCCGATGATGACCTTGTGATCCGACAGGTCGAACGCGAAGGTCACGCCCGGATTGGCCGCCTGCAGGTTGTGGGTGTAATCGGCGAACAGCACCAGCGCGGCCAGCGCAGCGGAGCCAATCGCATAGCCCTTGGTCACGGCCTTGGTGGTGTTGCCCACGGCGTCCAGCGGATCGGTCACGGCGCGCACTTCCGGCGGAAGTTCGGCCATTTCGGCGATGCCGCCGGCGTTGTCGGTGATCGGGCCATAGGCGTCCAGCGCCACGATCATGCCGGCCATCGACAGCATGGCGGTGGCGGCGATGGCGATGCCGTACAGGCCGCCGTGCAGATGTGCGGCCCAGATCGCGGCGCAGACCGCGATCACCGGCAGCGCAGTGGACTTCATCGACACGCCCAGGCCGGCAATGATGTTGGTGCCGTGGCCGGTGGTGGAGGCCGCCGCAACGTGCTGCACCGGCTTGTATTGCGTGCCGGTGTAGTACTCGGTGATCCACACGATCACGCCGGTCAGCACCAGACCGATCAGCGAACAAATATAGAGATTCAACGCGCCATGGGCGTTATCGGCCATCAGCTGGGTGGTGATGGGGTAAAACGCGATGGCCGCCAGCACGCCGGAGACGATCACGCCCTTGTATAGCGCGCCCATGATCGAGCCGCCTTCTTTGACCTTGACGAAGAATGCGCCGACGATCGAAGCGAGGATCGACACGCCGCCCAGCACCAGCGGGTAGAGCACGGCATTCTTGCCGGCTTCAGCCATCATCAGCCCGCCCAACAGCATGGTCGCGATGACTGTGACCGCGTAGGTTTCGAACAGGTCGGCTGCCATGCCGGCGCAGTCGCCAACGTTGTCGCCCACGTTGTCGGCGATCACCGCCGGGTTGCGCGGGTCGTCCTCGGGGATGCCGGCTTCGACCTTGCCCACCAGGTCCGCGCCGACATCGGCGCCCTTGGTGAAGATGCCGCCGCCCAGACGCGCGAAGATCGAAATCAACGACGAGCCGAAGGCCAGACCGACCAGCGCATGCAGCGCCGCTTCGCCGGTGATGCCCATATATTGGGTCAGCACCACGTAGTAACCGGCCACGCCCAGCAGGCCCAGACCGACCACCAGCATGCCGGTGATCGCACCGCCCCGGAAGGCCACGTCCATCGCCGGGCCGATGCCGCGGCGCGCCGCTTCGGCGGTGCGCACGTTGGCGCGGACCGACACGTTCATGCCGATATAACCGGCCGCGCCCGAGAGCACCGCGCCGATCAGAAAACCAACTGCGGTCGGCCAGTTCAAAAAGATGCCGATGAGGACAAACAGCACCGCGCCGGCGATGCCGATGGTGGTGTATTGGCGGTTGAGATAGGCGCGCGCGCCTTCCTGGATGGCGCCTGCGATTTCCTGCATGCGCGCATTGCCGGCGGGCTGGCGGTTGATCCAGCGCGCCGAAATGATCCCGTAAAGAATCGCCACGACCGCGCAGACCAGCGCGATCGTCAGTCCATATTGCTCAAGCATGAAACCCTCCCCAAAGTCGTAAAGAAAAATATGCCAAATAGGAGCCAAACCGTGGAAACGATGCAGTCACCCGTCATGCCGTGAAAAGGCCGAAGCCGCATGCAGCCGCCCGACTATGGCATAGGGGGCGCCTCGGGTGGAACCGGCCGTGCGTGCGGACAGGCGATTTTGGGAAGTCAAACGAAAGGCAGTAGTGAGTGTTGCGCCGCAGCATTTTTCTTGAGATTCAATTCTGAATCAGATGAGGACCCAGCGACCGCTGCGAAGTCGAATCAAGATGGCGCGATCATTCCGGTGTGACGATATGCCGGTTGGCCTTGATCGCCTTGGCAGCGGCCAGAATGACCTCATGCGGCACCCGCACCCGGTAATCCGGATGCACATACGAAAACTGCAGAATGCCGGCCGCATCGACCATGTACACGCTGGGCACCGGCAGCACGTGGTGTGTCTGGCCTGAATATGTTTCCAGATCGATGTTGTAGCCGGCGAGTGTTTTCAGCATTGCCGCATCCGCTTGGTAGCCGATCCCGAAGGCGCGCATCGCCGCTGCATCGCGGTCCGACAGCAGTCGATAGCCGATGCTTTCTCTGCCCAGGGTTCTTTTCAACAAAGCCGGTTGATCCGGACTGATCGCGATCAGCTGGTAGTCCAAGGCTTGCAGGTCTTTCTGGATCAGACGCAGGCCGCTGAGCTGGGTCATGCAAAACGGGCACCAGCCGCCGCGATAGAACACCAATACTGCGGGTTTACCGCCGACCGCCGCTTTTAGACTGATCGGCATGTTTTCCAGCGTGCGCAGCATCACATCCGGCAGCGTGTTTCCCAGCATCAGCGGGGTGACGGCTTTGTCCGACTGCGGCCAGGCTGGAGCGGCCTGCGTATCCGCGGCTGCCGCAGGCGCCGCCGGCTTCGGTGGAGCGTCGCAGGCACTCAGCAGCAGACACACGGTGACAAGCAGAACGGCGGCGAACGTCGAACGGGCCATGGGGATATTTCCTGGCAAAAGTGGGTTTGCATCAATTGAAGCGTCTGAAGGCTGCCACGGTGCGCATGCGACGATGCGGCGCGGGTTCAGCCGTGCCGGGGCAGGGTAGCAGCCCGGTCGCCGATGCATCGGGTTCACTCTTTCCACGTCATCCATTTGGAATCCTGCGCCATGCGAGTTTCTCGTTCCGCGATACCGCTTGCGCTGCTGTCAGCGTACTTTGCTGCGCATGCCGCCGGCCCGCAGCCGGAAATCAAGCGCGAGGCGTATCCCGCGCAGACGCCCGGCGCGCTGCACACCATCCGCATCATTCCCGAGGTCTGCGTTTATCTGCAGGGCAGCTTCACCGCCGATGCGGCCACGCCCTACCGCTACGGCGCTGCGCGCACTGGCAAGCGCTGCCAGCCGCGCGCGCGGCTGGTCGACCCGGCCAAAGCGAATCCATCCACCGAAGCCGGCTGGATTCTCAACGACCTGATCCGTATCCCCAATGCAGCGTGTACCGCGCAGCAGGCGGTAGTGCGCATCTGGCGCAAACCGGCCAACAACGCGCCGCAGCTCGACGGCGAAGGCCGGCCGCGGATCTATCTGGAAGATGCCAAACGTCAGGCCGCCGCCGGCAAGATCGCACCGCTGCCGCAGTACGCCGCTGTGCTGACGATGGAAGGGCGAAGCTGCCCGTAAGACGACCGCACGAGCCGCGAATTTATTGCGGTTTCCGACTCTGCTGGCGCCGATGCGTCCGGATCCACTCGCGGCGCTGTTCCTGCGGCATGGCCTTCAACCGCTCGCGCAGCGCGGCGCGCTGCTCCGGCGGCAGATCGTTGCCATGCTCGAACTTGGCGCGCGCCTGCTTGCGCTGCTCGGGCGACATCTGCAGCCAGCGACGCTGGCCTGCTTTCGCGCGCTGGCGCTGTTTGGGCGTCATCCGCTGCCAGCGCTCGGCGTGCTGCAGCATATGGCCACGCTGTTTCGGGTTTGCGTCCCAACGATCGCGCACCACGGCCATCACCGCATCGCGCTGCGCAGGCGTCAGACGTTCCCATTCCGGCGCCGGCG
>JAYVSK010000078.1:0-12647 GCA_043775395.1 Lysobacter sp. | reverse complement strand
GGCGCGCAGTGCGTCGATGATGCTGCGGGTGTCGTCCACCGACAGTGTCGTTTGGGTGGTGTAGGCGAAATTCTGCGGCTGGGCGATCTCAAGATGTTCCACATCGTCCAGATCTTCGATCAGGTAGATCTTCCCTGTCCCGGACTCGGCCAGCCACTGGCCCATCGTGCCTTCGACTTCAGGGTGGCCGGCGTGGCCGATCAACACCACGTCGCGGCCGGCGCGGCAGTGTCGCGCTACTTCCAGATGCACCTTAGTCACCAATGGACAGGTCGCGTCGAACACTTTCAGGCCGCGACGCGCGGCTTCGGCGCGCACTGCCTGCGAAACGCCGTGGGCACTGAAAATGACCGTGGCGTTGTCGGGCACCTCGTGCAGTTCTTCGACGAACACCGCGCCGCGCTGGCGCAGGTCATCGACCACGAAGCGGTTGTGCACCACTTCATGACGGACGTAGATCGGCGCGCCAAGGGTTTCGATCGCGCGTTTGACGATTTCAATCGCACGATCGACGCCGGCGCAGAAACCGCGGGGGTTGGCGAGGATAATATCCATCGTTAGATTATCTCCCTTCCGCAGCGTTCTTGCTTCGACCGCCAAACACGCCGAACAACACCAGCACGATGGCGCCGCCGACGATGGCGGAGTCGGCGATATTGAACGACGGATAGTAATAGACCTCTTTCCAGTGCCACTGAATGAAGTCGATCACGTGGCCGTGCATCAGCCGGTCGATCAGATTCCCCAGCGCGCCGCCGATCACCAGCGAGAACGGCAGCGCCTCGCGCCAATGCCTGCGCGGTGTGCGCGACAGCCAGAACGCCAGTACGCCGCTGATGCCCAACGCGAGCGCGGAGAACAGATATTTCTGCCAGCCGCCAGCATCGGCGAGGAAACTGAACGCGGCGCCGGTGTTGTAGCTGCGGAACCAGTTCCAATAGTCCTCGATCACCGTCACCGGCTGATACTCGGGCAGGCTGGTCAGCACCCACTGTTTGGACCACTGGTCGAGGCCGATGACCACTGCGGACAGCAACAGCCAGACGAGCGCGTTGGGTTTGGGGGCTTGGGTCATCGTTTGCTGAGCCTTGCTGTTCCCTTCTCCCATCGGGAGAAGGTGGCGCGAAGCGCCGGATGAGGGAGTGTGGAGCATGAACGGACAGGACGCGGGCACGGCGTACCCTCATCCGCCCTTCGGGCACCTTCTCCCGGAGGGAGAAGGAACATCAAAACCAATGCCGCTCTTCGCCGGGGCCGTCGACGTTGCTCACGCAGCGGCCGCAGATTTCGGGGTGTTCGGGATTTACACCGACATCAGCGCGATGGTGCCAGCAGCGGATGCATTTGGGCTTGGTGCTGACGGTAGCGCCAATAGCGATGTGACTGCCAGTCAGTTCAACATCTTCCGTCACAGTGACATCGCCGGTAATAAACAGAAAGCGAAGTTCATCTGCGTATGTAGTTAACTTTGCAGCCCAAGCAGGACTCGTTGCAATTACGACCTCAGCGTCCAAGGCCGACCCGATCCGTCCATCAGCTCGCATGCCTTCTAGCGTTTTACTGACAGCGGTTCTCACGTGGTAAATCAGAAACTCAAATTCATCAGAGTTCAGAGCAACATCCATCGGCAGCGGCGCCAACCCTTCATACCACGTCGCAAACAGCACATTCTCTTCACGCTCACCCGGCAGATGCTGCCACATCTCATCAGCGGTGAAGCTGAGAATCGGCGCGATCCAGCGCACAAGCGCTTCGCTGATGCGGTACATCGCGCTCTGCGCGCTGCGCCGACCACGCGAATCCTCGCGCATGGTGTACAGGCGGTCTTTGGTCACGTCGAGGTACAGCGAGCCCAGATCGACGCTGCAGAAATTGATCAGCGCCTGCACGATTTCGGCGAAATTGTAGCGGCTGTATGCGTTCGCGATCTGGTGCTGCAGCGCATCGGCGCGATGCACGATCCAGCGATCCAGCGGCAGCATATCCCCGTGCGCCAGCAGATGCATGGCGGGGTCGAAGCCGTGCAGATTGCCCAGCAAAAAACGCGCGGTGTTGCGCAGACGGCGATACGCGTCGGCGTTACGTTTGAGGATTTCCTGCGACAGCGACATTTCGTTGGTGTAATCGGCGGACGCGATCCACAGGCGCAGGATGTCGGCGCCCAGCGTCTTCATGATGTCCTGCGGCTCAATGCCGTTACCCAGCGACTTCGACATCTTCTTGCCGTGTTCGTCGACAGTGAACCCGTGAGTCAGGCACTGCCGATACGGCGCAACCTTGTCGATGGCGATGCCAGTCAGCATTGCGCTCTGGAACCAGCCGCGATGTTGATCGGAGCCCTCCAGATACAGGTCGGCCGGCTTGCGCAGACCGTCCTGCGGACGCTGCGCGAGCACGCACTCGTGGGTCACGCCGGAGTCGAACCACACATCGAGAATATCGGTGACTTTGTCGTAATCGCGGGCCTGCTCACCCAACAGATCGGAAGCGTCCAGCGCATACCACGCGTCCACGCCGGCTTGTTCGACGCGCTCGGCGACCTGACGCATCAGCGAGGGTGAATTGGGATGCGGTTCGCCGGTTTCGCGATGCACGAACAGCGCGATCGGCACGCCCCAGGTGCGCTGACGCGAGATGGTCCAGTCCGGACGGCCGTCGATCATGCCCGCGATGCGCGCCTGACCCCAGCCCGGAAACCACTCGACCTGTTTAATCGCGTCCAGCGCGTCGTCGCGCAGATTCGCCTGGGTCATCGAGATGAACCACTGCGGCGTGGCGCGAAACGCCACCGGCTTGTGATGCCGCCAGCAGTGCGGATAACTGTGGCGGATCTCGTGATGCGCCAGCAGTGCGCCGATGCCGCGCAGCGCTTCGACGATGACTTCGTTGGCTTTCCAAATATGCAGGCCCGCCAGCACGGTGTCGCCCAGCGGCGGCGTCGACGGCAGATACACGCCGCGGCCGTCGACCGGATTGAGCTGCGCGGCGGTGTACTGCTCGATCAGTCCATATTTCAGGCCGACGGCGAAGTCTTCCTGACCGTGGCCGGGCGCGGTGTGTACGGCGCCGGTGCCGTCTTCGGCGGAGACGTGATCGCCGAGGATCAGCGGGATGTCGCGTTCGGCGTAGAAAGGATGCGCAAGGACGATGCCCTCCAGCGCAGCGCCCTGCGCGCGGCCAAGCAGAGTTGCGTCTTCTATGCCGTAACGCTGCAAAGCTCTCGCAACCAGCGCTTCGGCCAGCACCAGCAGTTGACGCTTGCCGTCGCGCGCGGGGCCTTCGACCAGCGCGTATTCCAGATCCGGGCCCAGCGTCACCGCGAGCGACGCCGGCAGCGTCCAAGGCGTGGTCGTCCAGATCGGCACAGCAACTTCGACGCCGGCCTCGATCTCGACACCGAACTTCGCCGCCAGCGCATGCGGATCGCGCGCGGCGTATGCCACATCAACGGCCAGCGACTGCTTGTCTTCGTATTCGATCTCCGCTTCCGCCAGCGCCGAGCCGCAGTCGAAGCACCAGTACACCGGCTTCACGCCGCGCAGCAGATGGCCGTTCTCGATTACTTTCGCCAGCGCGCGCATTTCGTTGGCTTCGAAACTGAAATCGAGCGTGCGGTACGGATTATCCCAGTCGCCCAGCACGCCCAGGCGCTTGAAATCGCGGCGCTGGATGTCGATCTGCTCGTTGGCGAATTCGCGGCATTTTGCGCGGAATTCAGCGGCATCGAGCTTCGCCCCGACCTTGCCGTGCTTTTTCTCGACCGCCAATTCAATCGGCAGACCGTGGCAGTCCCAGCCCGGCACGTACGGCGCGTCGAAGCCCGCCATCGTCTTCGATTTGACGACGATGTCTTTGAGAATCTTGTTGACCGCGTGACCGAGATGGATCGAACCGTTCGCATACGGCGGGCCGTCATGCAGCACGAACGTCGGCCGGCCTTTGGCTTTCTCGCGCAGCTGCGTGTACAGCCGCTCGCGCTCCCAGCGGGCCAAGGTGTCGGGCTCGCGCTTGGGCAGATCGCCGCGCATCGGAAACTCCGTTGCCGGCAAATGAATCGTGGCCTTGTAGCGTTGGTTGTCTGCAGTGCTGTTTTGATCGCTCACGCGGTGGCCCGTTCGGTGGTGTTCATCAGAATATGCCGCGCCTGCGCTGCGTCGCGGTCCATCTGCACGACCAGCGTCGGCAGATTGGGGAATTTCTCTTCATCGCGAAGGCGCGAGACGAATTCGATTTCGATCAGCTTGCCGTAAAGATCGCCGTCGAAGTCGAACAGATGCGCCTCCAGCAGCGGCTCCTTGCCGTCCACCGTCGGGCGCGTGCCGAAACTGGACACCGACGGCCACGGCTGAGTGCTCACGCCATGTACCCAGGTCGCGTAAATGCCGCGCAGTGCGGGCGTCTTGTTGGCGAAGCGCAGATTGGCGGTGGGGTAGCCCAGCGTGCGTCCCAGCTGTTTGCCGCGCACCACCCGTCCGGCGATGGAATACGGTTTGCCAAGCAGGCGCGCTGCGTTGGCGAAATCGCCGCCCTGCAGCGCGGCGCGGATGCGGGTGCTGGACACCGGCGCACCGTCGAGTTCCACCGGCGGGATGGTTTCGGCAGCGAATCCGGACTCCGCGCCCATGCGCTGCAGCAGCGAAAAATTGCCGGTGCGGGCGCGGCCGAAGCGGAAATCGGGGCCGACCCAGACCTCACGCGCCTGCAGCCTTGCGATCAATAAGCGCTGGACGAAATCCTCGGGCGACAGCGCTGCAAGTGCGGCGTTGAAGCGCAGCAGCCCGACGCGATCGATCCCAAGATGTTTCAACTCGCCAAGCTTCATGCGCGGCAGCTGCAGGCGCGGCGGCGAAGCGCCACCGGCGAAGAATTCGCGCGGCAGCGGCTCGAAACTCAGTGCGACTGCGGGCACGCCCCCCGCACGCGCGCGCGCCACTGCATGGCCCACCAGCGCCCGATGGCCAATGTGCAGGCCGTCGAAGGCGCCAATGCAAACCACGCTGCCGTTCGAGCACAGCGGTCCGCCGTCGAGATCGCGGAACAGCTCAGTCATTCGGGTTCCTACTGTCTGGCCAGGGGCGCAGACAGCCAAAATGTTCGATCAATCCATGAAGTATAGCGAGGGCGACCGGCGCTGGTCCGCGTGTCCGGATTCAATGGCGCAGATCGCGCGGGCGCAGGCCCATTGCAACAATGGTAGCGCCGTAAGCCAGGGCTCCAGCCGCGACCACGGCCAGCAGCCAGCACACCCGTACCCACGGATTTCCGATTGCGGTCCAGTCACCAACTTGGTACGAAATACCGAGCACCACCGCAGTCATCGCAATGCAACCGACGCCGATCCGCAGCAGATGTATGCCCCAGCCCGGCTGCGGCCGCAGCAGACCGTCACGGCGCAGATAGCGCCACAGCAGCCAGGCGTTGAAGATCCCGGCCAAGCCGGTAGCCAAGGCGATTCCGCCGTGTGCGCCGTCGATATCGTTCAGCCACAGCGGCAGGGTGAACGCAATGGTCATCACGACGTTGGCGATCACCGTGTAAATGGCTGCGCGCATCGGCGTTTTGGTGTCTTGGCGGGCATAGAACGCCGGCGCCAGCACTTTGCTGAGCATGAACGCCGGAATGCCGATGCTCATCGCGCTGAGGCTGATCGCCGCCATGCGTGTGTCGTGGGCGGTGAATTTGCCGCCCTGATAGACCACCGCGGTCATCGGTTCGGCCAACAACAGCAGGCCCAGCGCCGCTGGCACACCCACCAATAGCGCCAGCCGGATGCCCCAATCGAGCGCGGCCGAATAGCCGTCTGCATCGGTCGCAGCGTGGCGGCGCGAGAGATGCGGCAGGATCACCGTGCCGATCGCCACCCCGAACAGCCCCAGCGGAAATTCGACCAGACGGTCGGACAGATACAGCCAGGTCTGGCTGCCGGTCACCAGCAGCGAGGCGAAGATGGTGCCGACCAGCAGATTGAGCTGCGCTACCGAGGACGAAAACAGCGTCGGCAGCATCAATTTAGCCACCCGGCGCACGTCAGGATTGCGAAAACCGGGCTTGAGCGTCGGCCGGATGCCCAATCGCCCCAAGGCCGGCCACAGCACCAACAGCTGCAGGATGCCGGCCATCAACACGCCCCAGGCCAGCGCTTTGGCGGGCTGAGCAAAATGCGGCGCCAGCCACACCATCGCCGCGATCATGACCAGATTGTGCAGCACCGGCGTGACCGCCGGCAGCGCGAATTTGCCGAAACTGTTCAACACCGAGGCAACCAGCGCCATCATCGAAATGAACAACAAGTACGGGAAAGTAATCCGGAGCATCTCGACGATCAGGCCAAACTTCTGGGGTTCGTCCATCGAGCCCGGCGCGAACAGGCCGGCGATCAGCGGCGCGGCCAGCATGCCGATACCCGAGACGACGAACACCACCGCAAACAGCGCACCCGCCATGCGGTCGACGAATTC
Organism: Lysobacter sp.; assembly: GCA_043775395.1. Taxonomy (GTDB): domain Bacteria; phylum Pseudomonadota; class Gammaproteobacteria; order Xanthomonadales; family Xanthomonadaceae; genus Lysobacter_I. The sequence goes on along the minus strand of JAYVSK010000078.1, from coordinate 6,189 downwards.
CTTCAGCGCGGCCTGATCGCCGCGCTCGCGGATCTCATTCAGCACCGGCACGAAGGCCATCTGCATTGAGCCCTCGGCGAATATCCGGCGCAGATAGTTCGGAATGCGGTAAGCGATGACGAAGGCGTCCATCGCCGCTGAGCTGCCGAAGATGCGCGACTGCAGGGCATCTCGCGCAAAACCGGCGATCCGCGACAGCAGGGTCATGGCGCTGAAGATCGAGGTGGATTTCAGCAGCCCGCCACGGGTGCCAGGCTTGTGGTCCGAATCGCTCATTGCAACCCTTCTTGTGCGTGCCGGTTGACCCAACCCACTGAATCGCCCATAATTTTCTGTCTGACTGTCCGCATAGCGGCGGCCTGCCCATTCAATGTATGCGATCGGGCAGCGAGAGAACCACTCGGTTCTACACTTCCCGACCCAACCGATAACTCCAGGATTCCGCCGTGGCCAATATCAAGTCCGCCAAAAAGCGCGCCAAGCAGACCGTTGTGCGCAACGCGCGCAATACCGCTCAGCGCTCCATGCTTCGCACCGCCGTCAAGAAAGTGCTGAAAGCTCTCGAAGCCAACGACGCCGCTGGCGCCCAAGCCGCATTTGCGGTCGCGCAGCCGATCCTCGACCGCTTCAGCGCCCGAGGTCTGATCCACAAGAACAAGGCTGCACGACACAAGAGCCGCCTGACTGCACGCATCAAATCCATCAAGGCCGCTTGATCGCTTGACGTCAGCGTTCAACGAAAACCCGGCTTCCGCCGGGTTTTTTGTTGCCCGCAAAACAGCAGCAAACGTACGCGGCATGCCGCTGACACTATCAGCCCGCATGATCGGCCTTGCCCACTGAAGGAACTGCAGCAGCCTCCTCGGCATCGGCTTCCAACTGCTCCTCGCGTAGACGATCGAAAAAGCTCTGGATTTCCAACATGATCGGCCACGTGCCATCGCGCGACAGCGCCGACACCAGGAACCACGGCTGGGTCCAGCCAAGCTCAGCCACCACCTCTTCGGCCAGCGCGCGCGCTTCGTCTTCGAACATAAGATCGGCCTTGTTCAACACCAGCCAACGCGGCTTTTCCAGCATCGCCGGGTCGTATTTTTGCAGCTCGCGCTCGATCGCGCGCACCTGCTCGGCTGGCGGAGCTTCCACTCCGCCCTCCATCGGAACCATGTCGACCAGATGCAGCAGCAGACGCGTGCGCTGGACGTGGCGCAGAAACAGGCTGCCCAGCCCAACGCCGTCGGCCGCGCCTTCGATCAGCCCCGGGATATCAGCGATCACGAAGCTGCGGTATTGCTCGACGCTGACCACGCCAAGGTTGGGGTACAGGGTGGTGAACGGGTAATCCGCCACCTTGGGTGTCGCCGCCGATACCGCGCGCACAAACGTGCTTTTGCCGGCATTTGGAAAGCCCAGCAGGCCGACATCGGCCAGCAGTTTGAGCTCCAGTTTGATCGCGCGCTCATCGCCCGGCAGGCCCGGCAGCGCCTTGCGCGGCGAACGATTGACCGAACTCTTGAAGTGCATATTGCCCAGACCACCCTTGCCGCCCTGCGCGACCAGCAGTCGCTGGCCGTGCCGGGTGAGATCGCCGATGGTCTCATCGGTCTCGACGTTGATGACCACGGTGCCGACGGGCACGGTGATGGTCGTATCCTCGCCGCCTTTGCCGTACCGCTGGCTGCCCATACCGTTCTCGCCACGTTCGGCGCGAAAACTACGCTGATGCCGGAAATCGACGAGCGTATTGAGGTTTTCGTCGGCTTCGATCCAGACGCTGCCGCCAGCGCCGCCGTCTCCGCCATCCGGGCCACCGAGCGGAATGAATTTTTCGCGCCGGAAACCCACGCAGCCGTTGCCGCCGTTTCCGGCAAACACATTGATTTCGGCTTCGTCGACGAGTTTCATAGGTGAGGAGCTTTATTGTTGGAGTTGGCTTTCGCCGCGAAAAGGGTGAACGTATGAAGCATAGACCAGCCAAACGTGGAGTGCTGGCCGCTGATTTTTTGGCTGCTTACGCCACAAACGAAAAGCCCCGCCGAAGCGGGGCTTCCAGTGCGCGTTGAAGCCGGTCAGGCACCGATGACGCTGACCATGCGGCGCTTTTTCAGGCCTTTGACCGAGAACGCGACCTTGCCATCGACCAGCGCGAACAACGTGTGGTCGCGCCCCAAACCGACGCCCGGACCCGGGTGGAACTGGGTGCCGCGCTGACGGACGATAATGTTGCCAGCGTCGACGGCTTGGCCGCCGAACAGCTTCACGCCGAGATATTTCGGGTTGGAGTCGCGGCCGTTGCGCGAGGAACCTACGCCCTTTTTATGTGCCATGGCGGCTTCTCCTTATTTATTGCCACCGGCGATGCCGGTGATCTGGATTTCGGTGTAATGCTGCCGGTGGCCCATCTGCTTGCGATGGTGCTTGCGGCGGCGGAATTTGACGATACGGATCTTGTCGGCACGGCCGTGACCAATCACCGTCGCGGTGACGGTAGCGCCTTTGAGCGCGTCGCCGAGGGTGACACCCTCGCCGTCGCCCAGCATGAGGACGGTGTCGAATTTGATCTCGCTGCCGGCTTCGACTTCGAGCAGCTCGACGCGGAGCGTCTCGCCTTGCATCACGCGGTATTGTTTACCGCCTGTGACCATGACTGCGTACATGAACGGGATTCCTCTGTAGTTATTTGAATAGAGCTTGACGCGCTAGCAACCGTCCAAGCGGACGGAAAGATTCAGGATTTTAATGACTTGCGGAAGGCATCGCAAGCGCCGACCCGTTCGGAAACAGCCAGAAAGGCCCCGGCGTCGGCCTTGGAGGCCAAAAAGCGCTCGAAAGTGCCAAACGACCCGCTGGGACGGCACTGCTATGAGGCACTTGTCACACGCTGGGTGCGAGGATAGCCTCAGTTCAGATTTGTAAGCAGGTATACGGCGGCACAGGGGGTGTAGCCGCTGTCGGTGCAATGCCGCTCCGTCTATTGGCGTAGTGAATTGTGCCCATGGCCGATGAAGTCGCGCACAGGGAGTCTGAAATTCGATGTTCTCAAGTCAAACAGAAACCCGTTGGGGTCTGATTTTCATAGGTTCCAGAAGCCGTCAGCGCGGTGCGCGAACAGCGAATGCACTCCAATTGCGGCCCATGATGCTGGCTACCGTTTCACCCTGTAGGGCATTCAACGCCCCGAGATAATTTTCTTTCGTTGTCGGCATCCGCCGATGACGACTCCGCTCTGTCTCACGGCCGGACTCATCGCCGCCTGGGACGGTTCCCCCCGCCGCCGGAACATCGTCGGCTTATCCAGAAAGTCCGCTTCAACGACGTCTGTCCCTATACCGCAGACACCAAGCATGAAGGAGCTCACGCAACATGATTCGATCTCAGAAAAACAGTGCTCTGAAACTTACGGCTCTCGCCATCGCTGCCGCCGCCATCGTTGCCCCCGTGGCATGGTCCGGCAGCCGCGCTCCGATCGTCGACAGAGCTTCGACCAGCTCACGGGCTGCCGCCCAGCAGCCCCAGCAGTACGATCGTTACATCGTCATTTATCGCAACAATGCAGCTTCGGCCAAAGCGGCCAGTCAGGCCAAATTCGCCACCGCCTCGACCACACTGGGCATGGGGATCCGCGGCATGCGCACGCTGTCCACCGGCTCCGATCTGATCCGCACCGACCGTAAGTTGGGCCGCGCGGAAAGCAAGCAGATGATGGAAGCGCTGATGAAAGACCCGAACGTGCTGGCGGTCGAGGCGGATATCCGGATGCAGCCCCTGTTCGTGCCGAACGATCCGCTGTACGCCCAGCAGTGGCACTACAAGAATGGCCCCGGCGGCATCAATCTCGAACCAGCGTGGGACATCACCAAGGGCGCTGGCGTCGTCGTGGGCGTGATCGACACCGGGATCACCCCGCACAGCGAATTCGCGGGCCAGCTGGTACCGGGCTACGATTTCATCGCCGATCTCGACACTGCGGTCGACGGTGACGGCCGCGACGCGGATCCGAACGATCCGGGCGACTGGCACAACGGCGAATGCGATTTTTTCGGCACGCCGTCAGACAGCAGCTGGCACGGCACACACGTTGCAGGCACCATCGCAGCGCTCACCGACAACGGCGCAGGTACGGCAGGTGTGGCACCGGCGGCGAAAATTTTGCCGATGCGCGCGTTGGGTAAATGCGGTGGTTTCCTGTCGGACATCGCAGACGCCATCACCTGGGGTTCGGGCGGCACCGTTGCCGGTATCCCCGCCAACGCAAACCCGGCTGAAGTACTGAATCTGAGTCTCGGTGGCGGCGGAGCCTGCAGCGTTACCTTCCAGACCGCGATTGATGCGGCAGTTGCGCGTGGCACCACCGTGGTTGTGGCGGCAGGCAACTCTGGCGGCGATGCCGCACAGCAGCAGCCGGCCAGCTGCAACAACGTCGTCGCCGTCGCCGCAGTTGGCCCGACCGGAACCATGGCGAGCTACTCAAGCTTTGGTCCAGTGGTTGACGTCGCCGGCCCTGGCGGCAGCGGATTTGCGCCTGCTGCGGACAACGTGCTCTCGACCCTTAACTTGGGCCTGACCACGCAAGGTGCGGAAGCCTATGCCTGGTATGCCGGTACTTCAATGGCATCGCCTCACGTCGCGGGTGTCGCAGCGCTGATCCAGTCTGCATCCGCAACGCCCAAAACCCCCGCTCAAGTGAAGAAAATCCTCGAGAACACCGCCTACGCCAATGGCGGCTTTCCGGCTGGCTGCACCTTCGACAAGCCCTGCGGCGCCGGCGTCGTCGATGCCACCGCTGCAGTGCGGGTAGCCAACGGCACCGACCCGCTGCCCTCGGATCCGCCGCCGCCACCGCCACCGCCGCCGGCACCTACCGTGGTGCCGCGCGAAACCGGCAAGGTCGCCGGCCGGGACGTGGGCGGCGGCGCCTCCAAGTTCCTGCAGGCCGAGGACCGGGCGATCATGGAGAAAATTACCCAGAAGGCGCTGGCCACCGGCGCCGCCGGCAAGGCCGTCAACTGGTCCAATCCCAAGACCGGCGCCAGCGGCTCGATCACGCCCCAGCCCAAGTTCACCATGGCCGGCAAGAGCTGCCGCGAGTTCCAGCAGGCGTTCACCGCCAGCGGCAAGAAATCGACCGGCTACGGCACCGCCTGCGTGGCGCCCGACGGCACCTGGCTGATCGACGAGAACGGGTGAGGCCAATCTTCAAATAAACGGCGTCATTCCCGCGCACGCGGGCACCCAGTCGGTCGTAGATCTGTGTAGTCGCCATGGGCTCCGTCAACAAACAAGTCTTTCGTTCTATGGAGCGGTTCGACAGTTCTTACCCTTTCCCCAACTGGGTTCCCGCGTGCGCGGGAATGACGAATATTTGTTTGGGGATTGATGTCTTTACTTGCTACTTCGCCAGCTCCAGCAGTTCGGACGGCACCCAGCCGCGGTCGCCGTTGGGCTCCTCGACTTCCCAGAACAGGCCCTGCTTGTTGCCTGTCGGGTGCAGCACCATGCCCTCGCGCAGGCCGCGCACCGGGGCCGCGTCGTCGCGCGGCTCGGACAGCAGGGCGGTGCGCTCCAGCAGGCGCTGCGCCGGCAGCGGGGCGGCCATCTTGGCGTTGCCCGACAGGCCGCCCATCTGGGTCACCATGTTGCGGTAGGCCTTGATGTAGGCCAGCGTTATCACCTTGCCGATATCGGTGTCGGCATAGCCGCCGCCCGCCGCCGCCAGCGCCAGGCCGAAGCCGCCCCAGCCGCCGCCGCCGAAGCCGAACGACACGTCGGTCTTCTTGTAGGTGCCCTCGGCGATCAGCTCCTGCACGCCGGTGCGGGCGTTGGTCAGGGTCAGCAGCGCCTGGGCTTCCATCTTCTTGGTCTTGATGCCGCCCAGCGCCGCGCCCCAGCCGCCGCCGATGGCGCCGCCGATGCCCGCGCCGACCGCGCTGCCGCCGGTGTTGCTGTCCTGAGTGACCAGGTCGGGCAGGATGAAGTAGTCGGCGGCCTTCATCTGGCCTTTGCCGATGTCCGAGCCGCGCTCCAGCTCGTCCTCGCCCATCAGCTCGCGCTCTTCCTTCATCATCTGCATGCCCTGGCCGCGGTCGACCAGCTGGAAGCAGCCGGACTTCATCACGATCAGCTTGATCACCGCGGCGGGGTTACCCAGATTGTACTGGCGCCACCACTCGTTCTGGCTGTCCTTGATCG
>JAYVSK010000077.1:0-2876 GCA_043775395.1 Lysobacter sp. | reverse complement strand
CGCAAACCGGGCGATGCTGTTGGCGGTCGCCGGCGCGACCACCACCCGGTCGGCCCAGCGCGCCAGTTCGATATGGCCCATCGCCGCCTCGGCGGCCTCATCCCACAGCGAGCAGCGCACCGGCATGCCGGACACCGCCTGCAGACTGGCTGCGCCGATGAAGCGCTGCGCGTTTTCGGTCATCGCCACCTGCACCTCCGCACCGGCTTCGCGCAGCCGCCGTACCAGCTCTACCGCCTTGTACGCGGCGATGCCGCCGCACACGCACAGCAAGATGCGTCGACCGGTCAGCGTCTGCTCCATGCGGGAAATTCCTACGTCCGAACGAGCACACAGCTTACCCGATGCTGCGCCCTGCACCGACGGTGCGCCTCCGGCGTACAGGCGATGCTGTGGGCCTCCCGACAGCGATCGTTGACGACATGCAAATCCGCGACTGGCCCGACGATGAACGTCCCCGCGAAAAACTGCTCAAGCACGGGCCTGCCGTGTTGTCGGATGCCGAGCTGCTGGCGATCTTCCTGTGTTCCGGCATACAGGGTTCGGATGTGGTCACCAGCGCCCGCCGGCTGCTGAAAAACCACGGGCCACTGCGTCACTTGCTCGAACACACGCCGAAACAGCTGCTGAAACTGCCGGGCATCGGCCCCGCGCGCGCCTGCGCGCTGCTGGCGGCATTGGAGCTTGGCAACCGCCATCTTGCTGCAGGACTGGAGCGCGGAGACAGCCTCACCGACCCGCAGGCGGCCGGCCGCTACTTTTCGCAACGTCTGCGCGGGCTGCCGCACGAGGTCTTCGCCGCGCTGTTTCTGGACACCCGCCATCGCGCCATCGCCTTCGAAGAACTGTTCCGCGGCACCGTCGACGGCGCGGAAGTGCATCCGCGCGAAGTCGTCCGCCGCGCCCTGGCGCACAACGCTGCGGCCATGATCGTCGGCCACAACCATCCCAGCGGCAACGGCGAACCCAGCACCGCCGATCGCGCGATCACGCTCAAGCTCAAACAGGCGCTAGCGCTGGTCGAAATCCGTCTGCTGGATCATTTCATCGTCGGCGATGGAACGCCGGTGTCGCTGGCGGCGCGGGGGTGGATGTGAGCGGAGGAACGATCGCGACATCGAGGGCACTTGCCGCTCGCGCGGCCCGGTTCGCACGATGCGTTGGAGAGTGCAGCGGGCGGGCTACAATGCCCCACCATCGCATCACCCGAAAAAACTCGTGAAATCCAAGGTTCGCGCTCTGATCGAACAGGGCATCGCCCATCTCCGCAGCCATGGCACGCTGCCCGCCGATGTCATCGTTCCGGATGTCGTGGTCGAACGCCCGAAGGACCGCAGCCACGGCGATTTCGCGACCAATGCCGCGATGCTGCTGGCCAAACCGGCGAAATCCAACCCGCGGGCGATCGCGCAGGCGCTGATCGACGCACTGCCCGTCAACGACGATATCGCTTCGGTCGAGATCGCCGGCCCGGGTTTCCTGAATTTCCGCCTTTCCGCCGCCGCCTGGCAGCGCCAGCTGCGCAGCGTGCATGCGCTGGGCGATGCTTACGGCCGCAACGACAGCGGTAGCGGCCGTACCGTCGGCGTCGAATACGTGTCCGCCAACCCGACCGGCCCGCTGCATGTCGGCCACGGCCGCGCAGCCGCGATCGGCGACTGCATCGCGCGCGTGCTCGACGCCAACGGCTGGCACGTGAAGCGCGAGTTCTACTACAACGACGCTGGGGTACAGATCGAGAACCTCGCCAAATCGACGCAGGCACGCGCCAAGGGCATGAAACCCGGCGACGACGGCTGGTCGGATGACGGGTATCGCGGCGACTACATCGCCGATGTCGCTCAAGCCTATCTCAGTGGCGCTGCGGTCGAGGTCGATGGCCACACGATCACCGGCGCGCGCGACGTGGACGACTTCGATGCGATCCGTCGTTTCGCCGTGGCCTATCTGCGCCGCGAACAGAATCTCGACCTCGCCGCGTTCGGCGTGTCGTTCGATGTGTACTTCCTCGAATCCTCGCTGTACCGCGACGCAAAAGTGGAAGACACCGTGCGCGAGCTGATCGCCCACGGCCACACCTACGAGGAAGGCGGTGCGCTGTGGCTGCGCAGCACCGACTTCGGCGACGACAAAGACCGGGTGATGCGCAAGTCCGACGGCACCTACACCTACTTCGTGCCCGACGTGGCCTACCATCTCAGCAAATGGCAGCGCGGCTACACCCGCGCCATCACCGAGCTGGGCGCCGATCATCACGGCTCGCTGATGCGGGTGAAGGCCGGTCTGCAGGCGATCGACTGCGGCATTCCGCAGGGCTATCCCGAATACGTGCTGCACCAGATGGTCACGGTGATGCGCGGCGGCGAGGAAGTAAAGCTGTCTAAACGCGCCGGCAGTTATCTGACCCTGCGAGATCTGATCGACGAAGCCGGACGCGACGCCGTGCGCTGGTTTTTGATCGCGCGCAAGCCCGATTCGCAGCTGGTGTTCGACATCGACCTTGCGCGTTCGCAGTCGCTCGACAATCCTGTGTATTACGTTCAGCTGTCGCATGCGCGCATCTGCGGCCTGCTGCGTCAGCTCGGCGAGCGCACACTGTCGTTCGATCTGCAGACGGGATTGTCGCAGCCGCTCGATCTGGACGGCGCGACGTCAGCAGGCCGCGCCACGCGCGACCTGCTGACCGATCTCGCGCGCTGGCCGGACATCGTATTCGCCGCCGGCAAAGATCTGGAACCGCATCTGATCGCAATTTATCTGGTCGAGTTGGCGCAGGCGTTCCAGTCGTACTACAACGATCACCAATTTCTGGTCGACGACGCCGACACCCGCAACGCGCGCCTCGCGCTGGCGCTTGCGGCGCGTCAGGTGCTGAA
>JAYVSK010000076.1:0-1851 GCA_043775395.1 Lysobacter sp. | reverse complement strand
AACAGCTCGCGGAACCCCTGGGCGTCGAGTGCGCTGCCGTCGAGAATAGATTCATCCTGCGCAGGTTTCGCCTGCGCAGCTCCGTCCCACCCGCGCACGAACTCCTGGAAGTTCACATCGCAGATCTCGGCGCGATTCAGGCCCTTCATGCGCACGGGGATCGGGTTGGGTACGGCAGCAAACATGGGCATCGCGTGCTCGAAAAGTGAATCGGAAGATGAAGTGAATTGGATCAGAGGGATTGCGCGATCAATGCAGCCGCTGCTGCATCGGGCGGCGGCAATCCCACAAAACCGGGTGTCGCCTCAACGCGCGCCAGCCAATCGCGGATCGCAGGATAGGCGTGCAATGCAATGCCGCCATGTTCGGCCACGCAGCTGTAGGCGTAGAGTGCGATATTGGCGATGCCGTATTGGTCGCCGGTGAACCAACGCTGCGCAGACAGGTGTCGCTCCATTACCGCGAGCGCCTGATGACCTCGCTCGCGCAGTCTCGGCAAATCGGCGCGGCGCGGCGAATCCATCGGCGTCCAACCGCAGATGAAGCGCGCAACCGCGACATAAGGCTCATGGCTGTATTGTTCGAAGAACATCCAGCTCAACGCCTGTGCGCGCTGCCATGCATCCGTAGGTATGAAAGACGACGCTTCGGCGAGATAACAGAGAATCGCATTCGACTCGACCAGGATCCGGCCGTCGTCGAGCTCGATCATCGGCACCTTGCCGTTCGGATTCTTCGCCAGATATTCGGCTCTGCGGGTTTCGCCGCGCGCGCTGTCGATCTCGACCCAGCGGTAGTCGTGTCCGATCTGCTGCAGCAACAGCCGGGCTTTGTGACAATTGCCGGAGGGCGAAAACCCATAGACCGTGATCATGCCGACAACGTCTGGCGTTTCGCGCGCCATTCTTCCCGGGTCTGGCCCCAGATGTCGATCGCATACGCATCCAGCGGCGGCGGCAGCTCGACCGGGCCGCGATGACGCGAACCCAGCCGCTGCGCGACCTTCTGAGATGCAATGTTTTCCGGCCCGATGCAGTGGATGACGTCGGTCCAGCCCAGCGTATCGAATGCCCAATCGATCGCCGCAATGCACGCTTCGGTGCAGTAGCCCTTACCGTGCGCATCGTGATGAAAGGCATAGCCGACCTCGTTGCCGGGCCAGCCGTCTGGACGCCAAGGCCCGGCTTGCCCAAGCCAGCGCCCGCTGCTTTTCTCGATCACCGAAAACATCGCAAAGCCCTGCAGGGCCCATGCGCCCGGCATCTGCAAAAAGCGGCGCCAGGCATCGCCTCGTACATGCGGCCCGCCGATGATCTTCGATGATTCATGGGCGAAAAATTCGGCATAGCGCTCAAAATCTTCGATCTGAGGCTTGCGCAGGATCAGGCGGTCGGTTTCGAGCTGCAGATCGGCGATATTCACTGTGAGCATCCTTGTGCCCTTTCCCGCCGGGAGGGGCGTTGGGGTGAGGGTTGGAATAGGCTGCGCGATGTTCATTCTCGACAACGCGACTCGCTCCTAAAAACTGTAGCGATTAACTCCAGCGCCCGTCGCGCACTCATCCACTCTTCCGGCACCCCCGCCTTCGCAGGGAGGCAGACTCTTCTCCCGAGCGGAGAAGGAGAACCATCAGAACGCGTTGATGCCGGTCAGCTCGCGGCCGACCACCAACTGATGCACCGTCTCGGTGCCTTCATAGGTAATGACCGATTCCAGATTCAGCGCATGGCGGATCGGACAGTGCTCGGTGGTGATGCCGGCACCACCGAGCACATCGCGGGCTTCGCGGGCGATATCGATCGCCATGCGCACGTTGTTCCACTTCGCCAGACTGACCTGGGTCGGGTGCAT
>JAYVSK010000075.1:0-16757 GCA_043775395.1 Lysobacter sp. | reverse complement strand
CCAGTTGGCGAAGACTTTCCCGCCGTGCGCGCATTCGCTTTGCGCGACTTCGTTTTCATGATGCGGGAACTGCAGGTCGACGCCGCCGGCGTGGATGTCTATGGTCTCGCCCAGATGCGCTTCTGCCATCGCCGAGCATTCGATGTGCCAGCCCGGGCGGCCGACGCTCCACGGCGATTCCCAGCCGGGCAGACCCTCGGTGGAGGGTTTCCAGAGCACGAAATCGCCGGGGTTGCGCTTGTACGGCGCTACTTCGACGCGCGCGCCGGCAATCATGTCTTCGGGATCGCGACGCGACAGTTTGCCGTAGTTTTTGAAGGTATCCACCGCAAACAGCACATGGCCTTCAGCAGCGTAAGCGTTGCCCTGATCGATCAGGCGCTGGATCATCGCGATCATCTGCGGGATGTGCGCGGTGGCCGACGGCTCGATATCCGGCGCGAACTCGCCGCTGACCCCAAGTGCGGCCATATCGTCGCGATACGCGGCGGCATATTTGTCGGTAATGGTCGAGATCGGTGTGCCGAGTTCTTTGGCCGCCGCGTTGATCTTGTCGTCCACGTCGGTGATGTTGCGCGCGTAGCGCAGTTGGCCGTAGCGGCGGCGCAGCAGCGCGGCGAGGACGCCGAACACCACCGGCCCGCGCGCGTTGCCGATGTGCACGTAGTTGTAGACCGTCGGTCCGCAGACGTACATGGTCGGGCAGGTCGGGTCGAGTGGGGCGAATGGCTCCACACGGCGGGTCAGGCTGTTGTAAAGGTGCAGGCTCATGTGTGAATCGAGGTGGGAAGTCGATCGATTCTAGCGGCCGCAGGCCGGTCACGACAGCAGCGGTTCAGACTGACGACAGCCAAGGCTCTACACTGCCCGGCTGATGAAACCACACCCCGCCACTGCCCTGCGTTGCTTCTGCGTGTTGCTGTCGTTGGCGGCGGCGCTGCCTGTATGCGCCGAGACTACTGTGATCCAGGTCCCTAACGTGCGTACCGAATACGCGCAGGTGCTGCGGGTGGAACCGGTGTATCAGACTCTTCGCGCCTATGCCGTCGATGAGCGCTGCGATCCGCCGGCCGAGGCCGGGCAGCCAGGCCGTAACTGCCGCCCGCTGCGGGTGGAGCGCGAATACCAGCGCACCATCGCCTACGACGTCGATTATATCCATCGCGGCGTCAAATACCGCTCCCGCATTCCTTTCGATCCCGGCAAACGCCTGCGGGTGAAGGTCTCGGTGACGCCCGATATCGACCCTGCCGGCAAGCGCTGAACGCTTGCAGCAGCTGGTCGCGCATGCGAGCATGCGCCCCCTATGCAGAACGCGCAGCCTTTGTCGACGACCAGCGCCCGGATGGCCTCCGGCATGACGTCGCGCGCGCGCCGACCGGTACCCCACACGCCTCCTGGGTGATCCGGAACCGTCGTCTTACCGCTGCAACGACAAGATTCCATGATCGGGCCCGGCTTACTGCCGGGCCTTTTTTGTTTTCCGCCGAATACGTTTTTCAATCACTGCCGGGATCCGCCATGAAGCACTTCTTGAACACCCAGGACTGGAGTCGCGCCGAACTGGACGCACTGCTCGCCGATGCCGCCCGCTTCAAGCGTGAGAAGTTAGGCGATGCGCTCAAGGGCAAAAGCATCGCACTGGTATTTTTCAACCCGTCGATGCGCACCCGCACCAGCTTTGAACTGGGCGCGTTCCAGCTGGGCGGGCATGCGGTGATCCTCGCGCCGGGCAAAGACGCCTGGCCGATCGAGTTCGATCTGGGTACCGTCATGGACGGCGACACCGAAGAGCACATCGCCGAAGTGGCCAAGGTGCTGAGCCGCTATGTCGATTTGATCGGCGTGCGCGCATTTCCGGCATTCGTCGACTGGTCCGCCGACCGCGAAGACAAGGTGCTCAACGGTTTCGCCAAGTATGCGACCGTGCCGGTCATCAACATGGAAACCATCACCCATCCGTGTCAGGAGCTGGCGCATGCGATGGCGCTGCAGGAGCATTTCGGCACGCCTGATCTGCGCGGCAAAAAATATGTATTGACCTGGACTTATCACCCCAAAGCGCTGAACACCGCCGTCGCCAACTCCGCACTCACCATCGCCACCCGCATGGGTATGGATGTGACCCTGTTGTGTCCGACGCCCGAGTACATACTGGATCAGCGCTACATGCGCTGGGCCGAGCAGAATGTCGCCGAGAATGGCGGCTCAGTGCAGGTAAGCCACGATATCGACAGCGCCTACGCCGGCGCCGACGTGGTTTATGCCAAGAGCTGGGGCGCACTGCCGTATTTCGGCAACTGGGCGCCGGAAAGACCCATCCGCGACCAGTACAAACACTTCATCGTCGACGAGCGGAAAATGGCGTTGACCAACAGCGGCGTGTTCTCGCACTGCCTGCCGCTGCGCCGTAACATCAAAGCCACCGACGCGGTCATGGATGCGCCGTACTGTATTGCCATCGACGAAGCCGAAAACCGCCTGCATGTGCAGAAAGCAGTGATGGCTGTGTTGGCCAATCAGTAGCGTTTTCTCCTTCCCCCGTTTGCGGGGGAAGGCCGGGATGGGGGAATAGGCCCATTCCATTGCCCCCACCCCAACCCTCCCCTGCATGCAGGGGAGGGGGCACATAAGAGAGATCCATGAACAATCAAGATATCGTCCTCGCGTTCTCCGGCGGCCTCGACACCAGTTTTTGTGTGCCGTATCTGAAAGAACGCGGCTGGAATGTACATACGGTATTTGCTGACACCGGCGGCGTGGATGCCGAGGAGCGCGCGTTCATCGAACAGCGCGCGGAGGAATTGGGCGTCGCTTCGCACCTCACCATCGACGGCGGGCCGGCGCTGTGGGACGGCTTCGTCAAGCCGTTCGTTTGGGCCGGCGAAGCGTATCAAAGCCAGTATCCGCTGTTGGTGTCGGATCGCTATCTGATCGTCGATGCCACGCTGGCCCGCGCCAACGCACTGGGTACCAGAACCATCGCCCACGGCTGTACGGGCATGGGCAACGACCAGGTACGTTTCGATCTTGCGGTGAAGGCCAGCGGCGACTACACCATCGTTGCGCCGATCCGCGAAATCCAGAAAGAACACACCCAGACCCGCGCCTACGAACAGGCGTTTCTTGAAGCGCGCGGCTTCGACGTACGCGCCAAGCAGAAGGCCTATACGATCAACGAAAACCTGCTTGGGCTGACGATGTCGGGCGGCGAGATCGACCGCTGGGAAGCGCCGGGTGAAGGCGCGCGCGGCTGGTGCGCGCCGCGCAGCGAATGGCCTGAAGCGCCGATGCAGACCACGCTGCGCTTCATCAACGGCGAAGCGGTGACGCTCGATGGCCATGATATTCCAGGTGCCCAATTGCTGGCGCAGCTCAATGCGATGTTCGCGCCCTATGGCGTTGGGCGCGGCATGTATACCGGCGACACCACCATCGGTCTCAAAGGCCGGATCGTGTACGAAGCGCCGGGCCTGACCGCACTGCTGGTCGCGCATCGGGCGCTGGAAGAAACCGTGCTCACCAAACAGCAGAACCGGTTCAAGCCCGATGTGGCGCGCAAGTGGGTGGAGCTGGTGTACGAAGGCTTTTATCACGATCCGCTGAAGACCGATCTGGAAGCCTTTCTCGCCTCTTCGCAGGCGATGGTCAACGGTGATGTCGTACTGGAAACCCGCGGCGGTCACGTCGATGCGGTGGCGGTGCGTTCGCCGCATATGCTCAACGCCAAAAACGCGACCTATGCGCAATCAGCGGATTGGGGCGTGGAAGAGGCCGAAGGTTTCATCAAACTGTTCGGCATGAGCAGCACGCTGTGGGCCGAGGTGAACAAATGAATGACACCGGTGGAGCGGCCTGACCAGCCATTCGGTTGTTAAAAAACCAGGCCGCTGAAAAATCGACCTACCAGACAGCGGGCTTAAGCCCGCTCTACCAGATGGCCACCAGCATGCTCAACGACATCCTCCAACATCTCGAAGCACTGGTGTCATTCGACACCCGCAACCCGCCGCGCGCGATCGACACCGGCGGCATCTTCGATTATCTGCAGACGCAGTTGCCGGATTTCAGCTGCGCCATCACCGATCACGGCGCGGGCGCGGTGTCGCTGCTGGCCGTACGCGGCAATCCTTCGCGCGTCTTCAACGTGCATCTGGACACCGTGCCGTCGTCCGAAGCGTGGAGCGCGGATCCGCTGAAGCTGCGCGTGGTCGACGGCAAAGCGATTGGCCTCGGTGCCTGCGATATCAAGGGCGCAGCGGCGGGTTTGATCGTCGCGGCCAAGCGCACGGCAAGCGATGTCGCCTTTTTGTTCACTACCGACGAAGAAGCCAACGATGCGCGCTGTATCGCCGCATTTCTGGCCGGCGATTATGGATTTTCCGAAGCGGTCATCGCCGAACCGACGCAGTGCGAAGCGGTGCTTGCGCATCGCGGCATCGCTTCGGTGCTGATGACATTCCGCGGCGCCGCCGGGCATGCGTCCGGTACCAATGCGATGCACAGCAGCGCGCTGCATCATGCGATGCGCTGGGGCGCGAAAGCGCTGGATCTGGTCGATGCCGAATCGCATCGCCGCTTCGGCGGCTTAACCGGCCTGCGCTTCAATATCGGCAAGGTCGAGGGTGGGATCAAGGCCAACGTGATCGCGCCCAGCGCCGAAGTGCGCTTCGGTTTCCGGCCGCTGCCCTCGCACGATATCGACCAGCTGCACGCGCGGTTTCGCGACTGCGTCAGCGCCGATGCGATCGGCCGTTACGAAGAGACCTTCCGCGGCCCCTCATTGCCGGCCGGCGATGTGGCAAGCGCCGAAGAACGGCGCCTCGCTGCGCGCGACCTTGCCGATGAGCTGGGTCTGCCGATCGGCAACGCGGTCGATTTCTGGACCGAAGCCTCGCTGTTCTCGGCTGCAGGTCTCACGGCATGCGTCTACGGGCCCGGCGACATCGCCCAGGCGCACACCGCCGACGAGTGGGTCGCACTGGATCAGCTCGAACGTTACACCGCATCCATCATCCGCATGCTCGACGGAACCGCTTCGCCATGACTCCGCTGCTCGATCACAAAGTCCATGACCCGCAGACCCGCCAGACTATCGTCAGGCTGTTGTCCAGCATGGCCGGCGCGAAGGAAATTTCGCAATATCTCAAGCGGTTTTCCCAGCTCGATGCGGCGCGTTTCGCGCTGGTCAAGGTGGGCGGTGCAGTGCTGCGCGACGACCTCGACGCGCTGACCTCGTCGCTCGCCTTCCTGCAGGATGTGGGCCTGACGCCTATCGTCATTCATGGCGCAGGTCCGCAGCTGGACGAAGCGCTGTCCGCTGCTGGCATCCACAAGCAGATCGTCAACGGCCTGCGTGTGACTACGCCTGAAGCGCTGGCGATCGTGCGTCGCGTCTTCCATGCGCAGAACCTGAAGCTGGTGGAAGCGCTGCAGCTGCAGGATGCGCGCGCCACTTCGATCGTATCCGGAGTGTTCGAGGCCGATTATCTCGATCGCGACATCTACGGGATGGTTGGCGAGGTGAAGCGGGTCGATCTGGCGCCGATCTATGCCAGCCTGCAGGCCGGTTCGGTCCCGGTGATCGCCAGTCTCGGCGAAACCATCGGCGGCCAGATCCTCAACGTCAATGCGGACTTCGCCGCGAACGAACTGGTACAGGTGCTGCAGCCGTACAAGATCGTGTTTCTCACCGGTACCGGAGGGCTGCTGGACGGCGACGGCAATGTGATCGATTCGATCAACCTGTCGACCGAATACGACGCGCTGATGGCGCAGCCGTGGATCAACGGCGGCATGCGGGTGAAGATCGAACAGATCAAACAGCTGCTGGACGCGCTGCCGCTGTCGTCGTCGGTGTCGATCACGCGCCCGGAAGAACTGGCGAAAGAACTGTTCACCCACAAGGGCTCCGGCACGCTGGTGCGTCGCGGCGAGCGCGTGCTGCAGGCAGCGGTCTGGAACGCGCTGGACGTTGACCGTTTACGGGCACTGATCGAATCCGCGTTCGGCCGCACGCTGGTGCCCGATTATTTTCAGCGCACCGCGCTGCATCGCGCTTACGTCAGCGAAAACTATCGCGCTGCGGTGATCCTTACCGAACACCATGGCCTGCCGTATCTGGATAAGTTCGCGGTGCTGGACGATGCGCAGGGCGAAGGCCTCGGCCGCGCGGTGTGGCAGCTGATGCGCGATTCGCAGCCGAAGCTGTTCTGGCGCTCGCGCCACGGCAATCCGGTCAATGCGTTCTATGATGCCGAAGCCGACGGCAGCGTCAAGCAGGACCGCTGGCGTGCGTACTGGTATGGGTTGGGCGATCTGGATGGCGGAGGTCTGCAGACGATCCGCAGCTGTCTGGACCACTGCCGGCAACGGCCCGCCACCCTCACGGACTGAACCGCTGATGGACCTTTGGAACACGCCGATGCTGTCCGGCCGCCACGTGCGGCTGGAACCGCTGCGGATTGAGCACGCCGATGCGCTGCGCGTTGCCGCCGCCGATGGCGAGCTGTGGTTGCTGCGCTATACCAACGTTCCGGGACCAGAGCTGGATGATGTGGTGCGCTATATCGATGCCGCGCTCACTGCCCGCGATGCGGGTCAGTCGCTGCCATTTGTCGTGCTGGATGCCGTTGGCGCCGTCGTCGGCAGCACCCGCTTCTACGATATCGACCGCAGTATTCCGCGCGTCAAGCTGGGCTATACCTGGTATGCGCAGCGCGCACAGCGCACCGCGCTCAATACCGAAGCGAAGCTGCTGTTGATCGATCATGCGTTCGTACGGTGGGGATGCGAAGCGTTGGTCTTGGAAACGAGCCATGAAAACCTTCGTTCGCAGACGGCGATCCTGCGTCTGGGCGCAAAACGCGACGGCATTCTGCGTGCGAACATGCGGCATCGCGACGATACGCTGCGCGATACGCATGTGTTTTCCATCCTGCGCGCGGAATGGCCCGGGCTGCGCCACGGTCTTGAATCGAAATTGCGGAGTGACATCGAATGAGTACACTGTTATCAGTGCAGTCGTATCAGTGCAGTCGCATGCGTGCAGTCGTATGAGCGCAGTCGCATGAGTGCTGTCGCCCTGCGTGTGGGTATTGTCGGTGCGCGCGGCCATGTCGGCGCCGAATTGATCCGGCTGTTCGCCGCGCATCCGTATTTCGAGCTGGCCTACGTCGGTTCGCGGGAGCTCGATGGCCAACGCCTCGCCGATCACATCGATACCTATACCGGCGACCTGCGCTATTCATCGCCCGCCAACGATTTTCTGCCGTCGCTCGCTGCCGATGCGGTGGTGCTGGCGCTGCCCAACGGCAAGGCCGCCGCCTGCGTTGCCTGTTTCGACGCTGCAGGCGCGAATCCGGTGATTGTCGATCTGTCCGCCGACTATCGTTTCGACGATAGCTGGTACTACGGCCTGCCGGAGCTCACCCGCACCCGCTATCGCGGCGAACGCAGGATCAGCAATCCCGGCTGCTATGCGACCGCGATGCAATTAACCGTAGCGCCGATGTGCGACCTGCTGGAAGGTCCGGTGCAATGTTTTGGCGTGTCCGGCTATTCCGGCGCCGGCACCTCGCCCTCGGACAAGAACGATCCCAACATGCTGCGCGACAACCTCATGCCGTATGCGCTCACGGGTCACGTGCATGAGCGCGAGGTCTCGCGTCAGCTCGCACATCCGATCGAGTTCATGCCGCACGTCGCGGCGTATTTTCGCGGCATCACCATGACCGTGAATATGCATTTGAATCGGACGATAACGCGCGAGGCTGTGATCGCACGCTATCGTGAAGCCTATGCGGGCGAACCGCTGGTGCAGGTACTGGACGAGGCGCCGTGGGTCAGCCGCATCGTCGGACGGCATCACGTCGAGATCGGCGGTTTCACGCTGTCGCAGGATGGCCGTCGTCTGGTTGCGGTGTCGACCGAAGATAATCTGCTCAAGGGTGCGGCCACGCAGGCGCTGCAGAATTTGAATATGGCGTTTGGTTTGGATGAGTTCACAGGCATTCCGGTGAGTGTCTAATCGCGGCTTGACCAGCCTTCGGCTGTTGAAAGCCGCCGCTGTCACATGACTTTTCTCTACGTCACAGGTGTTTTCGATGTCTGACCTGCTTTGGCAAAAACCCGGCGTGCAAGTGGATGCGCGCATCCAGGCCTTCCTTGCCGGCGAGGACGTGATCCTCGATCGCGAGTTCCTGCTGTTCGACATTGAAGCCAGCCGCGCGCATGCCGAAAGCCTGCTGCGGATCGGTATTCTCGCTGCGGATGAGTTCGCAACCATCAAGGTCGAACTGGACCAGCTAGGCGAAGATTTCCGCAATGACGATTTCGTGCTGGACGCACGCTACGAGGACTGCCACTCGGCGATCGAGTCGCGGCTGATCGAACGCCTCGGCGACGCCGGCCGCAAGATCCACACCGGTCGCAGCCGAAACGATCAGATCCTGGTCGCGACGCGGCTGTGGCTGAAAGATCGTCTTGCGCGTCTGCATGCCCTGTGTACCGAATGCGCGGAGGTCGCGCTGGCACGTGCAGAGGCCGAACAATCGCTGCCGCTGCCGGGCTACACGCATCTGCAGCGCGCGGTGGTGTCGTCATTGGGCATGTGGTGGGCAGCGTGGGCCGAAGGCTTCATCGACGACGCGCAGCGCGCGCGCGATACGTTGGCATGGGTCGACGCAAATCCGCTCGGCAGCGCCGCCGGTTATGGAGTGAATCTGCCGCTGGATCGCGACCATCTCACCGAAGCCTTGGGCTTTGGCCGCCTGCAGGTTTCGGCCGCGTACGCGCAGCTGTCGCGCGGCAAGTTCGAGATGGCGGCGATCGAAGCCCTGTCGTCCGCATTGCTCGATCTGCGCCGCCTCGCCTGGGATCTAAGCCTGTTCACCAGCGCAGAATTCGCGTTCGTTGCATTGCCTGCGCAGTACACCACCGGCAGTTCGATCATGCCGAACAAGCGCAATCCCGACGTGATCGAACTGATGCGTGCGACCTACGCCAGCGTTGCCGCCGCGCGCACCGAGATCGAGCAACTGCTGTCGCTGCCGTCGGGCTATCACCGCGATCTGCAGTTCAGCAAAGGCGCGATGGTGCATGCGTTCGGCCGCGGCCTCGGCGCGCTGGAACTACTGCCGGACCTGCTGCGCAATCTCGAATGGAAACCGGACGCGATGCGCGCCGCGCTCGATCCATCGATGTACGCCACCGATCTTGCGGTCGAACTCGCGCGCAAAGGCCTGCCGTTTCGCGATGCATACCAACAGGCTGCCGATCCAGCAGGCTGGGTGCATGGCGATCCTGATGCGAGCTTGAACGCACGCGTTTCGCCCGGCGCTGCCGCAGATCTGCGGCTTGACGCGCTGCGTGCGCGATTGCGCAGCGCGAGCGCGTGAGGCCGCGAGCATGCGCATCGCATTCACCGAACAGGCGTTGCCCGCATGGAAGCGTGCGGTACTCAAGGTTGGCAGCAGTTTGCTTGCCGGTGATGGCGGTTTGTCGCCGCAGAATGCGCGGCATCTTGCCGCGTTCGTCGAAACCTGTCAGGCACAGGGCAGGGAAGTGGTGATCGTGTCGTCCGGCGCAGTGGCTGCGGGTCGCGTGATTTTGCATGCAACCCTGCATGCATCTCCACGGCCCGGCGCAGCGATGGCCGAACGTCAGGCGCTGGCGGCGCTGGGACAGGCGAAGCTGATGGCCTTCTGGCAGGGCTTCTTCGCAAAGCCTGTTGCGCAAGTGCTGCTGACCCATGATGACGTGCGCAACCGTCGTCGCTATCTCAATGCGCAGGCGACCCTGCGTGAGCTGCTGCGCTGCGGTGCGCTGCCGATCGTGAACGAAAACGACACAGTGTCGGTCGATGAGCTGAAACTCGGCGACAACGACACGCTGGGCGCCATTGTGGCTGCGCTGATCGATGCCGATGTGCTGTTCATCGCCACCGATATTGATGGCCTGTACGATGCCGACCCACGCACGACCTCCGGCGCGCAGTCGGTGCAGTGCGTGACCGATCCCGGCGATGAGATTCTCGCCATGGCCGGCGGCACAGGCTCCAAGGTCGGCACCGGCGGTATGCGCACCAAGATCCTGGCCGCGCAGCGCGCAGGCGCGGCCGGTATCGATACGGTGTTGTTTAACGGCACCCGCGCGGAGGTGTCCGCCGCATTGGCGCAAGATCGGCTCAGCGGCACCCGGCTCATCGCAACGCGCAGCCGGGTGGCGGCGCGCAAGCATTGGCTGCGACATGCGCCGGTGGAGGAGGGCGCGGCGATTCTGATTGACGCGGGCGCGGCCATCGCACTGATCGATAAAGGCGCGTCGCTGCTGCCGATCGGCATCGCCGACGCGCAGGGCGAATTCCGTCGTGGTGATCTGGTCGAAGTGCTCAGTTTTGACGGCGGACGCATGCAGTGCATCGCACGCGGCGTCACTCAATACTCCGCTGCGGATATCCGCCGCATCGTGCGCCGGCAGTCGCACGAGATCGAAACCATTCTCGGCTACAACTACGGCGACACCATCGTGCATCGCGACGATCTCTCGCTGCACGCATCGCATCCAAACGAGGTCGCCGATGTCTGATCTGTCCATCCGCGCGCAGGCGCTGGCCTGCCGCAATGCCGCGCAAGCGGTTGCAGCGCTGCCCACCGATGCCAAAAACGCATTGCTGCGTGGGATGGCCGATGCGCTTGACGCCGACGCGGCGCACATTCTCGATGCCAATGCGGAAGACCTGCGCGCCGCTGAAGCCAAAGGCATCGGCAGTGCGATGCTGGATCGCTTGAAGCTTGATCCGCAGCGGCTTGTGGGTATTGCGGATGCATTGCGTGAAGTGGCCGAGCTGCCGGATCCGGTGGGTCTGATCACGCGCCGCGACACGCGTCCCAACGGCATCACCATCGAACGCGTGCGCGTGCCGCTGGGTGTGATCGCAATGATCTACGAGGCGCGTCCGAATGTCACTGCCGATGCGGCTGCGCTGTGTTTGAAAGCCGGTAACGGGGTGATTCTGCGCGGCGGTTCCGAGGCTGTCCGATCCAATGTGGCCATTGTCGGCGCGCTTGGGCGTGCCCTGCGCGCGCAGGACGTGCCTGCGGCGGCGATCACGCTGATCGACGATCTGCGCCGTGAGGCGATGGTCGAGCTGCTGCAGCTCAACGACATCATCGATCTGGCGATTCCGCGCGGCGGCGAAGGCCTGATCCGCTTCGTCGCCGAACACGCGCGCGTGCCGGTGATCAAACACTACAAGGGCGTATGTCATCTGTATGTGGATGCCGCCGCAGATCTCGATCTCGCCCTGAATCTTTTGCTTGACGGCAAAGTCGCGCGGCCCAGTGCCTGCAATGCACTGGAAACGCTGCTGGTGCATGCCGACGTGGCGGAAGCATTCCTCCCGCGCGCTGCCGCGATGTTGCGCGAACGCGGCGTCGAACTGCGCGGCGATGCCTGCAGCTGCGCGTTAATCGATGCGACGCCCGCGACCGACGACGACTGGGACGCCGAATTTCTCGACCTCATTCTCGCTGTGCGCATAGTTGATTCACTGGACGGCGCTATTGCCCACATCCGCCGCCACGGTTCCGATCACACCGAAGTCATCGCGACCAACGATGAGGCCGCCGCTACGCACTTCGTGCACGCACTGCGCAGCGCGGTGGTGATGGTCAACGCCTCGTCGCGGTTTTCCGACGGCGGCGAACTGGGCCTGGGCGCGGAGATCGGCATCTCCACCACCCGCCTGCACGCCTACGGCCCGATGGGCGCGGAGTCGCTGACCATCGAACGGTTTGTGGTGCGTGGCGATGGCCAGACGCGGAATCTGCGCGCCTGAAGGCCGCTTTACGGAGCTGCGCTCGTTGTGGACCACCAAAAAGCCGCCTGACGAGGCGGCCTCTTTGGATATGTATGCAATTGGTCGGGGACACAGGATTCGAACCTGCAACCTCTACGTCCCGAACACCAGATGACGCTGAAGGGCCGGCTTGTTGGTATTTAGTCCCCCTAGTGGCAGGGGGACAGCCACTCTCAAATCGCTTCCCATGCCGTTCATTGATCGGTTGCTGACTGGCTAGCCTTGACAGGCAAACACTAGCCCTTGGGGTCGAAATCTTTACCAACTACAAGATCTGCTTCGTTACCGGAGTTCTGTCAAGAAGTCTTGACACAATTTTCAACATAATTAGAAAGTAAATTTTAAAAAATATGTTTTAAAACAATCAGATATAGTATTATTTTCAAGAAATATTAGAGGGTAACTCCAGATGAGCGAATTATTCAGCCATCACGATCTGCGCTTGCTAGATCCCAACTATGCTTCGCCTTTGATCGACGTCCTGCAAGAACTCGAACATCTCAGAAAACTGAAGGTCAGCGGCACTACCCCAATCGCAATTTTCCACCAGCTCAAGAGCATTTTTCACATGCTGGAAAGCTTGGGATCCGCGCGCATTGAAGGAAATCACACAACATTAGCGGACTATGTGGACAGCAAGCTTGAGGGTGGGCCGGGTTCCCGTACCGATCAGATGCTTGAAATCGCGAACATCGAAAAAGCTATGAATTACATCGATGCCAATATCGCACAGGGTAGCGAGATTTCGGCTTTTTTCGTTAGAGAGCTCCACTCTTTGACAGTGACTGAGTTGAAGCGGGAAGGCGACAAAACGCCAGGCGCGTTTCGTATAAGTCAAGTTCGGATCGGTGGATCAACTCATTTACCCCCACCTCCAGCATCTGTTCAAGAGTATATGGATGACCTGGTGGCATTCATCAATCGAGATGATCCATCAAAGTACGATTTAATGAAAGTGGCGCTAGCTCATCATCGCTTTGGCTGGATACATCCTTTCACCAATGGTAATGGTCGTGTCGTTCGACTTCTAACTTATGTGCTGTTGATTAAATACGGCTTTAACGTGGGAACGGCGGGTCGAGTGCTGAATCCAACAGCTGTATTTTGCAATGATCGTGAAAAGTACTATCAGATGCTTACCATCGCTGATTCAGGGGATGATGCTTCCTTGGAGTCGTGGTGTGAGTACGTGCTCAGTGGAATTTTGGTTGAGCTGAAAAAGCTGGATAAGCTGACGGACTATGACTATTTGCGCGCACGTATATTTAACCCTGCGCTCGCATTGGCGAAAGAGCGAGCATGGATCACACCAGAAGAAATCGCCATCTTCCGAATTGCAATGGACAATGCTGAAGGTGTAGTTAAGTCAAGAGATCTGCTACCCGTACTCGGTGAGCTCTCGGACAATCAGCGGACCTACCGAATCAAGCAGCTAGTGAATGAAAAGATTCTGGCCCCTACACATGATGGGGCTAGGCAATACACACTTTGCTTCGGCAATAATAGGCTTCTACGCGGCGTGATCCATGCACTTATTCAAGAAGGCTTCGTGCCCAACCGAGTGCGTGAGCCGTGAACTGTAGGTCTAGTGTTAACTTCGGTGCAACCATACGCGCACTTGCCACAGATTTGCGAGAAAGCCGACATTGCGCCGGCTTCTTTATAACCCCTTGAAGCAATTGGTCGGGGAGACAGGATTCGAACCTGCGACCTCTACGTCCCGAACGTAGCGCTCTACCAGACTGAGCTACACCCCGACATTGCAGCCAAGTATTCTAGGGATTCGACCACGGCGCGGCAACCCCGGAATGTAAATCGAGGCTTTGGGCGCCTCCGCGCCTCTTGTTGGGGCAGTCGTCGGGCCGTCCAACCGCTAAACTTGGCACATTCTGCTGCATGCCCCGGAGCCTCACTTGATCAAGCCGCGTACCCCGCCTGGCGTCCTCGAACTGCTGCCGCGCGACCAGATTGCCTTCCAGCGGATGCTCGACACCATCCGCCGCACCTTCGAGCGCTTCGGTTTCCTACCGATCGAAACCCCGGTGATGGAGCTGTCCGAGGTGCTGTTGACCAAGTCCGGCGGCGAGACCGAGCGTCAGGTGTATTTCGTTCAATCGACCGGTGCCTTGGACAAAGGCCAGGATGGCTTGCCCGAGCTTGCCCTCCGCTTCGACCTCACCGTGCCGCTGGCCCGCTATGTTGCCGAACATGAATACGATCTCGCGTTCCCGTTCCGTCGCTATCAGATGCAGCGGGTATATCGCGGCGAGCGTGCGCAGCGCGGCCGGTTCCGCGAGTTCTATCAGTGCGATATCGACGTGATCGGCAAGGACGCGCTGTCCACGCGGCACGATGCCGAAATTCCGGCGGTGATCGCCTCGGTGTTCGAGTCGCTGGCGATTGGCGAATTCACCATCCAGTTCAATCATCGCAAACTGCTGCGCGGCTTTTTCGAAGGCCAAGGCATCGGCGAAGGCGAGCGGCAGGCATCGGTGCTGCGCGAGATCGACAAGCTCGACAAGCGCGGCGAAGACGCGGTGCGCGCGACGCTCATCGGCGAAGGTTTTGAACTGGCATCTGAGGTGGCCGACACGCTGCTCGCGTTTTCGCGGGTGCGCGCCACCGGCCACGACGCTGCGCAGGCGGCGCTGGATGCGCTGGGTGAGGGCGCAGCGCTGTTCGAAGAAGGCCGCAATGAACTGCGCGACGTGCTGCGTCAGCTGCGCGCACTGGGCGTTGCCGACAGCCGGTTCGCGCTGAATCTGTCGATCGCGCGCGGCTTGGATTACTACACCGGTATCGTTTACGAAACCACGCTCAACGCGAATCCGGAGATCGGCTCGATCTGCTCGGGCGGCCGTTACGACAATCTCGCCAGTCACTACACCAAGTCGAAGCTGCCCGGCGTCGGCATTTCGATCGGCCTGACGCGCTTGTTCTGGCAGCTGCGCGAAGCCGGACTGATCGCGACCGCCGACAGTTCGGTCGATGCGCTGGTGTCGCTGATGGACGATGAGGGCTTGGAGGCCGCGCTGTCGCTGTCGCAAAAATTGCGCACGGCCGGCCTCAACGTCGAAACCCAGCTTGAGCCGCGCAAGCTCGCGAAGCAGATGCAGTATGCCGACCGCGCCGGCATCCGTTTTGTGGTGATTCGCGGTGAAGACGAAGTCGCACGCGGCACCGTTGCAGTGAAAGATCTGCGCCGCGGTGAACAGTTCGAAGTCGCAGAAGCCGACCTTGCGCGCACACTATTGGTCGAGCGCGAACAGTGGCGCGCGTTACCGCACGCTGAGTCAACGCGCCCCGAGGGCAAAGCATGAAACCGATCCGGCTCGACGGCCGTTCGCTCACCCGCGATCGTCTGGTCGAAGTCGCCTACGGCGCGCAGGTGATGTTGGACGAGGGCGCGCTGCGCAATGTCGCCCATGCGGCCGCGTTTCTGGCCGAACAGGTGCGTCGTGAGGAACCTATCTACGGTGTTTCGACCGGCTTCGGTAGCAATGCCGATCGACTGCTGGGCGCACATCCGCTGCGCGATGAACTTCCGGGCGCGACGCCGTCGGGCCGCTCGCTGCATGAAGAACTGCAGCGCAATCTGATCATTTCGCACGCGGTCTGCGTCGGCGAACCATTCTCTGCCGACGTGGTGCGCGCGATGCTGTGCATCCGCATCAATACGCTGCTGCGCGGGCATTCCGGCGTGCGCGTGGACACCCTGCAGGCGCTGACAGCGATGTTGAATGCCGGCGTCGTGCCGGTGGTGCCGCAGTTGGGATCGGTCGGTGCGAGCGGA
This sequence comes from Lysobacter sp., assembly GCA_043775395.1. GTDB lineage: Bacteria > Pseudomonadota > Gammaproteobacteria > Xanthomonadales > Xanthomonadaceae > Lysobacter_I. The sequence goes on along the minus strand of JAYVSK010000075.1, from coordinate 1,104 downwards.
GACCTAGCGCCGCTGTCGCATCTGGCGATTGTGTTGATCGGCGGCGGCGAAGCGTTTTACCAAGGCGAACGCCTGCGCGGCGATGATGCGCTGAAACGCGCTGGCCTGATGCCAGTCACGCTGTCGTATAAGGAAGGCCTTGCGCTGAACAACGGCACCGCGCAGATGCTCGCCACCGGCGTGCTCGCGCTGCATCGCATGGAAGAGCTGCTCGACACCGCCGATCTTGCTGCGGCGATGACCATCGATGCGTTCGCAGGCCGTCTTGGTGCGTTCGCCGAAGACGTGCATGCGTTGCGTCCGCATCCGGGCCAGGTCGAAGTGGCGGCGAATCTGCGCGGCCTGCTTGCAGGTTCGACGCTTGCGGATATTGCATATCACTTGGTGCCGAAGTTCCGGCCGTGGCTGCCGCAAAGTTGGGACACCGTTGAGTCGCAGGCGCTGAGTTTCGATATCGGCTGGGACTGGGTGCCCACCGGGCAGCGTCACGGCCGCGAGAAGTTTTATCGCCGGTTCAAACCGTTTCGCGGTGGCAAGAAACATCAGCCGCAGGACAGTTATTCACTGCGCTGTACCCCGCAGGTGCACGGCGCGGTGCGCGACGCGGTGGCGCAGGCCAAGCGCGTGTTCGAGATCGAATTGAATTCCGTGACCGACAATCCGCTGGTGTTTCCGGACGCACGCGCCGAGCATGTCGAGCAACAGGTGATTTCTGCAGGCCATTTCCACGGCATGCCTTTGGCGCTGGCGATGAGCTATGTCAAAGCGTCTATTCCGGTGCTGGCATCGATCAGCGAACGCCGGCTCAACAAACTGGTCGACCCCGCGACCAACGACGGACTGCCGCCGTTTCTGATCGGCAATGAAGACGCTACCGAATCCGGCTTCATGATCGTGCAGTACACCGCCGCGGCAATCGTCAACGACCTCGCCAGCCGTGCGCATCCGGCGTCCGTGTACTCCATTCCGACCAGCGCCAATGCCGAAGATCATGTCTCGATGGGGGCCAATGAAGCCCGGCATGTATTGGAAATGACTCAAGATCTGGCTCATGTCATTGCACTTGAAATTTACACTGCTGCACAAGCGCTGGATTATCGTCGC
>JAYVSK010000074.1:0-3897 GCA_043775395.1 Lysobacter sp. | reverse complement strand
GACATTGAGCTTGAATGAGCTGGGGCCAATCGCGATGGACGCGAGCGATGCCGAAGGACTGATGCCCGGCTCGGTCACTGCGCAGATGACGGTCAGCGCACTACCGCCGATTCCGTTCGCCAGCGCGCTGAAGGATGTTCTGGAGTATCCCTACGGTTGCGCCGAGCAGACCACCAGCAAAGGCTATGCCGCGCTGGTGATGGATGCCGATACCGCGAAGATGCTGGGTGCGCAGGGTCTGGATGCGGCGGTGCGCAAGGCGCGCATGGACGGCGCGTTCGGGCGTTTGGCATCGATGCAGATGAGCAACGGTCACTTCTCGATGTGGGGCGACGACGGCTACGTCAATCCTGCGCTGACCCCGTACATCATCGAGTTCCTGCTCGATGCGCGCGAGGCCGGCTTCGCGGTGCCCGAGGCGATGCTGCAGAAAGCGCTGCAGCGGGTCAGCGAGGATCTGCTGGCCGGCGGCAACGAGTTCTACGGCCAGACCTATCGCGATCACCTGAAGTTCGCGTATCAGGCGCATGCCGGCTATGTGTTGGCGCGCGTGAACCGCGCACCGCTGGGCACGCTGCGTGCGCTGTACGACAACGAACGCGGCAATGCCAAGAACGGTCTTGCGATGGTGCATCTTGGGTTGGCGCTGTCGCTGCAGGGCGACAAGAACCGCGGTAACAAGGCGATCGCTGCGGGCTTCGCGTTCAAGGGCAGCTACGAGTATCTGGGCGATTACAGCAGCCCGCTGCGCGACAGCGCGCTGATGATCGCACTCACCCACGAACGTGGTCTTGGCAAGCCGGAATACGATGCCAAGGTGGTCGCGCTGGGCAAGGAACTCGATGTGCGTCGTGACTATCGCTGGTTCTATCTCAGCACCCAGGAGCAGGTCGCGCTAGCCCGCGTCGGCAAGGCGCTGTTGGCCGACCAGAAGAAGATGGTCTCGGGCGTGTGGCGTCTGGGCGATGCCAGCGATCCGGTGACGGAACGCCGCATGCAGGGGCGTCGCGTCGACTACACGACGCTCGCGCGCGGCTTCCGTTTCGAGCCGCAAGGTGTTGTACCGCTGTACGCCAGCCTCGAAGTCGCCGGCGTGCCGCGTACGCCGCCGGGCGAAGACAAATCGGTGATCGGCATCGAACGCAAGTGGTACACCACCGACGGCAAACCGTGGAAACCCGGTCCGATCACCGAAGGCGAAGCGCTGATCGTTGCGCTCAGCATCACCGCCGACCAGACCATGCCGGATGCGCTGCTGACCGACCTGTTGCCGGCCGGATTGGAAATCGAGAACTTCAACCTGAGCGACGCCAAACAGTGGGCGGACGTAGTGGTCGACGGAATCGAGATCACCGATCGCGGCAGCGCCGCCGACGTGCTGCATGAGGAGTACCGCGATGATCGCTTCGTCGCCGCGATCAAACTCAACCGCGGCCAGGCCGCACGCGTGTTCTATCTTGTGCGTGCGGTGACGCCGGGTACCTACACCGTGCCGCCGTCGCTGGTCGAAGACATGTACCGCCCGCAGCTGCGCGGCGTTGGCAAGTCGTCGCCGGCTACGATCACCGTGGTACAGCCCCGGTAGGTGCGGCGTCAGCCGCGAGCTTTCGCCCGCGGTTGCCTCAACCTTACCCGTTGCCTCGCTTTTCCCACTCCCGCACGCGGGAGTGGGTGCGCCCGACCGGGCGGATGGAGTTGCTACGGTGCCCTCACCCTTACTCGCTGCGCTCGCTTTTCCCTCTCCTGCATGCGGGAGAGAGTGCCCGACAGGGCGGGTGAAGGGCGTTTCCCAGTCGCACCATCATCTACAGCACAACTTTTAGCGACACAGCCAATCCTGATCGCGCATCCCATGTCGCAATTCTCACCTTCATCCGCCCTGCGCACTCGCATCCACCGTCTGCTGCCCTGGCTCCGCTGGGGCACAGTGGCGCTGCTGTCGTCGCTGCTGCTGCTTGATCTGATCTTCCCGCCGCAGCTGCCGAAGGCGCGCGACACCAGCACGCTGGTCGTCGCGCGCGACGGCACACCATTGCGCGCGTTCGCCGATGCCGACGGCGTCTGGCGCTATCCAGCAACCTTGGAATCGGTGTCTCCGCTGTACCTGGATGCGCTGCTCAACTACGAAGACCGTTGGTTCTGGCGTCATCCCGGGGTGAATCCGCTGGCGCTGCTGCGCGCCGGTACGCAGATGATGGGCAACGGCGAAGTGGTGTCCGGCGGTTCGACATTGACGATGCAAATCGCGCGCATTCTCGATGCGAAGCGCACCCGACACACGCGCACGCCGTTCCGTAAGCTGCGGCAGATCCTGCGCGCATTGCAGCTGGAAGCGCATCTGTCGAAACGCGAAATTCTGACTCTGTACCTTGAACGCGCGCCGTTCGGCGGCACCATCGAGGGCGTCGAGGCCGCCAGTTGGGCGTATCTGGGCAAGCCGGCGTCGCGTCTGTCGAAAGCGGAGGCAGCGCTGCTCGCGGTGCTGCCGCAGTCGCCCAGCAGACGCCGTCCGGACCGCCATCCGCAGGCTGCGCAGTCCGCCCGAGACAAAGTGCTGGATCGCATGGCCGCGCTTGGCGTATGGAGCAAAGCGGAGGTGGACGACGCGCGGATCGAGCCTGTCGTCTCGCGCCAGCTGCAGCCGCCGCTCAGTGCCGCACTGTTGGCGCAGCGTTTGCGCGTTGCGCATCCGAAGGCCGCGCGCATCGCCTCGACGATCGATGCGAACCTGCAGCGCACGCTCGAAGAACGCGTCACCTCGTATTTCTCCAATCTTCCCGAACGCACGTCGGCCGCGCTGTTGGTGGTCGACAACGAAACCATGCAGGCGCGTGCTTACGTCGGCTCGCTGCGCTTCGGCGACAAGGCGCGGCTCGGTCATGTCGATATGGTGCGTGCCTGGCGTTCGCCGGGGTCCACGCTCAAGCCGTTTCTTTACGGCATGGCGATCGACGACGGCATGATCCATTCCGAAAGTCTGTTGATCGACGCACCGCAGAGTTTCGGTGATTACCGTCCCGGCAACTTCGGCGAATCCTTCAATGGACCGGTCGGCGCCGCACAGGCGCTGCGGCTGTCGTTGAACGTGCCTGCGGTCGACCTGCTCGATCGCGTCGGGTCGCAGCGGTTCGCAGCGCGTATCGATCATGCCGGTATCGCGCTGAAATTCCCCCAGAACAGCAAGCCGAATCTGGCGTTGATCCTCGGCGGTACCGGTGCGCGACTGGAAGATATTGTCGGTGCGCACGCCGCGTTCAACCGCAATGGCATCGCTGGACGCGTGCGCTACACGCCGAGCGATCCGAAAATCGATCGCCGCGCACTGTCCCCCGGCGCGGCGTGGATCGTGCGCGAGATTCTGGAATCCAACCCGCGTCCTGGCGAACTGGAACAATTCGATCGCGGCTCGCGTCCGCGCGTCGCCTGGAAAACCGGCACCAGCTACGGATTTCGCGATGCCTGGGCGGTCGGCAGCACGCGTCATTACACGGTCGGTGTGTGGGTGGGGCGGCCCGACGGCACGCCGCTGCCCGGCCAATATGGCGCACTCACTGCATTGCCGCTGCTGTTCGAAGTGGTGGATTCGCTGCCCGGCAATGCGCGCGATTCATTACCGCTGCCGCCACCGTCGAATGTTGTCGAAGTCGAGATCTGCTGGCCACTGGGTATCGCAGCCGATAGTGTCCCCGAATCGCTGTGTCAGCGTCGAATGAAAGCGTGGACCCTCGACGGCGCAGTGCCGCCGACATTCGCCGAACGCGGCGCGCGATTATGGAACGCAGGACGCGAGCGCTTCGATATCGATGCCGCTACTGGCAACCGCGTGTCGGCGGTATGTTCGCTGCCGCATCGCACGACAACCGTCGAGATCGCGCGTTGGCCGGCGCTGGCATCGCC
>JAYVSK010000073.1:0-7185 GCA_043775395.1 Lysobacter sp. | reverse complement strand
CGTTGGCGATGTGGAAACTGTGCGGATGGTCGGCATCGAAGATTGTGAGTCGGTCAGCCGCGAGGTGTCGGCACAGCTTGATGTCGAGGACCCGATCAGTAGTCATTACACGCTGGAAGTGTCGTCTCCGGGTGTGGACCGTCCTTTGTTCACGCCGGCGCACTACACGCGGTTTCTCGGCGAGCAGGTCAAGATCGGCCTGAAATTACCGCAGAACGGGCGTCGAAAACTGCAGGGACGGATCGCTGCAGTCGAGGGCGAGCGGATCGACCTCGAAGTCGACGCCAAGCCCGAATCGCACCATGTCTCGATTGCCTTCGAGAATATCGAAAAGGCGCGTCTGATCCCCGATTGGGCGGCGCTGGGGTTCGGCCCGACGAAGGCGGTACCGCCGGCGAAACCCGATAAACGATCGCCGGGCAGTAAAGCGCCCGGCAAGACATCGGTTGGTCATAAAACAACTGGCAATAAAGCAGCCGGCAAAGCGAAGACCAAACGGCCTTCGGACAGTTGAACGACACGACATTCCAGCGCTTCGTTCGCGAAGCGCTCCGGCGCAGACCCGGCATCATGGTCTTCGCTTCCAACCCTGACACGACATTCAAGTTTTAGAGGCATAACAGAATGAGTAAGGAACTCCTGCTTGTCGTCGATGCGGTCGCCAATGAAAAAGGCGTACCGGAGTCGGTCATCATCGAAGCCCTTGAGGCGGCGCTGGCGACCGCGGCTAAAAAGCGTTTTCACGAACAAGACGTGCTGACCCGCGTGTCCATCAATCCCAAGGACGGCAGCTACGAGACGTTTCGCCGGTGGGAAGTGGTCGCCGACGACGTTGTGATGGAATCGCCGGACCGCCAGACCCGGATGATGGACGCCGTCGATGAAGTCGAAGGCGTGGAGATTGGCGACTACATCGAAGAGCAGATCGAGAATCCCGAGTTCGGCCGTATTGCCGCGCAGGCTGCGAAGCAGGTCATTGTGCAGCGCGTGCGCGAAGCCGAGCGCAACCAGGTGGTTGAGGGCTGGAAAGACCGCGTCGGCGAACTGGTGACGGGCATCGTCAAGCGCGTCGAGCGCGGCAATGTCTACGTCGATCTTGGCGGCAATGCAGAAGCCTTCATTCCCAAGGACAAGGCGATCCCGCGCGACGTCGTGCGTGCAGGCGATCGCGTTCGCGGCTATCTGTTCGACGTGCGCAGCGAACCGCGCGGTCCGCAGCTGTTCATCAGCCGCGCCGCACCCGAATTCATGATGGAGCTGTTCAAGCTTGAAGTGCCGGAAGTCGGCCAAGGCCTGGTCGAGATCAAGGCCTGCGCCCGCGACCCGGGCGACCGCGCCAAGATCGCGGTGATTGCCTACGACACCCGTACCGATCCGATCGGCGCCTGCATCGGTATGCGCGGCTCGCGCGTGCAAGCGGTCTCAAACGAACTCAACGGCGAACGCGTCGATATCGTGCTGTGGTCGGACAATCCGGCGCAGTTCGTCATCAATGCGATGGCGCCGGCTGAAGTGCAGTCGATCATCGTCGATGAAGAAAAACATTCGATGGATCTGGCGGTCGCCGAAGAGCGTCTGGCCCAGGCGATCGGCAAGGGCGGCCAGAACGTGCGTCTCGCCAGCCGTCTGACCGGCTGGCAGCTCAATGTGATGACCGCCGATCAGGTCCAGGCCAAGAGTGAGGCCGAACAGACCACTGCCCGTCAGCTGTTCATGAACAAGCTGGAGGTGGACGAGGAAATCGCGAGCATCTTGGTGGCCGAAGGCTTCAGTACGGTCGAGGAAATCGCCTATGTGCCGGTCGGCGAGCTGCTTGCGGTGGAGGGGTTCGACGAAGACATCGTCGAAGAACTCCGCTCGCGCGCTCGCGATGCCCTGCTGAACGAGGCGTTGGCGGTCGAAGAAGAGCTGGACGAACACCAGCCGGCCGACGATCTGTTGAGTCTGGACGGCATGGACAGCGACACTGCATATGCTTTGGCCGCGCATGGGGTCCGCACGGTCGATGATCTGGGCGAACTGGGTGCGGATGAAGTGGCGGAATTCGCCATCGACGGTTTGGACGAGGCCCGCGCAGCGGCGCTGATCCTGGCCGCCCGCGCCGAGGAAATCGCCCGCCTCGAACGCGAAGCCTGAGCACCGCAACACGATTGGGTAACCCGATTAGAATCTAACTCCCAGCCGAGCCTGGCCTCACCCGAGTCCGGGCTCACGCGAGCCCAGTTCCACAACAAGCAGCCCCCGCGTGTGTCCGTCGAATCATCGTCGGCCCGCGCCTCAGGATACGGACACCGAATGTCGCAGCAAACCACCATCCGCACACTGGCCGAACTGGTAAACACTCCGGTCGAGAAGTTGCTGAAGCAGCTGGCCGAGGCCGGCATGCCCTTCAGCGGCCCCGACCAGACCGTGACCAGCGCCGAGAAGCTGAAGCTGCTTGGTTTCCTCAAGCGGTCTCACGGCAAGAGCGAGGCGGCTGCCGAGGAATCGGCCGCGCCGAACAAAATCACGCTCAATCGCAACCGCAAGCAGGAAATCACTGTCGGCGGCGGCAAGAACCGTCAGACGGTCGATGTCGTGGTGCGCAAAAAAGTGACGCTGGTCAAGCCGCAGGATGGGCGCCCCGCGCCCGGCAGCGACGACGAGCGTGCCGATATCATGCGCAAGCTCGATGAGTCGCGTGCGCGCAACCTCGAGGAACAGCAGCGGTTGGCCGAAGACGACCGCAAGCGTGCCGAGGCTATCGCCGAGCGCAAGCGGATCACTGATGAAGCCGCAGCCCGTGCCGCCGCTGCCGCAGCGCCGCCCAAGGTTGCCGCCGATACCGAAACCGCTGCCGCCGCCCGCCCGAAGACCGGCGCCCATGGTCATGCCAAGCCCGCGCGCACCGAACCGCCCCGGGTGGACGATCGCGCCGGTCAGAAAAACAAGCCCAATCGCGGTTCCCACGCGATGGTCGCCGATGTCGAAGACGACGACAGCACTGCGCGCTTTGCTGGTCAGCTGCATCTGAGTACGACCGAGCGGGAGCGTCGTTCGACCGCGCGTTCCAAACCCAAGGCCAAGCGTCAGCTCGAACAGAGCCGCAGCGGCGGTGGCCAACACGGCTTCACCCGCCCGACCGAGAAAGTCATCCGCGAAGTGTCGATCGGCGAGGCCATCACCGTGTCCGATCTGGCGCAGAAGCTGGCGCTCAAAGGCGGAGACGTGGTGAAGGCACTGTTCAAGATGGGGGTGATGGCGACCATCACCCAGTCGATCGATCACGACACCGCGGTGCTGATCACCGAAGAACTCGGCCACAAATCGATCCGGGCCGGTGGCGACGATGCCGAAACCGAACTGCTGGCGCATATCGAGGACCAGCAGGGCGAAAGGAAGTCGCGTCCGCCGGTGGTCACCATCATGGGCCACGTCGATCACGGCAAGACCTCGCTGCTCGACTACATCCGTCGCGCCAAGGTCGCGGCCGGCGAAGCCGGGGGTATCACCCAGCATATCGGCGCGTATCACGTCGAAACGCCGAAGGGCGTCATCAGTTTCCTCGACACCCCCGGCCACGCCGCGTTTACCGCTATGCGCGCACGCGGCGCCAAGCTCACCGATATCGTCATCCTGGTGGTGGCGGCCGACGACGGCGTGATGCCGCAGACGGTGGAAGCAGTCCAGCATGCGAAAGCCGCCGGCGTACAGCTGGTGGTGGCGGTCAACAAAATCGATAAATCCGGCGCCGACCCGCTGCGCGTTAAGAACGACCTGCTGGCGCACGGCATCGTCGCCGAAGAGTTCGGCGGCGAAACGCAGTTCATCGAAGTTTCGGCCAAGACCGGCCAGGGCGTCGACGAATTGCTTGACGCGATCCTGCTGCAGGCCGAAGTGCTTGAACTCAGAGCCGTGTCCGATGGCCGCGCCAGCGGCGTGGTGATCGAGTCCGCACTCGACAAGGGCCGTGGTCCTGTCGCGACGGTGCTGGTCCAGGAAGGCAGCCTGCAAAAAGGCGACTATCTGGTCTGCGGCGTGCAGTATGGTCGCGTCCGCGCGCTGTTCGACGAGACCGGTACGCAGGTGCAGGCTGCGGGCCCGTCGATTCCGGTACAAGTGCTCGGTCTTTCCGGCGTGCCCGATGCCGGCGACGATTTCGTAGTCGTGGCCGACGAGCGTCTGGCGAAGGAAGTCGCCCAGCAGCGCGATACCAAACGCCGCGAATCGCGTCTGGTCGCTCAGGCCGGCAACCGCATGGAAGACATCATGGCCCAGATGGGGCAGGGCGGCACTCAGCTCAGTCTCAACCTCGTGGTCAAGGCCGACGTGCAGGGTTCGGCGGAAGCGCTGCGTCAGGCGCTGGTGGGTCTGTCGAACGATCAGATCCGTATCAACATGATCGTCTCGGGTGTGGGTGGCATCACCGAATCCGATGCCAACTCCGCACTGGCGGCGAAAGCCACCATCATCGGCTTCAATGTTCGCGCGGATGCCTCCGCGCGCAAGGTAGTCGAGGCCAACGGTCTTGATCTGCGCTACTTCTCGATCATTTACGACGTGATCGATCAGGTGAAGCAAGTCGCGTCGGGTCTGCTCGGCGTGGAGATCCGCGAAGAGATCATCGGCACAGCCCAAGTCCGCGACGTGTTCCGCAGCTCAAAATTCGGTGCAATCGCCGGCTCGATGGTCATCGAAGGCGTGGTCAGGCGAAACAAGCCGATCCGGGTGCTGCGCGACAACACGGTTGTCTTCGAGGGCGAACTGGAATCGCTGCGTCGCTTCAAGGAAAACGTCGACGAAGTCCGCAACGGCACCGAATGCGGTATCGGCGTCAAGGCTTACAACGACGTCAAGCCGGGCGACCAGATCGAATGCTTTGAGCGCATCGAGGTTCAGCGCACGCTCTGAGCGTGTGTTGATTTGGCAGAAAATTGACAGTGAAAAAATCCTTCCATCGCACCGATCGCGTGTCCGCTCAGCTCCGTCGCGAGTTGGGCACGATCGTGCACGCCGTCGTCCGCGTGCACGGTCTGCCGTCGGTCAGCGTTTCCGATGTTGAAGTCACTCGCGACATGGCGCATGCCAAGGTATTCGTGACCGCGCTGCAGCCCGAGCGTGCCAAAGAAGCGATGAAGGGCCTGAAGGAACTGGTGCCGGAAATCCGTTACGAGCTGTCGCGCGCGGTGAAGATGCGGCATACGCCCGAACTGCATTTCCATTACGACGATTCGGTTGACCGCGGCGAGCGTATCGACAACCTGCTTCGCGATCTCCACACAGATTCGTAGGGTGGGCTTTTAGTCCACCATCGGTAGCGAGCGTGCTTGTGACATCGAATGGTCGAAAGAATTTCGCCCACCGCTTGATGCGATCGTAAAGATGCTAACGGTGGGCTTAAGCCCACCCTGCACACCGGCCGATTAGGACATATCATCCACCGATGGCCGAAGCTTCCCGCAAACATTTCCGCAAACTCGACGGCATTCTGCTGCTCGACAAGCCGCAGGGATTAAGCTCGAATCAGGCGCTGCAGCGCGTACGCCATCTGTTCCGCGCGGACAAAGCCGGGCATACCGGCAGCCTCGATCCGCTGGCGACCGGCCTGCTTCCGGTCTGTTTCGGCGAAGCCACCAAAATCGCCGGCAATCTTCTCGGTTCGCGCAAAGCCTATGACACCGTGGCGCGGCTCGGTGTCGTCACCGATACCGATGATGCCGAAGGCCTGTCGCTGCGCGAACGCCCGGTGCAGCGCTACGACATCGGCACCATCGACGCTGCGCTGCTCAACCTCACCGGCCGGGTCATGCAGCGTCCGCCGATCTACTCTGCACTGAAGCGCGGCGGCGAGCCGCTCTACGTCAAAGCGCGCCGCGGCGAGACCATCGAGATCGAGCCGCGTCCGGTCGACGTGCACGCCTTCGAGCTGTTGTCGGAACAGGATCTGCTCGACGGCGACGCGCCGCAGCTGCGCCTGCACGTGGAATGCGGCTCCGGCACCTACGTGCGCAGCCTCGTGCGCGATCTGGGCGAAGCGCTAGGCTGCGGCGCGCATGTCGCCGAGCTGCGCCGGCTGTGGGTCGATCCGTTCCGCGACCCGCGGATGTGGACGCTCGAATCGCTGCAGGCCTTGGCCGAGCGGGACGCGCACTGTCTCGATGCCTGCCTGCTGCCGATCGAAATGGGTCTGGTCGGTTATCGCCGGATCGATCTCACCGAGGATGGCATGCGCCGGTTCGAGCACGGCCAGCGCCTGCAGCTCAGCCATGAAATTTCCGGCGAATGCGCGGTGTTCGATCCCTCCGGTCGCGCGCGCGGTCTTGCCCGTATCGATGACGCGGGCAGCCTCTCGCCGCAGCGGCTGTTCCATCGCCAGGATTCCGCCAAACTCTGACGCCACCAACGGTTATCGCATGGCTGTCCGCGAGTGGCTGATGCCCGTGCTGAGCGTACCGCGCAGTTGGGCGCCTGAGGCCACTGGGGATCTCAAGGGCGGCGGAAACGCTGCAGGCTTTGAACGCACCGCCCGAAGTGGCTGCTTCAAGCGTGGATGTTTCAACTGCGCGCTGACCGCATGGGCGGTGCCGACACACTGCTGAACGATGTCCGACCCTTGTCCGCAAGGGGGCGCGGGGCTACAATTCCGCTGTTGTCCAAAGCGGATTCGTTCCGTTTCCCGGGCAGCACTCTCCAGTTATTTCATTCAGGCGGATCCAGCGGTGCGCCGTGCCGGTCGATACCGGACGATGCTTCTGCCGATCACGCGTCAAAGAGGCTCATCATGTCCATTGATTCAAGCATTGTCATCGAAGCGAACAAGCGCAGCGAAAACGACACCGGTTCGCCGGAAGTCCAAGTCGCCCTGCTCACCGCGCGCATCATGCACCTGACCGAACACTTCAAGATGCACAAGCAGGACCACCATAGTCGCCGTGGCCTGTTGAAGATGGTCAACAATCGTCGCAGCCTGCTGGATTATCTGCACCGCAAGGATGCAGGTCGCTACAAGGCACTGATCGAGAAACTCGGTCTGCGTCGCTGAGTATCACTTCGACCGCGGCGCATCAATGCGCCGCGGTTTTGTTTTGGGCCCCGCAAGGCTTCAGCGAAACATTCATCAACGCAATGCGAACGCTCGCATTGCCCGGCCGCATCACGCGGCCAGCCGGTTCGGGCAGGGGCTCTGATCGGTTCATCGACAAAGAT
>JAYVSK010000072.1:0-5844 GCA_043775395.1 Lysobacter sp. | reverse complement strand
ATAAGCTTGAGCAGCTTCATGCGTTGCCGCGCCATGCGCGCGCTTCGGCAGAGCGGCTGGGTGTACGTTTTTTCCGCATCGGCAGCGGCGCTGTACGGGGCGATGATGCGGCGACCGCCTTGATCGCCTCGATAATCTTGAAACCCTGCTGCTGGGCGACGATACGCACGCTGCCGAAATTGGCGTCCAGCTCCAGCTCATAGGGCAGATTGCGGTTGGCGACCAGCCACAGCCTGCCGCCGGGCATCAGCGCTGCCGCCGCTGCAGCGATGAACGCACGGCCGATATCCGGTCGCGCTGCGCTCTGCTGCGCGTGGAACGGCGGATTGGTAACGATGACATCGTAATTTTCGGACAGTCCCGCCGTCACATCGTGCCAAACAAAACGCAGCGGCAGCCGCGCTGCCGCATCCGCGAGGTTATGTGTCGCCAGATCGATTGCCCGCGCCTCGGCTTCGTAAAGATCCAGCGATGCGATACCGGAACAGCGCTGCAGCAGCTCGGCCGACAGATAACCATATCCGCTGCCCAGATCGGCGGCGCGCCCGCGCAAATCGTGCGGTAAATGTTCGGCCAGCCATTGCGATGCGGGATCGATGCGGTCCCAGGCGAATACGCCGGGCCGGCTCATGAAACGTCCGCCCAGAATCGGCCGCACCGCATCCAGCGTCGACCATTCGGCAAGCAGGGCCGCATCAATGTTCGCTTCGTCAGCGCGCACCCAGAACACGCGGCAATGACGTTTGGTGAGATTGCCGTCAAGCCCGCACAGCCGCTTGAAATCGCCTTCGCCGGACTTGGCGCCATCGTCGTTGGCGATGCACGCCACGACGATGCCGCCCGGTGCGCAGCGCTGCAGCGCCTGCGCGAACAATGCGCGGGCCTCGTCGCGCTGTCGCGGCGGCAGCACCAGCACCAGCGCATAGCGAGCATCGGAATGGGCATGCTGCGGATCGCTGACCGTCCAACCGCCAGCCTGCAGCGCCTGGACATCGGGCTTGAAGCTCTGCTCGCACACCAGTCCCGGCCGCGGCTGCTGGCGCAGCGGCCAGCCGTCCCGCGCACGCAGGAAGAGCGCTCCGCCCTCGGAAGGCCACGTCAACAGGCCCGCCTCGAACGGCAGGAACAGGGTTTCAAGCGCAGCATCGCGAGCATTAGCGGTCATCGCGGTGGCCTCGGCGGCAAAACGGGGGAAGCATCATTCGCGCATGTTATGTCACTCCTGTGATCTTTCCCCCACCGCCGCGAATCATGTGAGCATTCTTCTTGAGATTCCCGCACGTGGATTCCAGCCCAATGCCCGCGATCGCAGACGCCATGGATTCGCCGCAAACCCGCTTCGCCGCCCTGCTGGAGCAGCACCGGGGCATCGTGTTCAAGGTGGCGGTCACCTACTGCCGCCATCGCGACGACCGCCAGGATCTGGCCCAGGAGATCGCCGCCCAGCTATGGCGCGCGTTCCCGGGCTACGACCCGGCGCGGCCGTTTTCGACATGGATGTACCGGATCGCGCTGAACGTGGCGATCTCGCACGTTCGCAGCAGCGGCAGCCGCGCGCCTCCGGTGTCGCTGGACGAGGAATTCTTCGAAGAACACCGCAGCCACCCCGATCTCGCGGTCGACGACAGCACCGCGCAGCACGACATCGATCAGCAGCTGCGCGCGCTGTACGCGGTGATCGACCGGCAATCGCCGATGGATCGCGCCCTGCTGCTGCTGTGGCTGGAGGACCGCAGCCAGCGCGAGATCGCCGACGTGATCGGCATCAGCGAAAGCAACGTCGCGACCAAACTCAATCGCCTGAAACAACGCATCCGCGAGCAGATCGCGGACCCCGCATTCGACTGATCGACCCGCCGGAGCAGCACAACGATGGACACCACCATGAAACTAGACGAACTCAAGCAGGCTTGGCAGACGCTCGACAAGCGCATCCAGCAGCAGAACACACTGCAACTCACCCTTTTCCGCGAGCAGAAGATCGGCAGCATTAAAACCAGCCTGCGCCCGCTCTTCTGGGGGCAGGTGCTGCAGATGATGTTCGGCATCGCCACTGTCGTGGCCGGCGTGTGGCTGTGGAGAAACTTCTCGAGCAACACCGTCGTTGTGATCTGCGGCATCGTCGTGCAGCTGTACGGCATCGCGACGATCATCGCCAGCGACATCGTGCTGGTCGGCATCGCCCGCATCGATCGCAGCCTGCCGGTCCTGGAGCTTCAGCAGCGGCTCGCGACACTACGTCGCGACTATCTCATCGGGGGCGCGGTGGTCGGTTTGCCGTGGTGGTTGCTGTGGATGGTGCCGCCAGCCATCCTCTTGTCGCTGCATGCGCAACAGACCGGGCAGACGTCGATACCGCTCCCGGTCTTTGGCTGGTCCGCGTTCGGCGTGATCGGCTTGCTCGCTACGCTGTACTTCTATCGCTGGTCGCGTCGCCCGGGCCGCGAGGCATTGGCGAAACGATTGGACGACAGCGCCGCCGGCAGCAGCCTGCGCAAGGCGCAGGCCGATTTGGATGCTTTGAAGGCCTACGAAAACGAATAGAACCCACCATCATTGAAGGCATGCTGTTGTAGGAGCGATGAAAGTCGCGACAAACAGCCGATAGTGTTCAGGCCGCCTGTCGCGACTTCCGTCGCACCTACGAAACACAAGACATCCCGACGTCCAGCAGGGCTCAGGCATCCAGCTCGCACAGCACCAGCGAAGGCGGCGCATCCAACACGCGGCGGGTCGCGAACAGGCCCGCCGTCAGCGCCGCCAGCATGCCCAAGCCGGCACCCGCAGCGGCCATACCCCAGTTGATCTCCCACGGCAGATCGAACACTTGGGTGGCGACCACGCCCGCAAGAATCGATGCGGCAATCGCTGCCACCACGCCGGACAACAGACCGATCACCGCGAACTCCGAAGCCTGCGCCAGCCGCAATTGTTTTCGGCTGCCGCCCAGCGCGCGCATCACGCCGCCCTCGCGCAGGCGCTCGTCCTGGCTCGCGCTGACTGCCGCCAGCAACACCAGCACACCGGCCGCCAGCGAAAACCAGAACACCACCTGCACCACCATCGCAACCTGATCGCCGATGCTTTTGACCTGAGTGAGGATGGCGTCGACATCGACCACCGAAAGATTCGGGAAACGTTCGACCAGACCTGCCGTAAAGCGACGCTGCTCCGACGTGACTTTCACCGCGGTGATGTAGCTGGCCGGGTAGTCGTCCAACGCGCCGGGCGATGCAATCACGAAGAAATTCGGCCTGAAGCTTTCCCATTCCACGGTGCGCAGGCTGGTGACTTTGGCTTCGAAGCGCTGCCCCGCGATGTCGAACGCGACGCGGTCGCCGAGCTTCCAGTTCAGCGATTCCGCAAACCGCTGCTCTACCGACAACTCAGGCATCTTCGCGCCGGTCTTCGGCCAGAGCTTGCCGGCAACGATCTTGTTGTCGTCGCCCACGCTGTCCGCAGAAGACAGGTTGAATTCACGCTCCGCCAGACGCCGCGCGCGGTCGCCCTGCGCACCGTAATCGTCGCCGCTGGTGGGCTTGCCGTTGCGCTCCAGCAGACGGCCGCGAATCATCGGATAGAGTTTGGGCGCGGCCAACCCTTGTTTAGCGATATATGCGCGCACGCCGTCCAACTGGTCCGGCTGCACGTTGATGATGAAACGATTCGGCGCATCGGCCGACAGCGACAAGCGCCAACGATCGAGCAGATCTGTGCGCACGAACGTCAACAGCAGCAGCGCCATCAATCCCAGACCCAGCGCCGACACCTGCGCAATGCTGGTCGCAGCGCGACGGCTGACGTTGGCCAAGCCGTAGCGCAGGCTGCCGCGCAGACGTGAGCGCAGACGCCGCACCAACAGAATGAGCAGGTAAGCGATCAACGCCAGCGCCGCCAACGTGGCGACGATGCCCAGCAGCATAATGCCGCCAAGTTTCGCCGAACCCGCCTGCCACCACAGCAGCGCGCCCAGACCGCTGAAACCGGCCAGCCCAACCAGCCACGCGCTGGGCTCGGTGGCATCCAAATCGCGACGCAGTACGCGCAGCGCCGGCACGCGGCGCAGCGCCAGCACCGGCGGCGCGCCGAACGACATCAACACCACGATGCCGACGGCGAAGCCCTGCAACGCAGGCCATGGGCTTGCCGGTGGAATCGCCACCTGCAGTTCGTTCGCCAACCACGCACCGATCATCCACTGCAGTGCGAATGCGATGACGACGCCGATGGCGCTGGCCACTACGCCCAGAATCAACAGCTCGCCGATATGAATCGCCGCGAGCGTACGCTGGCTGGCGCCCAAGCAGCGCATTACCGCCGCGCCGGACAGATGACGCTCGCTGTGACGGCGCGCGGCCATCGCCACTGCCACCGCCGCAAGCACCACCGACACCAATGCGGCCAGACCGAGAAAACGGCCGGCGCGATCCAGCGCGGAGCGAATTTCCGGACGCGCATCGCCGATGGTGTCCAAACGCTGGCCGCGGCCGATTGCGGCGCGCGCGGTCTTCGCGAAAGTTTCGACCGCAGCGGGTTCACCGGCGATCACCAGTGTGTAGCCGACGCGGCTGCCGGGCTGGATCAACCCGGTCGCTGGCAGATCTTTCATCGCGAGAAACACTTTCGGCGCAACGTTGAAATAATCGATCGCGCCATCGGGCTCCTGCAGCACCACTGCGGTGAGCTTCAGCTCGGCGGTGCCGATGCCGATAACATCGCCCGGCTTGGCATCCAGCGCGTCGGCGCCGCCGCGGCTCAGCCACAGCGTACCGGGCGCGGGGCCGCCCGCGACATTGCGCTCGCCTTTGCCATCGACGATGCGGAACTGCCCGCGCAGCGGAAAGCCCTCGCCCAGCGCACGCAGCTCGCCCAGCTTCAAGCGCGCGGTATCACCGCTGCCGACGCGGATCATGCTGGGCAGCTCGACGGCTTCGGCGCGGCGCAGGCCGTCGCGTTTCGAGGCGTCGAAAATCTTCCCAACGATGGGCGCATCGCCGCGCACCACCGCGTCGCCGCCAAGCAGACGATTCGCTTCAAGCGCCAAGGCGCGGCCGGCGCGATCGGTGACGAAACCCACCGACGTCACCGCGATCACCGCCAGCACCAGCGCGGCGATCAGGATGCGGATGTCGCCTGCAGCGAGATCGCGCCGCAGCTGGCGCCAGGCCAATGAGAGCAACTTCACGCCGACACCAGCCGGCCGCTGTCCAAACGCAGTACGCGATGACAGCGTTCGGCGAGATGCTCATCGTGGGTCACCAACACCAGCGTGGTGCCGGCATCGGTGTTCATTCCGAACAACAGTTCGATGATCGCCTGCCCGGTGCGCGTGTCGAGGTTGCCGGTGGGCTCGTCCGCGAACAACAGCGCCGGCCGGGTCACGAACGCGCGCGCCAGCGCCACGCGCTGCTGCTCGCCGCCGGACAACTGCCGCGGGTAGTGATCGAGACGTTCGCTGAGCCCAACCTTGCGCAGAATCTCGCGCGCCGGGCCGTCGACATCGGCATCGCCGCGCAGCTCCAGCGGCAGCATCACGTTTTCCAATGCGGTCAACGACGGCAGCAGCTGGAAACTCTGGAACACAAACCCAACCTTCTCTCCGCGCACCTTCGCGCGCCCATCCTCGTCCAGCGTCGACAGCGGCGCACCGTCCAACAGCACGCGACCGTCGCTGGGCGTATCCAACCCGGCCATCAGCGCCAACAGCGTACTTTTGCCCGATCCCGACGCGCCGATGATCGCCACGCTGTCGCCGGTCGCGATCTCGAAATCGATGCCTTCGAGAATGGTGAGTTCACTGGTGGGGAGGCGGACGCGCTTGGCTAGGGATTCGACGGTGAGGGC
>JAYVSK010000071.1:0-5161 GCA_043775395.1 Lysobacter sp. | reverse complement strand
GGCCATGTGATCGAGCGTCACCACGACGAGCGCGTCACCCGCCAGATGGGCGCGGCCGGCGTGGTTCAGCTGTTCGGCGCGTTGGCGGGTTCCCGCTATGGCCAGGGCGGCTCCGACATCGCCACCCAGGGCGGCAGCATTCTCGCCCAAGGCGGCTTTCTGCTGCCGGGCACCCGCGAGCAGGAAACCGAAGCGGACGTCGTCGGTCAACGCTTGATGGCCCAGGCGGGATTCGATCCGCGCCAGGCGGTCGATCTGTGGCAGAACATGCTGACCGCAAGCGGAGGCAGCCGTCCGCCGGAGTGGCTGTCGACGCACCCCGACCCGAAATCGCGCATCGGCGAACTGCGCAAGCGCGCTGACGCGTTGATGCCGGCCTACGAACAGTCCCGCGCTGCCGGCCGCAAGCCGAAGTGCGGCTGAGCGTATCCTCCTCGCCTCCAGCGGGGCGCCTGCATCCATCGCGCTGCCGCGCGCTCCGCAGCAATGTTCATGATCCAAAGCGCGTGATCAAATCCCATTCTGCCGACACCGTCGCTTCCTACGTCACTTCGACCCGAGAACTTCAATGACCACAGCCTCTCTTCGCGTTCTTCCCAAAACCGCTCTTCATGCCGCTATCGCTCTGCTGATCGGCTGCGCATATGCCGGAGGCGCGTTAGCGCAAGACAGCGAAGTTGGGGGTGACATGGAAGACAAGCCAAAATCGACCACCATGACCGGCAGCGCCGCCGCCGCCGCTGAGCGCGCGCGTCAGCGCAAGACCGAAGCCGCGGCCAAGACCAATACCCAGCCGGCGCAATATCCTCAGGCCACGCGCGTGGAACCAGCGAAGCAGTCGGTCTCCGGCAAGGATGCGAAGACCGCCAACGCGATCCAGGCCGATTACGACGCCAAGAAATACGCCGATGTGATGACCAAAGTCGACGCATTCAGCGCTGCAGGCTCGACCAACAGCTATCTGCTGAGCTATCTCTATCAGCTCGCCGCCAGCGCCGCGACGTCGGTCAACGACAACGCCAAGGGCGTCGAGTATTTCAAGAAGACCGTCGACGCAAACGGTCTCGACAATAACGGCCATTACCAGATCATGTTCAACTACGCAATTACGCTCAACCAGCTGGATCGGTATACGGAAGCGCTCACTGTCATCGATCGGTTCTTGAGCGAAACCAAAAGCGAAAAATCCGAAGCGATCGCGCTCAAGGCTTATCTTTTGAGCCAGCTGGATCGTCCGGCCGAAGGCGCTGCGATGTACGAAAAAATTCTTGCGGTCAATCCCAAAGACCGCAGCGTATTGATGAACGCTGTGGCTTTGTACCAGCAGGCAGACAATTTCGAGAAGGCCAATGCGCTGCTCGAAAATGCGCGTAAACAAGGGTTGCTTGTAGATGGCAAAGAATACCGCGCGCTGTTCGTGGGTTACGTCAACGCTGAAAAATACAAGGACGCGCAGGCGGTGCTGGAGGAAGGCGTAAGCAAGGGTGCGATCACGCCCTCGCAGACGCTGGCCAACGATTATTCGATTATCGCCCAGAGCTATTACGCCGACGACAAAGTACCGCAGGCGATCGATTTCTACACGCGCGCGTCGAAGGTCGCTACCGATGGCGAAGCTTCGCTGAATCTGGCCAAGGTGCTGCGCAACGAGGACCGCTTGGCCGAAGCCAAAGCAGCGGCGCGCGAAGCTTTGGCCAAGGGCGTGAAAAAGCCGAAGGAAGCCAACGACATTCTGGCGTTGCCCGGCAAAAAATGAGGCGGAGTCCGCCGATGCCTCTTCGAATCGGGCCTCCCCGATGAAGCCGGGGGTGTTGGTAAGTCCCGCCGCGATTGGTATAAGCTTACAGATTCCCGCAACAAGTTCTCGCCAAGAAACCTGTTGCGGTTCGACCATTCCGGGGTATGGTGGTTTGGGGTCGGGTTCATCATCATGGATAGATTGAGAACTCGATATCGAGCCAGTACCACGAGTCCGCTAAACCGAGCCTGCTGCGCATGACCCAACAGTTGCCGACACACGACAAGCGCGACCGCGAAGATCCCGGCCTGAACTGGTCGAGGATCACCGCTATCAGCTTCGCCATTGCGCTGCATATTGCAGCGCTCATGTTGTTGCTGGTTCCGGTGACGCCGCCGGGCGCTGAGCAGGAAGAAGAGCAGAACACCAGCGTCGTCATCATCGAGCCGCCGCCGCCACCGCCGCCGCCGCCGCCGCCACCGCCGGAACCGCCGAAAGAAATCAAACTCACGCCGCAGGAAACCCCGCGTCCCGTGATCGAGCCACCGCCGGAAGATCCGCCGCCGGTGACCTTCGATGAACCGTCGCCGGTCGATACGCCGGCACCGCCGCCGGCACCACCGGCACCGCCGGCGCCACCGGCGCCCAGCGGTCCGCCGCGCAACAACGGCGACCTTCGCGGCAGCATCTGCTCCAAGCCACCGGATGGGCAGCTTGCCGCAGCGATCTCCCGCGCTGGGCGCGGTGCCAAGATGCGCATCAAGATCAACTATGAAGCGGATGGTCGGGTAACCGACGCCGCGATCGAAGTGGGCAGCCGCGACCGCGACCTCGA
This sequence comes from Lysobacter sp., assembly GCA_043775395.1. Lineage (GTDB taxonomy): Bacteria > Pseudomonadota > Gammaproteobacteria > Xanthomonadales > Xanthomonadaceae > Lysobacter_I. Next base: position 2,588 of record JAYVSK010000071.1, on the reverse strand, counting down.
TCGTGCCGCGCTGACCTGGGCCAAAAAAGTGAAGCTTTGCCCGGGCGCTGCGGGGGTCGGTATTCTGCCGCTCGACCTTACGCTCCCTGATTGACCCGCTATTCTTTTACCCGATTGACCCGTTGCTTTGAGCCGTTGAATCGTTCCTTCCACACACAAGAAAGGTAAGCGTCATGCTGCAGGAAACCACCGCCGCCGCAACCGGGGGCAACAGCGCCGCCGCTCTGAAGCAGATGGGTGTCGACCATCTGGTCGCAGAGATGATGGCCCACCCTGGCGACTACGTCGTCCAGATCGCCGTCGCCGCCACCTTGGCTATCATGTCCGCGATGTCCTGGTACTGGATCGTCGTCAACTTCATCAAGAACACCAACCTCCGCCGTCGCGGCGACTCGGTGACCGGCACGTTCTGGGAAACCCCGAATGCGCAGGACTCGATCCGCTTCATGGAAGAGCAGCCCAAGAGCGAGCCGTTTTCGAAGATCGCTCTCGACGCCGCTCAAGCCGCTGCGCATCACCAGCGTCATGAAGGTTCGCGTCTGGTCGAGTCCCTGAACCGCTCCGAGTTCGTTGATCGCGCACTGCGCCAAGCCGTTACCCGCGAATCGATGGGCCTCGAAAGCGGTCTCACCGTACTTGCCACCGTCGGTTCGACCGCGCCGTTCGTCGGCCTGCTCGGCACCGTGTGGGGCATCTACGGCGCGCTGATCAAGATCGGTGCGACCGGTCAGGCTTCCATCGACGCCGTTGCTGGCCCGGTAGGTGAAGCGCTGATCATGACCGCCGTCGGTCTGTTCGTCGCCATCCCGGCGGTGCTCGCGTACAACTTCTTTGTGCGCAGCAATCGCATTACCAACAACAAGTTCGACACCTTCGCGCACGATCTGCACGACTTCTTCGCGACCGGCGCCCGCGTCGGCGAAGTTGCCGGTAAGCGCTGATCGACGCGACGATCGAATCTTCGAGGGAGTAGAAGCCATGTCCTTCAGTTCCGGTAACGACAGCGGCGGCCCGATGTCCGAAATCAACGTCACGCCCCTCGTGGACGTGATGTTGGTGCTGCTGATCATCTTCATGATCACGGCACCGCTGATGTCGCACAAAACCAAGGTCGAGCTGCCGCAGGCGACCCTCGACAATACTGAGGCCAATATTCCTCCAACGCAGCCGATCACGGTCGCCGTTACCGAGGAAGGCCGTTACTTCCTCAACGATGAACCGATGACCCGCGAATTGCTGGAAAGCCGGCTTTCGGTCGAGGCCCAGAAAACCCCGCAGCCGGCGGTCAATATCCGCGGCGACAAGACCACGCACTATCGCTACGTGAATGAAGTGGTCAACATCGCCCAGGCCCAAGGCATGCGCAAGGTTGGCTTCATCGCCACGCGCGAACGTAACTGACGCACACAGACTGAGAGCAGACGCATGGCATTCGCATCCAACTCCGGTGGTGGCCCGATGGCCGATATCAACGTCACACCCCTCGTGGACGTGATGTTGGTGCTGCTGATCATTTTCATGGTGACCGCGCCGATCCTGTCCTACCCGATCGACATCGACTTGCCGCAGCGGACTACCAATCCGCCTGAGAATCCGAAAGAACCGCCACCGCCGATCAAGCTTCGTATCGACGCATCGGGGACGGTGTTCTGGAACGACAGTCCAACGCCAGTCAGTGCCCTGCGCAGCATGATGAGCAGCGAAATCGAGCGCGATCCGAACAATCAGCCCACGCTTGAGGTCGATGTGAACGAAGACGCGCAGTACGAAGTGCTGGCAAAAGTCCTGGCTTCGGCTAAGAACGCCGATATGAAGAAGATCGGTTTCGTAAAGAAGTAAACCGCATCACCGGCCGATGGCGGACCTGCAGCCCGTCGCCGCGCCCGCAAACCGCTTGCAACATTCCAACGCCGCCCACCCGGGCGGCGTTTTTTTGTGGGGGAGTCGCCCGGACTTTCCACAATGTGGCTTGCAGTTTCGGTGCGGACGCGAGTAACGTGGAACAGCACTCAACCGAGAGGAGCAGGGCCATGGCTTTCGCGCAAGCAGAATCCCGGCAGGACGCCATTTCGGCAATGAACATCACCCCGCTGGTCGATGTGATGCTGGTCATGTTGGTGATGTTCATGGTCACCGCCCCGGTGTTCAGCCAGGCGATACCGCTGCCGCTTGGCGGAAAGCCGTCCCTCATTGATCAAACACCCCCACCACCGATCGAACTGCGGATCGACGCCGCTGGCGAAGTGTTTCTTTCGGATCAGCCGGTGCCCGTCTCGGCGCTGTCCTCGATGCTTTCGGCAGAAATCGAGCGTGGAGGTGCGCAGCTGCCGGCTCTGAAAATCGACGCCAACGGCGAAGCGGACTATCAGGTCATCGCCAAAGTGTTGGCCACCGCACAGAACGCAGGTCTGAGCAGCATCAGTTTCAAGCGGCAATGATCATTGTCATCGCGGGCGGGAGTATGCCGCTCGCGAGAGGCATCAACGCTAGCCGATGACGGCGAGATAGCGTTTGACCGTTGCAGCCAGCCCCGCATACAGGGCTTCGCTGATGAGCGCATGGCCGATTGAGACTTCCAGCACTGCCGG
>JAYVSK010000070.1:0-2182 GCA_043775395.1 Lysobacter sp. | reverse complement strand
TCGCGCTCCGGATCCACCGACACGAACAACACCCGCGGTCGGGTGCTTTCCGGCAGCGTCGCCCACCGCGTCTGCGCCTGCGCAAGCGACGCGAGCGTGGTCGGACACACGTCGGGGCAATACGTGAATCCAATGAAAACCACGGTCCAATGGCCGCGCAGCTCGCCGGGTACCAGCTGCGTGCGATCGGACTGCTGCAGGGTGAACGCAGGCAAATCGCGCGGCGTGGTCAGCCGGCGCATGGACTGCAGCTGCGGCCCGGCAGATGCGCGACCGCTGTAGAGGTATTCGGCAGCGAACAGGCCTGCACCCGTGGCCAGCGCCACCAGCAGGATCAAAACGGTGGTGCGGTTGAACATCGCGGTGACTTCTTGGGGCATGACTGCAAGTGCGGCCATGATACCCGCGCCGCCGCTATACTTGACGGCCTTTCCAGCGAAATTCCGGCATCGACTCCGCCATGACCGACGAGCTGCAGACGATCATCGACTTGATCCGGTATGGCGCCAGCCGCTTCAATGCGGCCGGGCTCACCTTCGGCCACAGCTACGACAATGCGCTGGACGAAGCGACCCAGCTCACGCTGCACGCGCTGCATCTGCCGCACGATCTTCCGCCGGTATATGGCCAGTCCCGGGTCACGCTGGCCGAAAAGGAAGACGTGCTGGGTCTGTTTCTGCGCCGCATCGAAGAGCGCATTCCGGCCGCCTATCTCACCGGTGAGGCCTGGTTCGCCAGCCTCAGCTTCAAGACCGATGCCCGTGCGCTGGTGCCACGTTCGCCGATCGCCGAACTGATCGAATCCGGCTTCGAGCCCTGGCTGGGTGGTCGCGAGGTACGCCGCGCGCTGGATCTGTGCACCGGCTCCGGCTGTATCGCCATCGCCATGGCCCATTACAATCCCGAATGGCACGTCGATGGTGTGGACATCAGCGACGATGCGCTGGCGCTGGCCGGCGAAAACAAAGCGCGATTGCAGGCCGAAAACGTACGCTTCCTGAATTCGGACCTGTTCGCTAGCCTGCAGGGCGAGCATTACGACCTGATCGTCACCAACCCACCGTACGTCACCAACGCCGAGACCGATGCGCTGCCGAAGGAATATTCCTTCGAGCCCGAACTGGGTCTGCGCGCAGGCGACGACGGCCTTGATCTGGCATTGTGCATCCTTCGCGATGCGCCGCTGCACCTCACCGAAGACGGCTTGCTGATCTGCGAAGTCGGGGAGTCAGAACGTGCGCTCAGCCGCCTGCTGCCGGAATTGCCGCTGGCGTGGGTCGAGTTCAAAGTCGGGCAGATGGGCGTGTTCATTGCCGAATGCCGCGATCTGATGACCTATCACGCCCGTATCCGCCAGTTGGCCGACGCACGGGATCCTGCGCCTGCATCCACGCCTGCCGCCGCCGGGTTGTTCTGAGGTCGCCGCATGAGCAACAGTTTCGGCCATCTGCTGCGCGTCACCACGTTTGGCGAATCGCACGGGCCGGCGATCGGCTGCGTGATCGACGGCTGTCCGCCCGGTTTGGCGATTTCGGCGGACGAATTCGCACGGGATCTGCAGCGTCGCGCCACCGGCCGCAGCCGCCATACCTCGCAGCGCCACGAGACCGATGCGGTAGAGATTCTCAGCGGCGTGTACGAAGGCCACACCACCGGTACGCCGATCGCACTGCTGGTCCGCAATACCGACGCGCGCAGCAAGGACTACGGCAACATCGCCGCGCAGTTCCGGCCCGCGCACGCCGATTACACCTACTGGCAGAAATACGGCATCCGCGATCCGCGCGGCGGCGGGCGCAGCAGCGCGCGCGAAACCACGATGCGCGTCGCTGCAGCGGTGATCGCAAAAAAATGGCTGGCGGAGCGCTACAGCGTGACCGTGCGCGGGTATCTGTCGCAGCTGGGTGGCGTACTGCCGGATCACGCGCTGGGCACGTTCGATTGGAGTGCGGTTGAAGACAACCCGTTTTTCTGGCCAATTGCCGAACAGGTGACGGCGCTGGAAAGTGATATGGACGCGCTGCGCAAATCCGGAGATTCGGTCGGCGCGCGCGTCACCGTGGTCGCCGACGGCGTGCCGCCGGGGTGGGGCGAACCGATCTACGGCAAGCTGGACGGCGATCTTGCCGCCGCGATGATGTCGATCAATGCGGTCAAAGGCGTGGAGATCGGCGACGGCTTC
>JAYVSK010000069.1:0-14832 GCA_043775395.1 Lysobacter sp. | reverse complement strand
CGACTGACACCGCCCCCAATCATGCACGGAGCAACACTGCCACCGCTTTGCCCACAACATGGCCTGTCAGATATGACAGGCTCTCTCAATGGAATGAGTGATTACTTGCCGGGTGATGTCCCTGCTATGCGTCCTGTAAAAGCAGACGGTACGCCAAGGCTGCACCCTATGACGTACAGCTTTCGTGTGTGATGCATACGGCGGGCTTGAGCCCGCCGTTATTTGAAGGCACTACGACCGATGCCAAGGGCGCCCCTCATCCGCCCTTCGGGCACCTTCTCCCCGCGTTGCGGGGAGAAGGAATGGCATGTTTCCTTCAATCGATCACCGCGAATCAATGAATCAACCAAAATCCCGCATCTCGATCATGATCGTATCCGGATCCCCCGCTTCGATCGCACGCGAAACTGCGTTGTGTTCTGCGCTTTCCACCCAGCTGCGCAGATCGCGTCCGCTTCTGCCATCGGCGCGGGTCGCGAGTTGTTTGGTACCCTCTTCCAGATCGAACGCCAGCGGTTTTCGGGCCAGCATCACCGCGAGCAATTGTCGCGCACCATCGCGGTCGGGCAGCGGAATTTCGATCTGCTTGGGCAAGCGCGACAATACCGCTGCGTCGATCTGATCGCGGCGGTTGGTTGCGGCCAGCACGAACACCGGCTGGGTCTGCGCGGCGATGCCGTCCATTTCCTGCAGCAGCTGGCCGACGATTTCGGTGAGGATGGCGTCGGACTGCCCGCCGCGGGTGGCGGCGATGATGTCCAGTTCATCGATGAACAGCAGCGATGGCGCCGATTCGCGCGCGCGCTCGAACAGTTCGCGCACTTTCTGCCCGCTCTGGCCCAGATAACCCTGCTTGATATCGGCGGTGGACGCAGCGATGAAGCGCAGCCCGGTTTCGTTGGCCAGCGTGCGCGCGATCTGGGTTTTGCCGGTGCCGGGCGGGCCGTACAGCAGCAGGCCGCGCGGCACACCAATGCCGCGCTTTCGGAACGCCTCGGCGTGCTGCAGCAGGCCGCTGGTGGTCTTCAATTCCTTCATCGTGGCGTCTGACAGGATCAGCGTATCCCAGCGGGCGTGCGTATCGGTTGCGGTGGAGCCCTGTTTGCGCATCGCAGTCGTGAACGCGGCCATGGCATCTTCGCCGATCGGCGTTTTGATGCCGTGCTCGCGCACCACGCGCTTGGCGAGGCTGCTCAGGTCGCGTCCGGACATGCCCAAGGTCAGTGCTTCGGTCTGCACAGGCAGCGGCGGTGGAATACCGAGGCGCGCGAATTCGCTGGCAAGGATTTCCAGCCGCTGCAGGCCGCTGGGCAGGCCGATTTCGAGCTGGTCTTCGAAGCGCGACATCAGCGCGGCGTCGATCAGATCGCGGCGATTGGTCGCACCCACCACCCAGACGCTCGACTGGCGGTCGAAGCCGTCCCACTGCGCGAGGAAGGCGGTGACGATCTCCTCGACGAAGCTGTCGGTGCCCACGCCGCCGCGGCGGCCGAACACGCCTTCGCATTCGTCGACGAAAATTACCGCGCGCGGCTCGCCGCGTGCCTTGCTCCAAAGCGCCTTGACGTTCTCGCCGCTCTGGCCGATGTAGCCCGATTTGAGATCGGTGAGCGACAGCGGAAAAAACGCGCAGCCCATGCTGTCGGCGAAGGTCCGCGCGATCAGCGTCTTGCCGGTGCCCGGCGGGCCGTACAGCAGCAGGCCGCGGGTCGCCGAGGCGCTGCCGCTGGCGAAATGGCCGGCCAGCGAGATCAGCCGCGCTTTGACGGTCACGTCCAGCGAGACCGCTGCCCAGGCCCGTGCAGGATCGACCGCCGCCTTCGGCTGGATCTGGCCGGAGCGGACTGCGAGGCTGCGCTCGATGCGTTTGGCGTGTTTGCCGTTGCGCTGACAGGCCTCGTCGAAGGCAACCGCCAGAGCGCGCACGGACGGCGACAGCGGCGGAAAAGCGTCGCTCTGGAATAGGTCGCGATCCCAGATGATCGCCGGCAGGCGCCCGACGGTGCGCAGCGGAATGATGCCCAGGCCGCGTCCATGCGCATCGCTGATCGAGATCACGATATCGCCAGGTTCGACCCCGCGCGCGCTGCGCCACGCTTCCCAACCGAAACCGGTCGGCGTGTCCCGCGCGCGCGCGACCATGTAGACGAAGGGGAAACCGGTGTCGCCTTCCCTGTGTTCCAGGCGCATTAGGCGGAAGCGGCATCGCAGCAGGGCAAGCTGCGGAATCACCAGGCGCTCGATGACGACCAGCGCGACGATCGCAGCGCCCACCCACCACGGCGAAACCCGGGGCATGGGCGAGACCGACGGCAGGAACGGCATCCAGCTCGACAGCTGTGGCAGCCATGCGGTGCCGACAGCCGCGGCGATCATTAGCACCACGATCAATACCAGCCACGTGGACGGCATGCCCGTCGCTACAGTGCGGCCACGTTCGCGCGCGTACCTGGGACGCGCCAGCAGGCGGCGCATGCCATGCGTGGCGTAATGCCAGCGCAGCGTGCGGTCGATCCGTCGCGCGAACGTCTGCAGTTCAGCTTCCATGCGCTGAAGATCGTCGCCTGCGGCCCCCTGCTGCGGATTCACGTCCCTGCCTGTCCTGTTGTGCACTGAGAAGCCCGATCATAGCCCGCAGGCGCGTCCCGACTGCAGCGGGCCGTCGGCAGCGGCTCGGCTGGGCGGTTTTTTACGCTATGGTGCATGACGGCCGGCCACTCCAGGCAAGCCACGACCAGGGAAAGGTCATGTGATCGCAGCATCATCGACAGCGCGTTCCGTCGTCCTGAATGCTTTTTTCCGCCTTATTGCGTTATGCGATCACGACGGTACGCCGTCGCGCGCCGCCCTCAGGGAAAGAATTCCACCCATGGCCATTCTCAGTTTCAACGGACGCGTGGAGATCGCGGTTAAGCGTCTGCGCGCGAAATTTCCGGACGCCCAGCTGCTGGAAGCGGTAGGCACGGCATCGGCGGGCCTGATCGAGCATCCTTCGGCGATCGATCACCTCCACGTGGTGTTTCTGCGCGGCGATACGATGCTGCTCATTGAAGAAACCGGCTACGGCGAATTCGGCAATGCGGTCGAACTGGACGTCGAAGCACCGGAGAATGCGGGCACCCTGGCGTGGCCGATCGATATGGATCTGCCGGACGCGGACCGGCTCAAGGAACAGTTCGGCTACAGCGACCCCTATGCCAGCGTCGCACTGCGCGTACCGCAGGGGGTGATGTGGGCGAATGCGTCGTTCGTATTCGGCGGCAACCCGCAGTGCGCGGATGTGATCGTCGATACCGTGACCGGCAAGGTCCGCGCCAGCGGTTGACTGATATTGCTGCGCGCCGAGACAATCGCCGCGCAGCACTGGCGGAGGTAAACAAAGCCCCCCTGTCATCCCTCGCCCCGATCAAGCCGTGGATTCGGGATGACAGCTCAATGCAACCGTCGGCGGTGCTTTGGCGAACCGCAGCGTTTCCGCCGCTGGGCTCAAAGAATCGACAGCGTCTTTTCCTTGCGTTCGGCCAGCCGTTTTTCCAGGTAGTGGATATTCTGGCCGCCGGTCTGGAAACCGACATCGGCCATGATCCGCTGCTGCAGGGCGATGTTGGTCTTGATGCCGTCGACGATCATCTCGCTCAGCGCGACTTTCATCCGCGCAATGGCGGTCGCGCGGTCGGGACCGTGCACGATCAGTTTGCCGATCATCGAATCGTAGTTGGCCGGCACCCGGTAGCCTTCGTAGATGTGCGAATCCACGCGCACGCCGGGACCGCCTGCAGCATGGAAATGTTTGATCAGACCGGGTGAGGGCATGAACGTGTCGGGGTCTTCTGCATTGATGCGGCATTCGATGGCGTGACCGTTGAGCACGATGTCGCTCTGACGGATCGACAGCTTCTGGCCGGCGGCGATCATCAGCTGTTCCTTCACCAGATCGATACCGGTGATCAGTTCGGTGACCGGGTGTTCCACTTGGATGCGGGTGTTCATTTCGATGAAATAAAAGCGGCCGTCTTCGTACAGGAACTCGAAGGTGCCGGCGCCGCGATAGCCGATACGCACGCAGGCTTCGGTGCAGACTTTGCCGATTTCGGCGCGCTGCTCGGGGGTGATCCCGGGCGCGGGCGCTTCTTCCACGACTTTCTGGTGGCGACGCTGCATCGAGCAATCGCGTTCGCCCAGATGGATCGCGTTGCCCTGTCCGTCGGCCAGCACCTGGATCTCCACGTGGCGCGGGTTCTGGAGGAATTTCTCCATGTAGACCTGTTCGTTGCCGAACGCGGCCTTGGCCTCCGACTGCGTGGTCTGGATGGCGTTCTCAAGCGCGGCTTCGGTGTGCACCACGCGCATGCCGCGCCCGCCGCCACCGCCTGCGGCCTTGATGATCACCGGGTAGCCGATCGTGTTGGCGATGCGTGCGTTTTCGGTCGCATTGTCGTCGAGCGGGCCGCCGCTGCCCGGTACGCAGGGTACGCCGGCGGCCTTCATTGCGCGGATTGCTTCGACCTTGTCGCCCATCATCCGGATGGTTTCGGCGCGCGGCCCGATGAAGATGAAGCCGGAGGACTCCACGCGTTCGGCGAAGTCGGCATTTTCGCTGAGAAAACCGTAGCCCGGATGGATCGCCTGGGCATCGGTGACTTCGGCGGCGGCAATGATCGCCGGCATGTTGAGGTAGCTGTCCTTCGAGGCCGCCGGGCCGATGCACACCGACTCGTCGGCCATCGCCACATGTTTGAGATTGCGATCGACGGTGGAATGCACCGCGACCGTTTTGATGCCCAGCGCGTGACATGCGCGCAGAATCCGCAGCGCGATCTCGCCGCGGTTGGCGATAACGACTTTATCCAGCATGGCGCCGCCCTCAGCCGATCACGAACAGAGGCTGGTCGAATTCGACCGGCTGGCCGGTGTCGCACAAAATCGCCAGCACCGTACCGGAGACATCCGCTTCGATCGGATTGAACATTTTCATCGCTTCGACGATAGCGAGCGTTTCGCCCTGTTTGACGGCTTGACCGATCTTCACGAACGCAGGTTTATCCGGTGACGGCGATATGTAAAACATCCCGACCATCGGCGAGCGCACGATGTGGCCGTCGGGCAGTTCCGGCCCGCCTCGGCCGCTGCTGGACGCTTCCACCGGTGCATGCGCCGGCATCGCCGCGCGCGGCGCGTGCTCCAGATGCATCGGCGCCGGCGCGGGCAAACTCATCGCAATGCCGCCGCGGGGCACGCGCGCCAGACGCACGGACTCCTCGCCTTCCTTGATTTCGATTTCCGCGAGATTCGACTCTTCGAGCAGGTCGATCAGCTTCTTGATTTTGCGCAGGTCCATGGTGTTGTTCTCGCTCGCTGCCCGGTATCCGGGCGCCGGTGTCGGTTCAGGGGGAAGGGGTTTGCAAACGGTGGATCGCCGCGGCCAGCGCAAGGCCGTAGCCCAGCGGGCCGAAGCCGGCGACGATGCCCACCGCAAGGTCGGTGAAATAACTGGTGCGACGGAACGGTTCGCGAGCGTGCGGATTGGACAGATGCACCTCGATAAAGGGAACGCCCACTGCGGACAAGGCGTCGCGGATGGCGACCGACGTATGGGTGAAGGCGGCCGGGTTGATCAGGATGAAGTCGACATTGCCGCGTGCCGCCTGAATGCGGTCCACCAGCGCGTGTTCTGCGTTGGACTGGAAGCTCTCCAGCGCGTGTCCGGCGGCGATGGCACGGTCGGCCAGGTCCGCATCGATCGTAGCGAGCGCCGTATGCCCGTAGATCCCGGGCTCCCGGGCGCCAAGCAGATTCAGATTGGGGCCGTGCAGAACAAGCAGTCGCGCCATGAAGCCGGTCCAGCATTGGGGCAGTCAGTCTGCTCGAAAGCCGGAGTAGTGTCCAGATCGGCGACGTTCGGCCCTTTTCAAGCGTCTGTTTGAAACTTGATTCGGCTTGAGAGTCGCCTAAGGACACAAAAAGTTACGGCCCCGGCATTGCTGCCTGGGGCCGTCGCCCTGCACGGGTTGTACGGTGTGTCGATGACTGGCGCGATGCCGGTAGCGACGTGCGGTAGGGCGCTTGAGCGTCCTTGCCGCAGAATAGGTGTGGGGTGGCGGTCCGGTCAGCGATTCCGGGCAGCCGAACACAATGTCGCGATGGTCGTAGCGCTGTGACGGGTGAGGCTGGCCAACAGGCCGGGATTGGTCTCATGGCCGGTTGCGGTCAGCATCACCATCTGCTGGCCCGGGCGCGGCACCCGCTGGATCACCGCGATGCCGGCATCGGTCTGCATAACCAGCTCAATGAATCCGTGCTGGCCCAGGTCGCGGGTGAGGGTTTCGGCCATATTCGACAGCGAGCTGGCGACGGCGGCCAACCGTGGTGCGTCCAACATCGGCGCAGCGGCATGGGCCAGATGATGGCCGTCCAGCGTGGACAGCACGCAAGCCTGTCCGTCGGGAATGCCAGCCAACATGCCGTGCATGGTGCGAACCACGTCGTTGTAGCGGCTGTACTCGAAGTACTTGCCGAACAGCCGACTTTGCACAGGAAACGGGACAGTATTAGCGGACATTGAAAAGACCTTGGCGGGCGGGCGGACGCGATACCGCGACCGTAAACGGGTCCCGCCGCAGGTGCGATGGGCTCGTTCTGAGCACAAGCATCGTTCGTGCCAAGTACACGATGCCTGTCCCCATGGCCTGCAAACCGGGGTCGAATTGCGAATGTGTCGCAAAAAGGACGGTTTGGGCTCGTCTGCTGGCGACGCGGTCGGAAATCTCCCTGCGAAACCGCTGCGTCGTCACCTGTCGCTGCGGGTCAAGCGGGTGCCGTGCTGTGTCGTTTATGCCCTGACGCAGAAATGTCAGGTTTTGCCGGGCTTGGCGTCACGGCCTTGGCTTTGAGCATCCCGGATGCTCAGCGGAGCTCAATGGCGGTGAACGCATCCAGTTCTCCGGCCGCAAACGGGCCGATCCGCTGTCTCAACAGGCGTCCGTCGGCGCCGACCAGCACCGAATAGGGCAGCACGCCCTTGCGATTGCCCAGGCGCACGCTGGCGTCGGCCCGGCCGGGTGTATCGAGGAGAATCGGATACTGCACCGGGATCCGGATCAGAAATTCGCGGACCGCAGCGGGATCGTCCAGGGCGATGCCGATGACTTGGACGCCGATTGCGCCCTGCTGCGCGCTGAAACGCTGCAATTCGGGCATTTCATCGATGCACGGGCCGCACCAGCTCGCCCAGACGTTGATCAGCAGCGGCCGTCCGGTCCAAGTGTCGGGAACCAGGACGGTGTTGCCGGCCAGATCGGGAAGCGACAGCGATGGTACCGGCTCGCCGCGTTTCGCCACGACCAGACCGGCTGGCAGCGGCGGGGCTGCCGCATCCATCGCGTTCTGCAGCACCTGCTGGCCGAAACGGCTCCGCCACAGCGGCCCTGGTCCGGAGACCAGCAAGCCGGCGACCGCGCCCAGCGTGGCTGCAAGAACGGCGACGATCAGAACGATGCGGGTGTTCAAGCCGACACGCTCACTTCGATGCGGCCCGCTCCAACGCAGCGCGCATCGTTCGCGGCGTGAGCAGCGTCGGCAGCAGGGTACCTTCGCCGCCGCCGCGCGGATACACCACGTAAAGCGGCACGCCGACGGCTCGATAGCGCTGCAGATATGCGGTGATCGCGGGGTCGACATCGGTCCAGTCGCCCACCATGTAGACCGCGTTCGCGGCCTGCAGCGCATCGCGAAACCCCTCGCGGCCGAACACCGCTTTTTCGTTCGCCTTGCAGCTCACGCACCAGTCGGCGGTCATGTTCACCAGCACCACGCGTCCGGAGTTGCGCAGATCGGCGAGCCGCTGTTCCGAGAACGGTATCGACAGGGTCTTCGAGGACTGCGCGGTGGCGCGCAGGGTGTTCGCCGGCAGCTGCCAGATCGACCCGAGCGGCCACAGCGCCGCCAGCATCGCGATGAGTGCGGCGTATCGGGCCCAGCGCACGCTGCGCAGCTGCGCATGGGTCCACGCCCAGGCCGCGAATGCCAGCAGCACCGCCGCCACCGCCCACAGCGCCACGGCGTCGGCGCCGCGCTGCTTCGCCAGCACCCACACCAGCCACACCGCGGTGAAATACAGCGGAAATGCCAGAAGCTGTTTGAAGGTGTCCATCCATGCGCCCGGCTTGGGCAGCACGCGCGCCAGCGCCGGAATGTAGGCGATCAGCAGGAACGGCGCCGCAAGGCCCAGCCCCAAGCCGAAGAACACCAGCAGCGCCGACGCGGTGGACGCGGTGAAAGCCCAGGCCAGCGCCTGGAACATCATCGGTGCGGTACACGGCGCCGCCACCACGACCGCCAGCACGCCGGTGAAGAAATCCCCGGACGCGCCGCTGCGGTTCGCAAGCGTCTGACCCATGCCCACCCAGCGGCCAGTCAGCGTCCATACGCCCGACAGGCTCAGCCCGAACAGGAAGACGATCAGGCCCAGCACGGCAACCACGCCCGGCTGCTGCATCTGGAAGCCCCAGCCAAGCGCCAAGCCCGCATTGCGCAGCGCCAGCACCATTGCCCCCAGCGCGATGAAGCTCACCAGCACGCCGGCGGTATACCAGCGCGCATGCGCCCGGGCGCGCTCACGGGTGTCGTTGCTTTCGATCAGGCCCAGCACTTTGATCGACAGTACCGGCAGCACGCAGGGCATCAGGTTGAGGATCAGCCCACCCAGCAGCGCAGCGACGAAGGCGAGCAGAAGATTCGTCTTCATTCCGAAGACGCGCAGTTCCGGTACGGCGGGCGTGACGATGGCGGCGGATTCGACCGGTACCGATGGCGAGGTTTCGCCTGTTCCGCTGACATCAGTGACAGCCGCCGTTGCCGCAGCGGCGACGGTTGTGCTGTCGGGCACCGCGGTTGCGGACGCCGTACTGTCGACGGCGGTTGCTTTGCCCACCTCGCCGCGCGGCAGCGTCAGCCGCACTGCGCGCGTCATCGGCGGATAGCAGATGCCGTCGGTCTGACAGCCCTGGAAGCTCGTATGAAGCGTCACGGTCTGCGCGTCGGCGCGGGTTCGACGCAGCGATACCGGCACTTCGACGGGATCGAAATAAACGGTGACGTCGCCGAAATGCTCGTCGCGATGCGAGGCGCCTTTCGGCCACATCGGTGCAGCGAGGGCAATGCCGTCGGCATCCAGCTTGAACGTGCTGCGATCGCGATACAGGTAGTAACCCGGGGCGGGCGTGAACCGCACCAGCAGGCTGTTGCCGTCGACGACGATGGCATCGAAGCCGAAAGCCTGGTCTTCCGGCAGCGGCCCGGCTTTTCCGGCATTGCCGAACACGCCGCCCAGCGGATTGGTATTCGATGTGCCGATGCGCGGCGACAGCGGGTTGAAGCTGCCGGCGTCAGCGGCCGTTGCAGTGGCTGCGCCCGGCAGCGCGACCGACAGCGTGCGGGTCTGCGGCGGGTAGCAGATGCCCAGATCCGCGCAGCCCTGATACTTCACGGTGAGCGATACGGTCGCCCCCGCCCCCATCCCCGCAATACCCGGAAGCGTGGCGGTCAGCGCATGACGATAGGTCTGGGTCTTGCCGAAATACTCGTCCTCGTGAGGCTCGCCGGCCGGCAGCTGCAGCGCGCCGCTGCGGACGGCCGCCACTGCTGGTTTCACCGTTGTGCGGTGACGGTAGAGGTAGTAGCCGTCGGCGATCTTCCACTGGATCCGCACCGCATCCGGGGCAGCCGCTTCGGCACTGACCGCGAACGCCTGATCGACTGGCAGCAGATCCGATTCGTCGACCGCCAGCGCGGGCATCGCGATGAAGAGCAGCAAAGACGCCAAGGGACGTACGAGGCGTCGGACGAGTGAGCGCATGGGGATCCAGTCCGGGGGAGCGGGGTCCAGTAGTGGGTCCGCAGGGCGTCAGTGTAGGGACACGGACCCGGCTTCGACAGTCTCTGCCCCCCACCGTTCCCTGCGCAACAGTGGCTCTTCCCTCTGCGGCAGGCTTCTGCGGAGTTCACAGCGACGGGCGTTTCGCCCGAGTGCGGCCCAGACGCTTAGCGGTGAGCTCTTCGACGATTTCCACCAGCGCGATGCGTGTGCGCGGCGACGCTTCGCGAAACGCCTGCACCAGCCGCAGTTCGAGCATGTCTTCGATCAGGATGGCGTCGGCGGCCGAAACCGAGTCCAGCATCGCATCCTCGGACAGCTGCATCTTGCCGCGACCGGTCGCCAGCCATTCGAACGTGATCCCGGCGACCACTGCCACTGACCGGAGATGTTCGACGCTGGGATTCTTTCCCTGAGGCGACTCCCAGTGGCTGACTGCGCTTCTCTGCACGCCGATCGCTTCCGCCAATTTGGCTTGCGACATGCCTGCGTGGCGGCGTGCCAATCGGATTCGGTCTTGGGAATTCATTTTTTTTGTGATTCAGTTCACGTAATTGGGCTTGGATGCTGCTGTCGAAACACTTCCGTTGAAGATATACGAATTGCTATTGATATTCACCTCGCTACCAATGTTGTCCTAACACTGTCTGCTTTTGGTAGCATGCCACCATTGATAGCATGTGAATCAGTCAGATAGCGCGTTTTCCTGAAGTGCGCTCACCGGGATTGGCCATGTTTGGCGCACCCCCCATCTTCACACCAGAAACCACATCGGTATTCTCCTCCCAGCCGGTAAGGACGCTGGCTGCAATACGGAGGTTGCAAGGGGGGGAACGCACCTGCACGGGTGACGTCAGGATGGTCTTCTCCGGAAGCGCGCACTATATGTGCGCGCTTTTTTTTGGGCGAAAGGAAAGCAGAATTCCCGGTCAGCCCGCCCTACCGGTCAGGTACCTGCGCCATCACCCCACCCGCATCGCCGCCTGCACCATCAGCGTCGCGACGCAGCTGATCCCGATGAACCACGACAGCGAGCGCAGCGCGGCGAGGTTGGTGAGATAGAACACGCCGTGAAGTACGCGGCAGACGATGAATGCCAATGCGAGGACCTTGATCCGCTCCGGGTCGACGCCTGCGGCTTGGGCCATCAGCACGCCTGCCGCGAACGGCGCGAAGGCTTCGAAGGCATTGAGGTGTGCGGCATTGCCGCGCTGCACCCGTGGATGGGTCTGCGTCGCCATCCAGCCGCGCGGGTCGTGATTGTCGTAGCCCTTGGCGGCGGATTTGCCGATCGAAGTCCAGAGATAGGGCAGAACGGCGGCGGCAAAAATGCACCAGTAAGCGATGGCCATGCGTGGACTCGAGGTAACGGAGCGCGCAGATTAGACGATGCGGTTCAACAGGCTGGCGAAATACCTGCGGCATCGGGTTTTCAGTAGGCTGTTAACGCAGCCCGATGGCTGCGCCGGCGTAGCAGGCGCACCAGCGATTGATTCGCCGTGAGCACGTCCGGACAAGTGCCGGATGTGCGGGCTGAAAGACTCCTGGAGGGAGATTTTTTCAGCAGCCTAGATGAGTGCGGACCGGTCGATAAAGCCGGCTTAAGCCCGCGCTATCGCCGCAGACAATTACAGTGCGTAGCCGAATTGCTGGCTGAACTGTTCGGCGAACTCGGTGTAATCGAAGCGCTGGTTCTGGGTGCCAGGGTGTTCCACCTTCAGCGCGCCCATCAGATTGCCGATCCGGCCGATCGTCGGCCAGTCGTAGCCTTTCTCGATCCCGAAAATCAGGCCGGCGCGGAAAGCATCGCCGCAGCCGGTGGGATCGGTGACCCGGCGTTCGTGGGCCGGCGGGATATCCAGGGTCTTGCCATCGGCGAAGATCCGCGCGCCGCGGGGGCCCTGAGTCGCGATGTACGCCTTCACCTTGCCGGCGATCACATGCTCGCTCCAGCCGGTGCGTTCCTGCAGCAGGCTCGATTCGTAATCGTTGACGGTTACATAGTCGGCCTGCTCGATGAAGGCGCGCAGCTCTTCGCCATTGAACAGCGGCATGGCCTGGCCGGGATCGAAGATGAACGGGATGCGCGATTCGGCGAATTCTTTCGCATTCTGCAGCATGCCATCGCGGCCATCGGGGCTGACGATACCGAAGCTCACGCCCGGCACGTCGCGGACGTGGTTCTCGTACGACCGCATCATCGCCCCGGGGTGGAAAGCGGTGATCTGGTTGTTGTCCAGATCGGTGGTGATGAACGCCTGGGGCGTGAACAGCTCTGGAATTTCTTTCACGCGTTCCAGCGGAATGCCCATCTCGGCAAACCACTCGCGGTAGGGGCCGAAATCCTGGCCCACGGTGGCCATCGGAATCGGATCGCCGCCCAACAGCTTCAGGTTGTAGGCGATGTTGCCGGCGCAGCCGCCGAATTCGCGGCGCATCCGCGGCACCAGAAACGAAACGTTCAGGATGTGGACCTTGTCCGGAAGAATGTGATTCTTGAACTGATCCGGGAACACCATGATGGTGTCGTACGCAAGGGAACCGCAGATCAGGGCAGCCATCGTGTCGTGTCTTCGCTTGGGAAAGGGAGGTGAGGCGCTGGGATCAGGGCCCTAAACCGGCCGTATAGAGTAGCCGCTGGCCCGCAGCGAGACCAGCGGCACCGCGCGGGCCGAATGTCGGCGGCGTGCAGGCGTCAGGCGTGAACGCAGCGCAGCCGCAGCGTGAATTCCGCCGTGGAACGTGTTTTTTGTTACGCTATCGCGCTGCCGAAACCGCACGCGATGTCAAGGACAGCGTTCGCGACGCGCAGGAGGCTACCTCCCCATGTTTTTCCGGCGGTTCTGCGTCCCGCAGCCTGCCGGCATCCTCCGTCACGCTCTCCCACCGGCACGCTTCCCGATGTTCAAAAAGTTTCGCGGCATGTTCTCCAACGACCTGTCCATCGATCTGGGCACGGCCAACACACTTATTTTCGTCCGCGGTCAGGGCATCGTCCTGAATGAGCCGTCGGTGGTCGCAGTGCGCCACGACCGCGTCGGTGGCGGCAACCGCTCGGTCGCCGCGGTCGGCAGCGAAGCCAAGCTGATGCTTGGCCGCACTCCGGGACACATCACTACCGTGCGTCCGATGAAGGACGGCGTCATCGCCGACTTCACCTACACCGAGGAAATGCTCAAACATTTCATCCGCAAGGTGCACAAATCGCGTTTCCTCAAGCCCAGCCCTCGGGTGCTGATCTGCGTGCCCTGCGGCTCGACCAATGTCGAAAAACGCGCGATCAAGGAATCGGCGGAAGAAGCCGGCGCGCGAGAAGTGTTTCTGATCGAAGAGCCTATGGCTGCGGCGATCGGCGCGGGCCTGCCGGTGGCCGAAGCCCGCGGTTCGATGGTCATCGACGTCGGCGGCGGCACTACCGAAATCGCGGTGATCGCGCTTAACGGCATCGTCTATGCGCAGTCGGTGCGCATTGGCGGCGACCGCTTCGATGAGGCGATCATCAACTACGTGCGTCGCGCCCACGGCACGCTGATTGGCGAAGCCACCGCCGAGCGTATCAAGCTGACGATCGGCTGCGCTTATCCGCAGGCTACGGTGATGGAGATGGAAGTTTCCGGCCGCAACCTCGCCGAAGGCGTGCCGCGGATGATCAAGCTCAACTCCAACGAAGTCCTGGACGCGCTGCGCGAGCCGTTGGGCGGCATCACCAGCGCAGTCAAGCTAGCGCTGGAACAGACCCCTCCGGAGCTGTGCGCCGATGTCGCCGAACGCGGCATCGTGCTGACCGGCGGCGGTGCGCTGCTGCGCGATCTGGACAAGCTGATCAGCGAGGAAACCGGCCTGCACGTGCAGATCGCCGACGATCCGTTGACCTGCGTCGCCCGTGGCGGCGGCCGCGCGCTGGAGCTGGTCGATATGCACGGCAACGAGTTTTTCTCGCCGGAATGAAACTTCCTGCTCCCTTCCTTTCGCCGTGGCGAAGGGAAGGGTTTGGGAGGGACAGGGTTTGACCTCAACTCCCTCCCGATCTCCCGCTGCGCGGTGTGCAAGGAGAGGAGACCAGCAGAACTCCCCGCAAGCCTGCAGATCGCCTCCTGATTCTTCCGCGAACCCCAGACCGAAACCCCTGACGTGCCTTCCTACGCCGGCCCTTCCGCACACCGTTCCGACGAGATCGCGGGCACGCTGCGGCTGTTGGTTGCGCTGACGTTGGCGGTGGCATTGATGGTGTTCGACCATCGCGGCAGCTGGTTGACCGCGATCCGCGGTCAGATCGAAGTGATCGCGCAGCCGCTGTGGCGGTTGGCGGGCTTGCCGGCCAAGCTTGGCGACACCGTCCGCGACGATGCGTCCACCCGTGCGCGGTTGGCCAAGGACAATTCGATCCTGCGCAATGCGCTGCTGATCAGCAGTGCGCGGATCGCGAGGCTGCAGACCGCCGCTGCCGAGAACGCGCGCCTGCGCGGCCTGCTTGGCGCAGCGGAGCAGGGCGGACTGCACGTGCAGCTCGCGCCGATTCTGGATATCGCGCTCGACCCCACCCGCCAGCGCGTGGTGCTGGATATCGGCGCCGAGCAGGGCGTGACCCTCGGTCAGGCGGCGATCGACGCCGGCGGACTGGTGGGGCAGGTGATTGAAGTCCGTCCGACCACCGCGACTGTGCTGCTGATTACCGATCCCGACCATGCGGTACCCGTCGCGGTCTCGCGCAACGGTATCCGTCTGGTTGCCTATGGCCGCGGCGACCGTCTGGAACTGGCGAACGTCCCCACGTCCAGCGATGTCAAGATCGGCGACCGCATCGTTACCTCGGGTCTGGGCGGGCGTTTCCCACCCGGGTTTCCGGTAGGCACCATCACGGCGCTGCGTCGCGATGAAAGCCGCGCATTTCTGGTCGGCGACCTCAAGCCTGCAGCCCAGCTCGACCGCGGTCGCGATGTGCTGCTGCTGCGCCGCGCAGT
>JAYVSK010000068.1:0-8433 GCA_043775395.1 Lysobacter sp. | reverse complement strand
CGATGATGAGCAGGGTCTTCAACGAATCGCTCATGAGGCGCTCCAGCGGCGTTCTGCCGCGCGGTATGTGCGTGGCATTATCGCAGGGGATGAGGACGTCCGGGTGAAGCTTCGCCGCCATCCTTTGTTCCTCTGGGCGATCGCGCTGCTGGTGACTGCGATCTTCGCGCAGCTGGGGTTCTGGCAGCTTGATCGCGCCGCGCAGAAGCGCGGGATGCTTGCGAGCGTCGCAGCGGCGTTGAGTGCGCGTGCACCACAGCCGCTTTCGGTAATCGCAGATCGCCGCCGCAGCCGCGCCTACGATTGGGTCGAGATGGCAGGGCGCTTCACGGACAGCCCGATGGTGCTGCTCGACAATCAGCAGCATGCGGGACGCGTGGGTGTCCGCGCGTACCGCGTGTTCAAGCCGGACGGCGGCCAGCCGGTGCTGCTCGATCTGGGTTGGGTAGCGCTGCCGCCCGACCGTACGCTGCCAAAGCCCGCGACCGATCACGCGCCGCAGGCATTCGCCGGCCTGCTGCTGCCGCCGCCGGGGCAAGGTCTGGATATGGGCAAGCCAGCCGCGCAGCCCGACGGCACACTGCTGGCCACTGCGATCGATCTGTCTGCGCTGCGGGTGGCGCTGAAACAGCCTGCGCTGGCGCTGCGTGTATTTCGTCCGGAACCGCGCCCCGGATTCGGATTTGAACGCGATTTCGACGTGCTTCCCAACACGCTTCCGCCCGAACGCCACCTCGGCTATGCCTTACAGTGGTTTGGCCTTGCCGTTACCGTACTGATCACTGCGCTGCTGCTGACGTGGCGCGCCCGTCGCGTGCCCGCGCAGCGCAACAACAGGCCTTCGCCATGAACGACACCGCCGCACGCCAGCGTGGCCGCAATCGACTTCTGCTGGTTGCGATCTTCGCGATCTTCTTCGGCGCGCTTGCGTTCGCTGGCATCCTGCGTTTCTCGGGCTGGCGCCCCGCCGGGATGAAGAATCACGGCGAGCTGCTGCAGCTGCCCGGCGATCTGCGCGCGGTGACGCCGACGCTGCTGACCGGCGGTGTGTATCGATGGCATCCGGTCGAGCGCATCTGGCGGATCGCGGTCGCGCCGCCTGCGGATTGCGGGCAACCCTGCGTCGCACTGGCCAAACAGCTCGGTCTGGTCACGCAGTTGTTCGGTGCCGATGCCGACCGCGTGCATATTCTGTGGATCGGCAATTCGCCGGACGGCTTCCTCAAGACCCCACCGGCGCGCGGATTGCGCGATGATCCTGCTTTGCGCCGCGGCTTGCCGCGCGTCGACGATCCGGCAGGCATTCCCGTCTACGTGATCGATCCCAACGGTTTCGTGATCCTGCGCTACGCGCCCGGATTCGACCCCTCGCATCTGCGCCAGGACATGTCCCGGCTGTTGAAACTCAAGTAAGAAGCACACCGAATGTCGAACAACGTCCCGGACGTCAAGTTTCCCGCGCACAAGCCGATGGTCTATCGCCACTTCCATCGCATCGCATGGTTGGCGGTGGCGCTGGCGTTTTCGGTGATCGTATTCGGCGCGTTCGTGCGCCTGTCGAATGCCGGTCTGAGCTGTCCCGATTGGCCCACCTGCTACGGCCGCGCAACCTGGCCCAGCGTCACTGCCGAAGTCAATCATCCGACCGCGCTCGATGTGCGTCCGCTGGAGGTCGACAAAGCCTGGCGCGAACAGATACACCGCCATGCTGCCGCAGTGCTTGGCACGCTGGTGCTGCTGCTGGCGCTGCTGGCCGCGCGACGCCGGCGTCTGGGCATTGCGCAGATCCTGCTGGCGGCGGGATTAATCGCAGTCGGCATCCCGCTGTACATGCGCGGCATGCACGATGCCGCGATCGCCTGCGCCGTGCTTGGCGAAATCATCCTGCTGATCGCTGCGCTGCGATGGAGCAACGACGATCTGTCGCGCGTCGCCACGTTCACCTTGATGCTGATCGTGTTTCAGGCACTGCTGGGCATGTGGACGGTCACGCTGCTGCTCAAGCCGATCATCGTGATGGGCCATCTGCTCGGCGGCATGGCCACGTTTTCGATGCTCACGTGGATGGCGTGGCGCGCTACCGGCAGCCCGGTGCGCATCGCCGGTGCCCTTGCGATGCGCCGCTGGCTGATCGGCGCGGTGATCGTGGTCGGCATCCAGATCGCACTCGGCGGCTGGGTCAGCGCCAACTACGCCGCGCTCGCCTGCGGCAACGATTTTCCGACCTGCGTCGGCCGGTGGGTGCCGCCGCACGATTTCCGCGAAGCCTTCGTGCTGTGGCGCGGCGTTGGTGTCGACTACGAAGGCGGGGTCCTCGACGGCGCATCGCGGATCGCAATCCAACTCGCGCACCGGATGATGGCCGCGGTGGTGTTCGCGTATCTGCTGTGGATGGCCCTGAAACTGATCCGCACGCCGGGCCTGTGGCTCACCGGCATTGTGCTGGGTGTGCTGATGCTGGCGCAGGTGGGGCTTGGCATCGCCAACGTGGCGCTGGGTCTGCCGCTGTGGACTGCCGTGCTGCACAACGGCGGCGCGGCATTGCTGTTGTTCCTGCTGGTCGGGCTGCTGGCGCGCCTGTGCCGGCCTACCGTATGAGTCCGCGCTGATGGCCAATACGATGCGTGATTACTGGGCACTGACTAAACCTCGCGTGGTGGCGCTGATCGTATTCACCGCATTCGTCGGCATGTTCCTGGCGGTGCCGGGATGGCCGCCGCTGCGTCAAAGCGTGTTCGGCTTCATCGGTATCTGGCTGGCGGCGGCAAGTGCCGCAGCAATCAATCATCTGATCGATCAGCGCATCGACCGGGTGATGGCGCGCACCGCGCATCGCCCGCTCGCGACCGGCGCATTGAAGCCGGCGCAGGTGCTCGCGTTCGCGGTGTTCCTCGGTGCGCTGTCGATGACCCTGCTGATTTCGATGGTCAATCCGATCACCGCCGCGCTCACGTTCGCATCGCTGATCGGCTACGCCATCGTGTACACCGCATGGCTCAAACGCGCCACGCCGCAGAACATCGTCATCGGCGGCATCGCCGGCGCTGCGCCACCACTGCTTGGCTGGGCGGCCGTGACCGGGATGCAGAACCAGTGGGACTGGGCGCACGCGCTGCTGCTGGTGCTGATCATCTTCGTATGGACGCCGCCGCATTTCTGGGCGCTGGCGATTTTCCGTCGCGACGACTACGCCCGCGCCTTGGTGCCGATGCTGCCGGTCACCCACGGCGTGGAATACACGCGCTGGCAAATCCTGCTGTACACCGTGCTGCTGGTGGCGGTGACGGTGATGCCATGGGCGGTGGGCATGAGCGGCCTGTTCTACCTTGGCGGCGCGCTGGTGCTGGGCGCGGTATTCCTCTGGTACGCATGGAAATTGCTCGATCCGCCGGATGAATTCTTCGCCATGCGCACGTTCAACTATTCCATCGTCTACCTGATGGCGCTGTTCGCTTTTTTGCTGGTCGATCACTGGCTGCTGCCGTGGCTGACGCCGTCAGCTGCGTTTGAACTCCAGCCGGTTGGCTAATCGTTTCCTGTAGGAGCGACGGAAGTCGCGACCGGCCCCGGACAGTCTTTCCGCAGCCTGTCGCGACTTCCGTCGCTCCTACAAGAAACTATAGCGGCTCCCGCCGCCCCTAAACATTACTATCAGGATCCGACCATGCTGCGTTCGCGCTTTCAGATGCTGTTGTGCGGTTTCACACTGAGCGCCGCCACCTGTGTGGCCCAAGGCCAGGAAACAGATAAGCCAGACAGCCATGCAACCGTCGTCAGCGCCGCACGCATGCTGAATGTGCGCAGCGGGAAAATCATCGATAACCCGCAGATCGTCATCCGCGAAGGCCGCATCGTGTCTGTCGGCCGCGCTGGCGACAACGCACCCGCCGATGCCATGCGCATCGACCTCAAGGATATGACACTGCTTCCCGGCCTCATCGACATGCACGTGCACATCGACAGCGACCCGGAATACAGCGGCTACAACTATCTGCAGTTCAACGACCGCTTCTGGTCGGTGATCGCGGTAGAAAACGCGCGCAGAACCTTGGCCGCAGGCTTCACTACGATCCGCAACGTCGGCTCCGATGCGTGGAACGATGTCGGCCTGCAGCAGGCTATCGACGCGGGCAAGTTGACGGGGCCGCGCATCGTCCCCGCCGGCTATGCCTTCGGCGCCACTGGCGGACACTGCGATTCGACCTATTTCCCACCGTCGATGGATCAGAAAAACAAATTCAATGCCGACACTCCCGACGAAGCGCGCAAATCCGTGCGCGAGATCCGCAAGTACGGCGCGCAGGTCATCAAGATCTGCGCCACCGGCGGCGTGTTCTCGCGCAACACCGAGCCGGGCCAGCAACAGATGACCTACGACGAGATGAAAGCCGTCGCCGATGAAGCGCATATGTGGGGCCTGCGTGTTGCCGCACATGCGCACGGCGCCGCCGGTATCCGCGATGCCATCCGTGCCGGCATCGATACCATCGAACATGCCAGCCTGATCGACGATGAAGGCATCCGCCTTGCGAAACAGCATGGCACCTGGCTGTCGATGGATATCTACAACACCGATTACACGCAGGCCGAAGGCAAGCAGAACGGCGTGCTGGAAGACAACCTGCGCAAGGACCGCGAGATCGGCGATCTACAGCGCGAAAACTTCCGTCGCGCGCATCAGGCCGGCGTGAAAATGGTCTTCGGCACCGATGCCGGTATCTATCCGCACGGCAACAACGCAAAACAGTTCGCAGTGATGGTGCGCTACGGCATGACCCCGACCCAGGCCATTCAGGCCGCAACGATCAACGCGGCGGAAGCGCTGGGGCGGAATGATATCGGCGTGCTGGAAACAGGCCGATTCGCCGATATCATTGCCGTGTCGGGTAATCCTGCCCAGGATGTCACATTGCTTGAAAATGTTGCGTTTACGATGAAGGGTGGAGTGGTGGTGAAAAATGCGCCATAAAAACCTAGAAAAACGACTTTCACCCCGTTAGTATCAAGCCAGGAACTGGCTGGGATAGCTTGTTACGCTGGGTGGATGTTCATGCAGAATAACGACAGTGTTCGATATGGATCCGCCGGATCGGTGACTCATTCAGGAGATTTCATGGTTTCGGTAATCCGTAGCGGTGTGCAGATACGGTGGATCGGGTTGGCGCTCGTACTCGGCCTGTCGTTGTCAGCGCGCGCGCAAACCACTCCGGTAGAAGAAACCCAGTATTGTTATGGCAGCAGCTGTTACCCGAATCTGCCGGCTGCGGAAATCGCAATGCGGGCGTCCAATGGAATCTATGGACCCTACCTGAAGCAAAAAAAAACCGACGCAACCGTTTCGGGAAGCGGCCTATTCGACACCAGCATTGTGTACAACGTACCGGATCAAGATCCAGTCTCGATCAATCCACCGGTGTATGCGTTCGATCCGGTCAGCAACCCCGCACCGCAATTCTGCGCGCCCAGCGGCGACCCGACCTATCCCAACGGCTGCAGCTCTCAGTCTGAGATGGTCACGAACCTGATCGCCAGCGAGAAGGCGGTCATGGGCGCAACGACGGCAACGCCGTCCTATTCGAGCAGCTATTTCGAGCCTTTTTCCAAAACGCACAGCGTCGGCACCTATTCCGGCGTTTCTTACGGTTGGCTACGACACAACCGGGACGTCAATACGCCGCTGTATACGCTGACGGTGACATTCAACAATCCCGCGTGGTCGTACCCGAGAATTGAATCTTTCGGATTGCGCAAGTTCACATCTTTCATATGCCGTGAAGGCTTTGTCGCAAAAAGCGGCACTTACCCCGGTTATGACGACGCGAACGCAACGGTTTTTTTGAACAAGCCCACGTGTGTAGCGAGCTTCGGTGAAGTTGCCATCACCAGCAAGCTGCGTCAGACCTGCTCCAAGAACGACGGTAACAATCCATGTTATCCGGCCACAGGCGGCAAGGCGCGGTTCGAGACCGACTTCGAGTTCGCCGGCCGTCCATTTGTACGCAGCTACCATGCCTTGCGCCAGGCCGGGCAGATGCCGGAACTTGCGCCGGGTTGGGTGCACAGCTATTCGGACCGTATGTTTGGCAATCCGAGTTCTATTAGCGAGAAGCTCAAACTGGTCAACGACAGCGGATATATCGAGATATTCGTCAGAATCGGAAGCAGTAGTCGTTTCAAATCCTATGCGGATGCCAGCAGAATCATCGATGTAGAAGCAGGCAATACGTTCAAACTGAGCGATCAGGGTGACTTGATCCGCCGCTTCAGTGCAGCCGGTCGATTGGTCAAAATCGAGAGCCTCGCTTCGGCCTGGAAAATCGATTTCGCCTACGATGGTGACCGCCTTGCTTCTGCGACAGATTTTACCGGCAGCCAATTGCTGTTCAATTACCAGAACAACCATCTCGCCAGCATTCGGATGCCCGATGGCAATCTGGTCAACTATGCCTACGACACTGCCGACAATATGCAATCGGTGCAGTACGCCGATGGCACGACGCGGACTTACCATTACAACGAGGTCGGTTTTTCCGACGCTAACGATCCGAACGCGCTGACCGGGATCAGCGATCAGGGACAGCGATACGATGCGACTACAGGCTTGAATTACAACGTGAACCGAGACTACTCGCCTCGCATTGGTCGTTATATGCAGAGCGATCCGACTGGATTGAAAGCAGGTGTGAGCACGTATGGGTATGCGCGAAGCAGGCCGTTAAGTTCGATAGACCCATTGGG
The DNA here is from genome assembly GCA_043775395.1 of Lysobacter sp. Lineage (GTDB taxonomy): Bacteria > Pseudomonadota > Gammaproteobacteria > Xanthomonadales > Xanthomonadaceae > Lysobacter_I. The sequence goes on along the minus strand of JAYVSK010000068.1, from coordinate 1,695 downwards.
GTTAGAGGATTTTGATTGCATTACAGACTCATCTTATTCGCGCTATGGATGTGCCCCACCTCCGCCGATATGTGATTGCACAGAACACAAAGGAATCAAGATCTTTACCAGAGATCAGGCTGATGCCTACAATGATTTTACTGGCGACGTTAGCGAATTTATTTGTGAGGCAATTGGTGTTGGCATAGCAATAGGTACGAGAGGAAGAGGCGGATTGGCTACAGGTGCAGGTGCAGGTGTTGGCGTTTCCTGTGGCGTCTCAGCAAATCATTTGGGCGCCACTGTCCATGAAGGAGATATTCTTCATTGGACAATGAAAGTCTGCCCAGACTCAGATAGAGATTCTGGCTATAAGGTCGATTACAAGGAATGGATTGAATTTAAATGACCATTTTCGAAAAATTTGATAGATCAATGCGCCGCCTCGTTGGGGATCATCGATTTAGAGTCTTATATGTTTTTCTTGTAATTTTCTTTGGCTATCGCTTGGGTGTCGTGGGAAAATTAGCTGACGCCGCTTTCTATCTTATCGTAGTCACAGGTTTTCCCTTGACCGTTTTATGGTGGTTTAGCCGAAAACGAAAACCGGAAAGATTGTAAGGCGGAACCTGGGAACGGCCGTACCGCGTATTCGTAGAGTGGAAGAACTGGGGTCGAAAGGCCGTAAGGCGTATTGAGTAGGGTGGAACCCGCGAAAGGCCGTAAGGCGTAATCGTCGTATAAAACAGGGGTCAGAGTGAATTTCCCTGATGCTCGGATGATCGACCAACGAACCCCGCCTTGACCGGCGGGGTTTTTGTTTTAGCCGCTTGTGCGTTGCGTCGTTATGGCGCGTATCAGGAAATAACGCCATTCGAAACAAATATCGATCCAGGTGTTCAGTCGAATGGAGCAAGAGCGGGTGTGTCTGCCAACATTGAATTTGGCTTTTATAAAGACATTGGGGGCGAAGGGTGCGAGTGTCAAAAATAATACGAATCGTAATTTTCGCCTTTCTTCTTGGCGCTGTTCTTTTTCTTGTTACGTCAAACCTAGTGCGTGATGAGTATGGAGTTGCTGTCAAAAAAGAAGCCGAAAATGATCAAGATAATATTAAAGAATTTGGTGCTGTTGACTCTTTGTCAATTGTTAAGATGATATTTGCCTCTGATGATCAAGGACCATACAGAGACTATCGCCTGTCCATACGAGGGAACCTAAAGTCCGCAGTTGTAACATATCGCTGCCGAAAGCTTGAATCTGCTGAGATAGATTGTAAAAGAATCACAGAAGAAATTCGGGTCAGCTTGAATTCTCGATAGCCGATCAAACAAGAAAGGCCGTAAGGCGTATTGAGTAGGGTGGAACCCGCGAAAGGCCGTAAGGCGTAATCGTCGTATCGCATAGGGCGGAACCCGCGTAGCGGATTCCACCGTATGAGTGAACCCCGAACCCCGCCTTGACCGGCGGGGTTTTTGTTTATCGGCTGGCGCGTGGCGATGGATTGCGTTTGGCGGCGATCTTCTTGGACGCGATCGTGCTGGTGCGGGCGGAATCCCACCTACGCGTTTGATACTTGATGATCAAAGCTCTCCAGCACTTCTTTGACCCCGGCCTGTTCTTCTGGCGGCAGCTGAGCGATCGCCTCGAACTGCATGAGCACGGCCGGACAGCGTAATGACGCGGGGTAGGGTGGAACCCGCGCAGCGGATTCCA
>JAYVSK010000067.1:0-20089 GCA_043775395.1 Lysobacter sp. | reverse complement strand
TAACTGCCTTTGATGGATTCCATTGCGATTCCGGAAACAGACACAGTCATGGATATTGTGGTGTCGATGCGGATGCGGCAAGTCGGGCGCGCCATGCCTGGGCAGTCATGCGCCAACCCAGGTTCTCGGGCGTGCCTACGTCAAAGGGTTCGAATCCCAGATGTTCGACCAACCGTCTGGCTCCGGCATTCTCTGCGGTATGCCGTCCCGCCACTTCGTCCATGTCCAATGCCCAGCGTTGAGACAACGCACCGTCGATCAGTTGTATCAACGCCTGCAGGCCGGCGCCGGTGCGCTGCGCCTGAGGCAGCAACATCAGGCCCATCTCACCCCGGCTGGGCCGCGCCGCATCGCGCACCAGTGCGGCAAGCCCAAGCGTCTGCCCGGTCCTTTGATGCGAAAGATGCCAGTAGCGCGCACGCGCCGCGGGATTGGCGTTGTGCTTCAGCGCTCTGGCGAACAGAGCCGTGGCTTGTTGCACGTCCAACGCGTCGGCGATATGCCGCATCACCGATACATCGGCGTACAGCCCTCGATACAGTTCAACATCGCCTTCGCCCACCAGCCGTCCATGGACGCGCGCGGTATCGAAAGTCCAGTCGATGCGATCGACCGCCATCACAAAAAACTCGCGTACTGGTCCAGGGCGAGGCGCTGGATGTCCGGCACCCGGCAATCGGCTGCGGGATGGCCGACGACCAGCAGCAGATAGGCCATTTCGTTCTTCGGACGGGCCAGAATTTCGTTCAGAAAGCCCATCGGACTGGGAGTGTGGGTCAGTGTCGCCAATCCGGCGCGATGCAGGGCAGCGATCAGCAAACCGGTGGCGATGCCCACGGATTCGTGCGGATAGTAGCGCTTCAGTTTGTTGCCTTCGGCATCGATGCCGAAGCGCTCGTAGAAAATGCCGATCAGCCACGGCGCAGTTTCGAGAAAAGGCTTGTCGGCATCGGTGCCCAGATGCGCGAGCGCGCTCAGCCATTCTTCCGGGGCACGATGGCTGTAGAACTCGCGTTCCTCGGTTTCTGCGGCTTCGCGGATAAGGCGCTTGATCGCAGGGTCCTGCACCGCTACGAAGCGCCACGGCTGCTGATTCGCACCGCTGGGCGCAGTGCCAGCAGCGCGCAGGCATTGCTCGATGATCGCGCGCGATACCGGCGTCGATGCGTAGTCGCGGACAGTGCGGCGGCGCGCAAGTTCATCGGCGAGGGCGCGCGCAGCGGCGAGGCGCTCCCCGTCCGCCATGGGCGGCATCAGCGATAAGGCGATGGTAGGAGGGTTGCGCATCGGCGACTCGGCTATACGTGGAGGACGTCTACAGCAGAAACCATAGCAGGCCCGCCGCCGGCTTGAGGGCATGCGGCCGGCTGACTACACTCCGCCGACTGCGCACGACCGTCGCGCCGACCATGGGGAAGTCGCCGATGCATCCATTATTCGTTCTGTCCGCGATCCTGCAGATCGGGTGCGCGGTGCATGCGATCCGCACCGGGCGCCCCATGTACTGGCTTTTTCTGCTGTTCATCGGCTCATATATCGCGATCGCGGCCTATGTGTTAGCGGAAATTTTGCCGGGTCTGAGCCAGAACCAAACCGCCAGACGCGCGCTGCGCGGCGCGCACGACCGCATCGACCCCGAGCGCCGCAAGCGCGAAGCCTCCCGCCAGCTCGACGTGGCCGACACGCTCGACAATCGCCGCCGGCTGGCCCAGGAAAGCTTCGACAGCGGCGACTATCAGCAGGCATCGGAGCTGTATCGATCGGGTCTGCGAGGCCTGTACGCGACCGATGCGGAACTGATGCTTGGCCTTGCACGCTCGCAGTTCGCCCTCAATCTGCATGCCGAAGCGCGACAGACGCTGGACACGCTGATCGCGGTCAATCCGGATTTCCGTTCCCACGACGGCCATCTGCTCTATGCGCGCTGCCTGGAAGCGTTGGGCGATATTCCCAAAGCGATTGAAGAATATCAGGCGCTGGTGGAAGGGTTTCCTGGCGAGGAAGCGCGGGTGCGCTTCGGCCTGCTGCTCAAGCGCGAAGGCAGGACGGGGCAGGCATCCGAGGTTTTCAATACGGTGTTGAAGCGGTCGCGGGTAGCGCCGAAGTATTACCAGCGCGAACAGCGCGAATGGATCGGGATCGCGACGCGCGAATCCGCGTGAACGGGTACGCGAATACAGGTGCGGGCCGCGCAGGCGGTCACGCCTCGCGGGCACGATCAGCCGGTAGCATGATGGGATGTCCGCCGCATCGCCTATCCATCTGATCGCCCCGAACGCATTGTCGGGGGTGCTGGTCGCGTTCAGCGGCGGCATGGATTCGACCGCTCTGCTGCATCTGCTGGCGAATGACCCTGCGGTGCGCGCACGCGGCCTGAGCGCGCTGCACGTCCATCATGGGCTGCAGTCCGATGCCGATGGATGGGCGGCGCACTGTCTGCAGATCTGCGCCAGCCTGGGGATCGACTGCGACATCGCCAAGGTTACGGTTGACCGCAACAGCGGCCTCGGCCTGGAAGCGGCGGCAAGGCTGGCGCGACGGGATGTGTTCGCGGGTGTATTGCACAGCGGGCAAACGCTGGCGCTGGCACAGCATCGCGACGATCAGGCCGAAACCTTCTTGCTGCGTGCGCTGCGCGCTTCCGGCCCGGACGGTCTGGCTTCGATGCGGCCATGGCGACGTTTTGCCGCCGGCTGGATGTGGCGTCCGCTGTTGGATACGCCGCGCACGGCGCTGTTGGCGTATGCGCAGGCGCAGAGGCTGACCTGGATCGAAGATCCCAGCAATCGAGACACCGCATTCGATCGCAATTTTCTGCGTCACCGGGTGCTGCCGCTGCTGCGCGAACGCTGGCCGCAGGCCGATGCAGCCTTCGCACGCGCAGCGACCCTGGCCGCTCAGAGCAGCGCTTTGTTGGGTGCGCAGGATGCGGAGATGCTCGCAGCGGTTCGCGAGGCGAGCGACGACTCACTGTCGGCGGCTGCGCTGCGCAGTTTGCCGGCTGCGCAGCGCGCGCGGGTGCTGCGTCGCTGGGTATCGGATCGAGGTTGGCCGCCGCTGCCGGCCGAAGGCGTCGTCCGGATCGAGGCCGATCTTCTCGGAGCCGACGCCGCCCGCGACCGCATGCCCCGTTTCGCATGGCACGGTGCGGAGATCCGACGCTGGCGCGATGGCCTGTACGCGATCCAGCCGGGATGCGGAATCGATGCAGGATGGTCCTGCCTTTGGGATGGATCTGCTCCACTGATGCTGCCTAACGGCGACAGCCTGCAGCTCATCGGCGTGTCCGGTTTTCCATCGCCGCTAGTGGTGCATGCGCGGCGTGGGGGCGAGCGGATTCTGCTGCCCGACCGGGGCGACCACCACCACTCGCTCAAGCATGTTCTGCAGGAACGCGGCATTCCGCCTTGGGAGCGTATGCGCATGCCGCTGATCAGCACGGTCGAGAGCAGCACCGTCGAGAGCAGCACCGTCGAAAGCGGCATCCTGCTGGCCGCAGGCGATGTGATCCGTTCGGCCGGGTTTGAACACTGGATGCATTCGCAGCGTGCACAGCTGATGTGGACGCGTCGACCGGCCCCTGTCGGCTGAAACCGCGAAGGCTTACACTGCGGACATGGCTCGAAAAAACGTATCCGACACCGCAGCAGACAGCGCCGCCTCCGCCTCGCCGGTGGCGGATTTCGAGCAGTCCCTGGATGCCTTGGAACACTTGGTCGAGAAGATGGAACAGGGGCAGATGAGTCTGGAAGATTCTCTCGCCGCCTATGAGCGCGGCGTCGGCCTGTACCGCCGCTGCCAACAGGCGCTGGAACAAGCCGAGCTGCGCGTGCGCCTGCTCAGCGACCCGGAACAGCCCGATTCGGCCGAACCGTTCGGCGATACCGCCAACGATCATGGCTGATCCGCAATCGGTCAACCGCATCGCAACCCGCACCACGAACCCGGCGGGCATAACCTTCGCGAGCATGACCTTCGCGGACATGACTTTTACGGGCTGGCGGCAGCGCGTCGACGCCGCACTCGAACACGGACTGCTTGGCCATGCTCTCCCCGACTCCCGGCTCCAAGCTGCCATGCGTCACGCGACGCTGCTGGGCGGCAAGCGGATGCGTCCGCTGTTGGTATATGCCACCGGCCATTTGCTCAGGTGCGACGACAGCGCACTCGATGCGCCTGCAACCGCGGTCGAACTGATCCACGCCTACTCGCTGGTCCACGACGATCTGCCGGCGATGGACGACGATGCACTGCGTCGCGGCCAGCCAACCGTACACGTTGCCTTCGATGAAGCCACCGCGGTGCTGGCCGGCGACGCGCTGCAGTCGCTGGCATTCCAGCAGCTGGCGGACGCGCCGTCTTCGGCCGAAATGCGCATCGCGATGGTGCGCGAACTGGCGATCGCCAGCGGCGCCGCCGGCATGTGCGGCGGTCAGGCATTGGATATCGATGCGACCGGTCGCAGCAGCGATATCGCGCTGGACGAACTGCAGCGCATGCATGCGCTGAAAACCGGCGCGCTGTTGCGATGCGCTGTGCGCCTGGGTGCGATCGCAGGCAACGCAGATGGCGACAGCCGGATCGCGCTGGACCGCTACGCGGAAGCGCTCGGGCTGGCGTTCCAGATCCGCGATGATCTGCTGGATATCGAAAGCGACAGCGCGACGCTGGGCAAGACCGCCGGCAAAGACGCGACGCAGAATAAAGCCACATTTCCGGCGCTGATGGGCATCGATGCCTCGCGCGCGAAACTTGCCGAACTTGCCGACATCATGCACGCGGCGCTGATGCCGTTCGGCGATTCGGCAGCGCTGTTGGCCGCACTGGCCCGACAGGTGGTCGAACGCGATCGCTGAGCGATGCGCCGGTAGAGCGGGCTGGTCAGCCCGCTCTACCGAAACATTCGAAACATTTTTTTTCCGGTAGTAACGGCCAGCGTCAGAACAACCGGATCGTCAGCGGATACCGGTACATCTCGCCGTCGTAGGCTTTGACGGTGGCGACGATGGTGAACACCACCCAGGCGATCGCCAACGCGATCCACATCGGCACTGCGATCAGCAAACCCAGACCCAGCGTAAACACCACCAGCACGATGCTGGAGACGGCGTAAAGACACATGCTGACGTTGAAGTTCAGCGCTTCCTTCGCATGCGCGGCGGCGAAGCGGGAGCGATCGCGGACCAACAGCCAGACCACCAGCGCGGCGATGGCACCGGCGATGCCAGCGAACCACGACGTCGCGAAGGCCGCGATCAGCGCGGCAAGATGCGCGCCTGCGGCCCAATTGCGATCGCTGGATGCGATGTCCGCAACGGTGTTCGTGGGATTCAAAGTGTCGTTCAGGATGTCGTTCATGGCGGAGTCCTCCCAAAGCCAACCTTTGGAATGCGCGTCCGGAACCGTCCGGCGCCGATACAAGATGCGGCAATGCGCAGCGCAATCAAGTCAACTGATGACCTACCCCTCAAGCGGAGGCGGCACGCGCGGCGGACGCGGCATTCGCGGCGCCGCCACCGGTGTGCCGCGGAAACAGCCGATGGTGTAGGGGAATTCCGCAGTGAAGTGATAGTGATACCTCTGCTGCTTGCGACCATCGATCTCGATCGCGTGACGATGCCCATGGCAGGCATCAAGGTCGCGGTTCCGCAGCTGCCGCCCGCCTTCTCCGCGCGGGCCATAGATCGGAAAACCGTCCAGCATGTAACCCGCCAGACTGCTGTGGCGTCCCGCCTGCCCCGCAGAATCGTCCATGCACCCGGACCAGTCGTGGTAGTGGTAGCGGCCGCCGATCTCAGGATGGCCGCTGCACTTGTCCTGGATCTCATAGGCTGGCGCATCGCGACCCTGCAGATCGAAGGCGTTGAAGATGGCGACGCCGGACAGCGCGAAGCCGATCATACCCATCGGCACGCACGCAGGCGTTGCCGATGGCGTCGGCGCTGCCGGCAATCGCAGCAGTACCGCCTGCTCGCGAATGCGATTGGGATTGCGGTCGTAGGCGTACGCGCGGGATCCGGCGCGGACCGGAAATTCACCCGTCGCATGTTTGGGCAGGCTGTTGGCGCGGACGACGCGCAGATCGCCTTCGCGGGTCACGCTGATCTGTGCATTCGGCCAGGCGGCATCGCCTTCGACGATCGGTTTGCCCTGACGTGTCCATAACCCTTTATCGATCCATTCGCCTTTGCGATGCGCACCGCCACCGCCGGGGAAGTGCGTGTTGCAGGCCACCACATGATCGCGTTTGGGTCCAGCAGAAAACTTGCCGTCGCCTAGCGGCAACATCGGCGCTGCGGCCGGAGCTGGGCCGTGCGGGGCTGGGCCGTGCGCCTGCGTCGCAGCACCTGCAGCAGCCAGCATGCAGCCCAATACCCATGGATGGAGACTCGGCATGGATCCCTTCGTCATACGTTCGGCGCGGCATGCGTCCGCACCGACAGCATGCAGCACCGGTGCGAATCGCCGCAACCCGGCGGTGCAGACAGTGATCGTTATGTGCGCGCAATTGCAGTGTTGACCGCGCCCACATCAAAACTCAGGCCTTCACCAAACCCGATAACGGTTTCACCGCGCGGCTGTCGGGGAAGATCCGCGTTTCCAGCGCCGTCTCCGGCACTGCCAGATGCCCGGAGAGCAGTCCCTTGAACATCGCCCGCATGTCGGTAGTGGGGCGCAGGTCGCGACCTTCAAGCAGCGCGTCTGCGGATAATCCGGGCCAATCGCCGATCACCCGTCCACCGCGCACCGCGCCGCCGGCGAGCAGCGCCACGCCGCCGACGCCGTGATCGGTGCCACCGCTGCCGTTGGCCGCGACGGTGCGGCCGAATTCGGTGACGATCACCACCGCGGTGCGGCTCCATTCCTCGCCGAGGCCGTCGCGGATCGCGCGCAGGCCGGCATCGAGTTCGGAGAATTTGCGATCGAGCGCGAGCTGCTGACCACGATGCGTATCCCAACCGCTGTCTTCGACGAATGCGATCCGCGCCGCATCCGGGCCGCGCATGCGTTTGGCCGCAGCGGCCATCGCATCCGGCAGCCGAAAAGCACTGCGTCCGCTCTTGCCCTGCGTATCGCCCATTTCGCCTGAAGCTGCCGCCATCGCATCCGCGAATAGTGGCGCCAGCCGCGCGTCGGCAGCATACAAAGGCTGCAGCTGCTGCAGCAGCGCATCGGGCAAGTCGCGCGGCAGCGGCGGCGACCAGATTTCGGCGCGCTCCGAACCGCGCATCGCCAGCGGCATCACCTGAGCGATGGCGACGCCTTCCGACGCAGCCATACTCTGGATGCAGCGGCCGATCCAGCCATCGCGCGCACCGCCGGGTGACGCGGTGCCGTTTTCCAGGCAATCCTGCGCATCGAAATGCGAACGGCGCTGATACGGCGGCGCAACCGCCACCAGCGGCAGCAACTGTTTGTCGGCATAGAGTGCGTGCGCAAACGTCATCTTCGGATGCAGACCGAAGCTGCCGTCCAAAACCAGCGCATCGCGCACCGCCAGCTGCCCGCGTGCGCGGAAATAATGCGCATCGTCGCGCGGCGGCAGCAGATGCAGGCCGTCCATCGCGCCGCGCAACAGCACCACCACCAATCGGGTCTGTCTGCCGGATGCGGCTGGCGAAAGGCCGGGCCACAGGGTGAGCACGGCGGTGCCGCCAAGCGCGACCAGAAAGCGGCGGCGGGATGGATCGGTTCTGTGATCGTGACCGCTCATCACACTCTCCATTGGAATGCAGGACCGCAGAACAGCATCGCGAACCCTTCCTGCGGCGAACCGGCGCGGCGCAGCAGCTCCGCGAGCGGGCCTTGCACCGCATCGACACCGAGCACATCGGCGGCAAGTTCAATCGGTTTGCGCGCGGTCGCGAGCTGTTTGGCAAGCATTCCGGACGCCTGCACACGCTTGCGCAACGCATCGCCGCTCGCCCAGTCCGCAGCGGTATCGGGGAAACCTGCCGGCGATCTTGGCGTGAAGGTCGGTTGGCCGAGCTGCTGCAGCAAGCGGATCAGCGCCAGCGGCCTGCGATCGATCTGCATCGCACCGGCACGCATCGCCGAGATCACGAAATCCTCGGGCGTCTTGAATTTGCGGGCATCGGCGGACCACGCGGCATCATCATCGATCATCGCGCGATACAGCGCCGGCAGCGATCCGTTGCTGCGCAAAAACGCGGCTGCCATGCGGTCCACCAGCGCTCGGGGCGGAGCGTCCGCAACGAAATGCCGAGCGAGTTTCAGGCTGAGATGACGCGCAGTGGCGGGATGCACGGCGAGGTCGCGCAGAATCGCGTGGCCCTGCGCTTCGCCGGCTTGCGCATAGCGCTTGCCGAGCACGCTGCGCGCGCCGGGCTCGTGCGCGTCGGGTCGGAATACGAACGCCGATAGAGGCGGATTCTGCGCATTGCGGCGCAGCGGCGTGCCCCAGCCGGTGATCGATTTCGCCAGCTCGACCACGTCCTGCTGCGCATAACCGCCATTCACGCCCAGCGTATGCAGCTCAAGGATTTCGCGGGCGAGATTTTCGTTCAGACCAAACTTGCGCTTGGCGTCGCGACGTTCGATACGCCGCGCCAGCATCGAGTCGTCGCCGATGGAGGCGGTATTGTCCAGATACAGCAGCATGCCCGGATGGGTTTCCACCGCCGCCAGCAGGTCCGCGAAGTCGCCCAGCACATGCGGGCGGATCGCCTCGCGCTCCATTGGCGCGGCAAGCAGCCGCGCGCTCTTCTTGTCGATCGAAATCGCGAAATGATTCGCCCAGAAGTGGACGAGACGTTCGACGAATGGCGTCGATGTGCTGGCCGCGACGCGATAGCGCAGCGCAAGATCGGCCAGCGCATCGCGGCGGATTTCCTGCTGCAGAGGCGTGCGTGCGATCTCGTTGCCGGCGGTTTTGGCAGCTGTCATCGGCGCCATCGCCTTGTCTGCGGACTTGCCGGGCCGCTGGCCGCCATCGGCGCGCGCGCGACGACGCTGCTGCTGCTGCTGGCGGTATTCGGCCTCGCGACGGATGATTTGCAGACTGCCGGGCAAGCCCGCGAAAGGCGTGGGATCGGGCTTGGCGCGCAGTTGCATTTGCAGCCAACCGCGCGCATCGCCCGCCTGGGCAAGTTCGCCGGGCATTGCCCCCAAGCCGAAACGATTGACCGCGGCAGTAGTCGCTGAGTGGGTCATGTGTTGCGCCCGATCCGGAAGACCTTATCGGGAACGCACATGCGGTGGAATGGTTGACGCGCCCCACACGGGATAAAAAAAGCCCCGACGCGACGGGCGCGCCGGGGCTTTCGTGAGCGGATATTCAGACGATTACTTGATCAGGCGGATCGCGAACGGATAACGATAGGTTTCGCCGTTATTGGCTTTGAGACCGCCCAGAATGCAGAACACCAGATTGGCGATCCACACCAGCGTCGGGACGAAAAACAGAAGCCCGAGGCTGATCACGGTCAGGATGAACGCGACGACGTAGGCGATCGACAGCGTGATCTGGAAATTCAACGCTTCTTTGGCCTGATCGGTGACGAAGCCCTTGCTGGCGTCGTCCTTGCTGATCAGCCAGACGATGAGCGGACCGACGAACCAGGTCACGATACCCAGCAGATGCGCAATCAGCGCCAACGTCCGCTGTTCTTGAGGCACGCCACCGGTTGGAGCGGGCGGCGGTGCGGTGAATTCGTTCCCATCGGTCATATTTGACTCCCCATTACGTTCAGATGATGCGTTCAGTGACACGGAAACCCGTTTGTACGGGCTGGCCTAGCATACACAAACGTCAGATTCCGCCGGCAACGGTCATCCGCCCCAGCAGCACCGACCCCATCCGGATATGCGAGCGGGTATCGATATCGGTGCCGATGGCTTCGATCCCCCGCAGCATCTGCCGCAGGTTGCCGGCGATGGTGATGCCGTCCACGGGATAGGCGATTTCGCCGTTCTCGATATAGAAACCGGCCGCACCGCGCGAATAGTCGCCGGTGATGGCGTTGACGCCCTGCCCCATCAGTTCGGTGACCAGCAGCCCCGTGCCCATCCCGCGGATCAGGTCCTGCAGACCCCCTGCGCTGGCCGCCACATCGAGGTTGTACACGCCACCGGCGTTGGCGGTGGTCTGCAGCCCGAGCCTGCGTGCGGAATAGCTGCCCAGTACGTAGCGCTGGAGAATGCCATTGCGCACCAGATCGGTTTCCCGGGTGGCGACGCCCTCGGCATCGGATGCGCTGGAGCGCAAACCGCGCATCAGAAACGGACGTTCGCGAATGGCGCACCAGTCGGGCAGCACTTGGGTGCCGACGCTGTCGAGCAGGAAACTGGCGCGGCGGTACAGCGCTCCGCCCGACACGGCGTTGAGCAGGTGCCCGACCAGCGAGCGCGCGACTTCGGCTTGCAACAGCACCGGCATCTCGCCGGTGGCGAGCGAACGGGGATCCATTCGCGCCAGCGTGCGATCGGCGGCGCGGCGGCCGATCGCTGCGGTCGATTCCAGATCCTCCCGGGCCAGCGCGGAGCTGTACCAGTAGTCGCGCTGCATCGCGTCGCCCTCGCCGGCGATCAGCGCGCAGCTGATGCTGTAGTGCGTACTGCGGTCGCGGGCCAGAAAGCCGTGCGAATTGGCGTAAACGCCCACCGATTCGCCGCCGGACACCGACGCGCCGTCGGAATTGACGATGCGCATATCGGCGTCGCGGCCGGCGGTTTCGCAGGCCAAAGCCCGGTCCACGGCTTCGTCGGCATCCAGTATCGATGGGTGCCAGCTGTCGAAGTCGCGCAGATCGGTGGCCATTAATCCAGCATCGGCAAGTCCAGAGGCCGGGTCGTCTTCGGTATGCCGGGCGATAGCGCAGGCCTGGGCGACCGTGGCTTCAAGGCTCTCTAGACGCAGATCGGCGGTGGTGGCGCTGCCTTTGCGCTGGCCGAAGTACACGGTAACGCCGATAGAGCGGTCGCGGGTGGACTCCACGCTCTCCACTTCACCCATGCGCACGTTGACGTTGAGACCACGGTCTTCGTCGCAGCTGACCTCGGCCTGGCTTGCGCCTTGGGCACGGGCGCGGGCCAGCAGATCGCGGGCGAGATCGGACAACCGGTCGAGCCGAACCTGGCTGTCGTCGTGGGCGTTGGCAACGGGAGAGGAAGCGATCGCGTTCAATGCATTATCCTGTCGCCATGAGAGGCAAAGATTTTGAAACCGGTGAATTTCTGTCCCCGAGCCGCAGCCAGCAGCGGCGCGAGGCTTTGGAGGTGCTCGAACTGGCCCGGCAGCTGTCCGAACTGACGCCGCAGCAAATCGCGCGTCTGCCGGTGCCCGACAGTCTGATTCCGCATATCGACGACACCCGGCGCATTCCGTCGCATGGCGCGCACAAACGTCAGCTGCAGTTTCTGGCCAAACAGATGCGCCGGGAAGACGACGAGACGCTGGAAGCGATCCGCGACGCGCTGGACTCCAGCGGCGAATCCGCACGTCTGGAGACCGCTATGCTGCACCGCGCAGAGGCATGGCGCGAGCGGCTGATGGCCGACGGCGACGCCGCGCTGACCGCACTGCTGGACGAATACCCGCACGCCGACCGCCAGCATCTGCGCCAGCTTGCGCGCAATGCGCATGAGGAAAAGCTGCGCAACAAGCCGCCGCATGCGTTCCGCGATCTGTTTCGCGAACTGCGTGCAGTGCTGGGAGACGGCAAGCGGGAGACGGGAGACGACAACCCGGAAGGAAGCCGCGATATCGAAAGCTGAGGCGCCACGGACGTCTGCGTCCGCTTCTGCATCTGCCTTCTCACACTTCTCGTCTCCCCACGCATGTTCAAGGCGTGCATCAAGCACGTGTGCCACCCACCGTCAGCTGATCGATCAACAGCGACGGTTGGCCGACGCCGACAGGCACGCTCTGGCCGTCCTTGCCGCAGGTGCCGACACCGTCGTCCAAGGCCAGATCGTGGCCGATCATCTTCACCCGCTGCATCGTCTCCGGGCCGTTGCCGATCAGCGTGGCGCCCTTCACCGGCGCGGTGACGCGGCCGTCTTCGATCATGTAGGCCTCGGTCGCCGAAAATACATATTTACCGCTGGTGATATCGACCTGGCCGCCGCCGAAATTCACTGCGTACAGGCCGCGTTTCACCGAGCGGATCATGTCTTCTGGCGAATCCTGCCCGGCCAGCATGTAAGTATTGGTCATCCGCGGCATCACCAGATGCGCAAAGGATTCGCGCCGGCCGTTGCCCGTCACGGGCATGCCCATCAGCCGCGCATTGAGCGTGTCCTGCAAATACCCGGTGAGAATGCCGTCCTCGATCAAGGTGGTGCAACGCGTCGGCGTGCCCTCGTCGTCGACGTTGAGCGAACCGCGCCGGCCCGGCAGCGTGCCGTCGTCGACGATGGTCACGCCCGGCGACGCCACGCGCTGGCCCATGCGGCCGGCATAAGTAGAGGTGCCCTTGCGGTTGAAATCGCCTTCCAGGCCATGCCCAACCGCTTCGTGCAGCAGCACGCCCGGCCAGCCGCTGCCCAGCACGACGGGCATCATGCCGGCCGGCGCGTCGATCGCGTTCAGATTCACCAGCGCCTGACGCAGGGCTTCGCGCGCGAAGCGCTCGGGCTTGTCGCCGCTGAAGAGATCTTCATAGGAACAGCGCCCGCCGAAGCCGCTGCTGGCGGATTCGCGGCGGCCGTTCTGTTCCACGATCACCTGCACGTTCATGCGCACCAGCGGCCTGATATCGCCGGCGACAACGCCATCGCTGCGGGCGACGAAGATGGTATCCAGCACGCCGCTCAAAGACACCACCACCTGCTGTACGCGCGGATCGGCGGCGCGCAACAGGCGGTCGACGCGGCGCATCGCATCGAGTTTGTCGGCGTTGGCGCAGGCGTCGATCGGATCGACCGCCGGATACAGCGATACCGGCCGCTGGCAGCTGTTGGCGATCAGCGAGGTCGGTGTGCGGGTGTCGCCATCGCGCGCGATGGCGCGCGCGGATCGCGCCGCCACCAGCAGCGCATCGGACTGGATTTCATCCGAATAGGCGAAGCCGGTCTTTTCGCCGGAAATCGCGCGCACACCAACACCCTGGTCGATCGAATGCACGCCGTCCTTGACGATGCCGTCCTCGATGGTCCAACTCTCGCGTCGCGAATGCTGGAAATACAGGTCGCCGAAATCGATTCCGGGCCCGAGCAGCAGACCGAACGCGCGTTCCAGTCCGGCGTGGTCCAGCCCGGCGGGTGCGAGCAGGCGCGATTCGGACAATTGCAGCATCTGGGACATCAGGGTTCCGTTGCGATTCGGCGATTCAACAGGATGGTGACAGATACCGGCGCGATCAAGGCCGGCCTGCACCCGCGCTGGGCGCACTGCGGGCGGGCGCATTCGGGCGCTCGATCACTTCGACCTTCGGTTCTTTCCAAGGGCCGGTGACGCGATAATTTTTCGCTGCGGCCTGGCCCAGCGGTTTTTGCAGCACCGCATTCGCAACCGCGCCGACCGCCGCGCCGACCGGACCGCCGGCGATCGCGCCGACCGCGGTCAGCAAATTGCCGGCCTTGGGCAATACTTCGATGGTCTGGTCGAAGGTCTGTGCACGCAGATTCGCCGCGCCGCGGATATTGATCCGCGCCGCCGGGCCGTCGATGGCGAGATCGTCGCTGCGCGCGCTGCCGGCATTGAAACGCACGGTGCCGGCAAGCTTGTTGAACGCGAAACCTTTCGAGAAGAAATCGCGAAAGTCGAGGGTCAAGCGGCGCGGCAGCTGCGCCAGACTCAGCAGGCCCAGCACGCGCCCGGTGCCGCCGGGCTCGACTTCCACCAGCCGGCCGTCTTTGACGTCGAGTTTCAGGGTGCCGTCGAGCGTGGGCATCTGGAATGCCATCGGGCTGCCGGCCCACGCGGCATCGAAACGCGCCTCGCCCTTGCCGCCGTCGACGCGGCCGCCGATGCCCAGATCATCGAGCAGCGTCCCGAAGTCGTCGCTGGTCAACGTCGCCGACAATCGCGTGCGCGCTGCGCCGCCGCGACCGCTCCAATCGCCGGTCAGATCGATCCGCCGCTTCGCGGCACGCGTCTGCAACTGCACAATGTCCATCCCCGTCGCCGTGGCGCGGGAACGGAACTGGGTGTCGCCCAGCGCCGCATTGACGATGCGCAGATCGTCCACGCGCAGATTCATCGCGGGGATGTTCGCCGGGTTGATCTCGCTGCTGTTGCCTACGCCGCCGGCACTGCTGGTGCTGTTGTTGGCGGACGCTGCGGATACGCCCGCACTGCGCCAGTACAGCCGCTGCAGACGCCCTGCGATGGTTGCGCCTGCGGCATCCGGCACCAGCAACGCACCTGCAAGGGCCGGGCCGTCGAGCTGCACCCCGAGGCCGCTGCTGGCAGGCGCGATCTGCAGCCGTGTGTCCGCAAAATTCGCGCCGAGCAGCAGCAGCCGATCCGCAGTGATATCGACGCGACGCAGCGGCAGGCGGTTGCCGCCATCGCCGCGCGTCAGTGCAATCCAGGCGATCGCATCCAGCGCAGCAGCGCGCCCGCTGATCATCAATCCTGAAGCTGGCGGCGCTTCGGCGATGCGATCGGTGCCGAAGGCTGCACGGATGCCCATCTGTCCCTGGGTCTGTTTGGCGCGCAGCGCAAAGCGCTGGCCGAACGCGATCGCCACTTCGCCCCTGCCCAGCGGCAGCTGCAGATCGATCGTGGTCGGCAGCGAAGTACTCGCCGCTTTATCCATCGGCGCCGGCAGGTCGAACGCGGTGCCGGTGAGATCGGAACGCAGCTGCAGGCGAGTGACCTGCACCGAAGCCGGGATTTTGGCCGACTTTACCGCTGTATTCGGCGCGGCACGCGCAGCGCTGCCCGCAGGGATCGCGATACCGGCGGTCCAGCGCGAACGACCGCGCACGTAAGGTTTCAGCCAGGCCAGATCGCTGCTGCGATCGAGCAGATCGTCGGTGGTCATCGACGCTTCCAGTTCGGCCTCGAAGCCCTGACGTGGGTCGCGCACATGGCCGGGGCCAGCGCGCAGCGAGAGCCGTCCCTCCTGACGGTCGTACTGCGCGCGCAGCGCGTTCGCGCTGAAGCCGTCCTGATTGTAGGTTGCGCGTCCGTTGACGCCAGCGAATGCAAGCTTCCACTGCGACTCCGACAGCCGCACGCCGCGCAGATCGATACTGCCGTCAATCTTCGGCCGATGCGCCGGGCCGCCGTGCAGTGGGAACTCCAGCGCGAAGTCGACTGCGGCGGGCCCACTGGCGCCCAATGTATCGAGAATGTCGCCGTGATCCTTGCGCAGCGGGCTTTGCCGCATGAGACCCAACAATTTTCCGGCGTCGGCATCGGTGTGCGCAGCGATGGTGAGCACGCCCTGCGCGAAATCGGCGATACCTGCGCTAAAATCGCGAATACCGACTTCGGCCAGCACTGCTTTGCCGCCGAGCGAAAAACCGTTGCCGGCGAACGCGATCTCGGCGTCCATATCCGCTGTTGCCGGCCAGCCGTTGTTGAACTTCACCCGCATGTCCTGCAGCGTGGCGCGGGCGTCGAAAATGCCTTTCGGCGGCGCGCCCGCAATCGAGACGAACGGCCAGTCGTCGAGATCGCCCACGATCACTGCGCGGCCATTGCGTACCTGTCCGGCGATCAGCGCGGTGTCCAGCCAATCGATCAGCGACTTCGACATCTTGTGCCTGATCCAGAAGCGTTTGGCGACCGGTGCGGCGGCATCGTCCAGAGCGGCGGCAATATCGATGCGCGGCCGGGTGCCGTCGCCTTCGAACCACAAACCGCCGCGCATATCGGCACTGTAGCCCGCGCCGTCGATGCGCAGCGCCGGGGTTTCCACGCGCCAGCCGTTGCCCTCGCGCCAGCCGACCGCCTCACCGCGCACACCGATCACGTGGGCGACGCCGAAGCCGCGCGGCCAGTCGATGCGCAGTTTCGAGGACGCGTCGAAGTTGAACGCCAGACCTTCGCCATCGCCATGCAGGTGACCGGCCAATCCGCTGATCCCGGGCGCGTTACCCACCGGTGCGAACTGCAGCGCACGCACGTCAACCGTCGCCGACATCGCGCCGCCGCGCACGCCACCGACGCGCACGCGCCCCAGCACAGCGCCTGGTTTCGCAAGCGTCAGCCAGCGCCGCAGCGATGGATCCAGCCGGTCGCTCAGCGCCAACACCGCGAACAGCGGACCGGCATCGATGCGTTCGGCGCGCAGCCCGAAATGTTCGCCGCCGGCCAGCGCCAGGCCATCGAGCTTCTGCGGCGTGCTGTTGGCCTCCGCGTGCACCTGCATGCTCGGCGCATCGATGCGCCAACCTTTGGCATCGGCAGACCAGTGCGCAACGGCCTGCAGACGGGCGAACGAAACCACCGGCGCAGCCGGAACCGGTGCGGTCTGGGCGGCGACGCCCACGGTTTTGGCATCATTGAACGGTGCGCCGCGCAGGCGCACGGCTTCCAGATCGCCATCGATACTGATCGCAGCGACATGACTTTTGCGCAACGTCGCCCATACTTCCGCGCGGCCACGGCCGGCTGAGATGGCGACGCCGCCGACCCGCAGCAGCGGCGACCACGCCGACAGGTCGGCATTCTTTGCCGCGGCATATAACCGACCATTGCCGCTATCGCGATCGAAATCGAGCACGACATCGACCGGCGACGCGTCTGCGCGGATGCGTGCGCGCAGACCGCTGCGCACGCGGTCGCCGCTGACCTGCAGACGCATGTCGACATCGGGAACAGTAAGATCGATCTTCAACGACGGCGCCGAAATGCCCAGCCGGGCATCGATCACCTGAAGCTCGCCCAAGCCTTCGAGCGAACCCAGCGGATCGCCGCCCTGCGATTGACCGGGCAGTCCACGCACCTGCCAGCGGCCGTCGGCGGCGCGTTCCAGCGTCAGCGACAGATTGCGCACGCGCAGCTCGGTGAACGAACGCCCCGGCAGCAGACCGGCGTATTGCGACACCAGAATCTCGGCCGCACCAATCGCGACCGCATCCTTGCCCTCGCCCACGCGCAGACCGTCCATACGCAGCAGCGGGCCGCGTCGGGTCCATTCGGTCTGGACGCGATCGAAGTGCACCGGACGCCCGGCGCGCGCGCTCAGCCATTCGGCAATCCGGTCGGGATGACGCTCGGCCAATGGCAGCAGTTGGCTGACCACGCCCGCCACCAGCGCCAGCAGCACCAGCGAGACGGCGGTGACGTACCACAGCCCGCGGCGCGCCAAACGCAGTCGGCGGCGCAGCGAAGTGGGCATCAGCCCCACGCGCCGCGGTACGTCATCGTGCGTTTACAGCAGAACCACATCGAACTGCTCCTGGGTGTACTGCGCGTCCGCCTGGAAACGGATGGATTTGCCGAGAAATTCCTCCAACTCCGCGACCGCCGACGACTCTTCCTCGGTAATCCGCGCCACCACTTTGGGCGACGCGATGACCAGCAGCCGCGCGGCTTCGAACTGGCGCACCGCGCGGGTGATCTCGCGGAAGATTTCGTAGGTCACCGTTTCTGCGGTTTTCAATGTGCCGCGTCCGCTGCACTCGTGGCAGGGTTCGCTCAACTGCCGCTGCAGGCTTTCGATCGTGCGCTTGCGGGTCATTTCGACCAGACCCAGCGGCGAAAAATCGTAGACGGTGGTCTTGGCGTGATCGCGCGCCAGCGACTTTTCGAGCGTGCGCAGCACTTGGCGGCGGTGTTCGGGATCGATCATATCGATGAAGTCGATAATGATGATGCCGCCAAGATTGCGCAGGCGCAGCTGTCGCGCCACCGACTGCGCCGCTTCCAGATTGGTGCGGTAGACAGTTTCCTCAAGATTGCGCTGGCCAAGAAACGAACCGGTGTTGACGTCGACCGTGGTCATCGCTTCGGTCTGGTCGATCACCAGATAGCCGCCGGATTTCAGCGGCACTTCCTTCTCCAGCGCGCGCTGGATCTCGTCTTCCACGCCGTACAGATCGAACACCGGCCGCGCGCCGGTGTAATGTTCTATTTTTTCGGCGAGCCCCGGCATGTACTGCGCCGCGAACGTGCGCAGACGGTCGCAGGTCTCGCGCGAATCGACTTTCACTTTCTCCACATCGCGACGGATCAGATCGCGCACCGCGCGCATCGGCAGGCTGAGGTCTTCGTACACGCAGCCGCCCACCGGCGTGGTCTGTACATTCTGTTCGATCAGCGCCCAGACCCGGCCAAGGTAGGCGATGTCCTCGGCCAGCGCTTCCGCCGGCTGCCCCTCGGCATTGGTGCGCACGATATAGCCTGGCGACGCATGGCCGTTGTGGCCGTTGTTCTGCGCGCCGTTCGGGCCCTGGCCCGACACCAGCGCCTTCAGCCGCTGGCGTTCGGTGTCTTCCTCGATCCGCGAAGACACACCGATGACCTTGGACTGCGGCAACAGCACCAGATAGCGCGACGGGATGCTGATCTGAGTCGTGAGCCGCGCGCCTTTACTGCCGATCGGGTCCTTCACCACTTGAACCACGATCTCCTGCCCGTCGCGCAGCAGTTCGGTGATGGAGGGCACCACCAGCGGCGGCGTAGCGCTCGCAGTGGCCGCGATGGCTGGTTTGCTGCCTTCGTCATCCAGCGCGGTTTCGCCCAATGCGGCGTCAATCGCCGATGCGATGCTGGTGCGGAAAATATCGTTGGCATGCAGAAACGCGGCCCGGTCCAGGCCGATATCGACGAATGCCGCCTGCATGCCCGGCATCACCCGCTGCACTTTGCCTTTGTAAATGTTGCCGACCACGCCGCGACGCCAGCCGCGCTCGATGTGCAGTTCCTGCAACATGCCGTTTTCGACCACTGCGACCCGGGTTTCGCGTGGGGTGACATTGACGAGGATCTCTTCAGTCATGGGGCGCGCTCCAGGGCAATGCTGTCATGAGGCGTGCTGTCGTGTGGCGTGCTGTCGTGTGGCGTAGGCAACAGACCGAACTGGCGCAGCAGCGTCGCAGTCTCGTACAGGGGCAAGCCCATCACGCCGGTGTAACTGCCCGAAAGATGCGCAATAAAACTCTGCGCAATGCCTTGGATCGCATAGGCGCCAGCCTTGCCGTTCCATTCGCCGGTCGCAAGATAGATCTGAAGATCGTCTTCGCTGATCGGCGCGAACGTCACTTCGGACACCGATACTGCCTGCAGCTCGCGCCCGGCGGAGATCATCGAGATCGCGGAAATCACCGCGTGCGTGCGACCAGATAGCGTGCGCAGCATCGCCGCAGCATCGTCGGCATCGGCAGGTTTGCCGAAAATGCGGCCGTCGAGCACCACTTCGGTATCCGCGCCGAGCACCACGGCCTGCGGTTGGCCGACCATGCGCAGCAGGCCTGCGCCGGCTTTCTCGCGCGCGACGCGGCACACGTAATTCTCGGGAGGCTCGCCGGGCGCGGGCGTTTCGGGCAGGTCGAGATCAAGGATGCCGAAGTCGAGACCCAGCATCCTTAACAGTTCACGACGACGGGGAGATTTCGAGGCAAGATGCAGCATCGTCCTAGGATACATTGCGGACCCTCGCTGCCTGAACGCGGCCAGCGCCCAACCCCGACCGGGCTCACAGTGCGTTCACTCGCAGGTCGCCCACCCTACGGAGATTCACATGCGCCACCCCCGCTTTCTTCCCCGTCTATTCGCTATTGCCTTCGCCACCATTTTCGCTTCGGGCCTCGCCATGACCGCATCCGCACAGACCGCACCGACCATCGCCAACGACGGCACACTGCTGTCGATCAGCGCCGAAGCCCGCGCCACCCGCGTACCCGACATCGCGACCTTGTCCACCGGCGTGGTGACGCAGGCGACTGACGCCAACGCCGCGCTCCGCCAAAACGCCGAGCAAATGACCAAAGTAGTCGCTGCGATCAAGGCCGCCGGCATCGCCGAGCGCGACGTGCAGACCACGGGCATCAGCATCAATCCGCAGTATCGCTACGCCGAAAACCAGCCGCCCGCGATTACCGGCTATCAGGCCAGCAACACCCTCAACGTGAAAGTCCGCGACATCGCCAAGTTGGGCAAGGTGCTGGACGCGATGGTGGCGGTGGGCGCGAACCAGGTGAACGGGCCGAGTTTCGAGATCGACAA
>JAYVSK010000066.1:0-25954 GCA_043775395.1 Lysobacter sp. | reverse complement strand
CTGGGCTGGACTAATGGCAGCGCCTACAGCTTCTGGACCATGTTCGGCAGTGTTGTACAGACGGTCGGCGGTCAGAATTTCGCCACCGCCCGCACCGTGATCGGAACCGGCGACTTCGACGGCGACCTGCTCCAGGATGTGCTTTTCCGTACGAATGCAGGTGAGTTGGTCCGCTGGCGTCGTACCCAAACCCAGTTCGTTGAGGAAGCGATCAGCGGTTATCCAGCCGGCTGGACTGTGGCCGGTATCTCCGATATCGACGGCGACGGCCGCGATGACATCATCTGGCAGAACGGATCGACCTTCAGCTACTGGGTCATGGAGGGCAACACGGTGCGTTTGGTCGGTGGCCAGGTATTGCCATCCGCTTACACGCCACTTGCAGCCTCGGATCTTGACGGTGATGGCAGGTCGGACATCCTTTGGCGTTCGAGCGACAACCAGATGCACGTCAGCAAGAGCGTCGGTCTTGCCTTTAACAACGTCACGATAGGTGCTTATCCGACGGGTTGGGCGTTCCTGGGTGCTGGCGATGTTGACGGCGATCTGGCCAATGACCTCATGTGGCATAACGGCAGCGGCGTGTTCACCCACTGGAAGATGCTCGGGCTGAGCCCATCGCCGCAGCCCGGTCAGGCAATGGCGATCACCGGTTCGGTCATCGCCACCGGCGATTACGACGGCAACGGTCGCACCGACTTGGTATGGCGCACGGCCAGCGATCAGCTGATCCTCGCGATTCCGAATGGCACGTCCACACAGGCTGCCAGTACGTACGCGATCACCAGCTATCCGGCTGGCTGGACGCCGGTCAGATAACATTCAATCGTTTGTACTTCGCGATAAAAGAGCCCGGCGAAAGTCGGGCTCTTTGTTTTTGGCCTGACTGGCATCATCGAAAAGCAGTTGCGAAAGCGCAAAGTGGTAGAACGCCTCGACGCAAGACATTCGATTCAAGTTGAAATAAAACCTGAAGCAACAGCGGATTTCTTGCGATAGCTCGAACAAGCACGAATTGTGCGACCGTCCGAAAATAATCACTGCTTTTGTTTATCATATGAAGCGGGCCATGCAGCGGTATTCATTCCGCACCCTTGCCGTAGCCTCCCCATCTTCAACAGCGAACGAATCATCATGGATCTTATCCAGCGCGACGACTACCTCATGCTCATGCAAAGTTTTTTTGCCCATGAGGTGCGTCCAAGACTGGAATCGGATTGGCCGGTCACACAGACCGCTTACGAGAGGCTGAGCCCTGACGATGTTGCATTGATCGAACATCGTGTTGGCGATGTCTATGGCGATGCCGAGCACAAAGCGCTCCAGCATTGGAAAAGCGCGAGCTTTCCGCATTACCGCCGCGAGATTCTCCGTTATGGTTGCTCGGTGGAAACAGAGCTGCTGCGGCGTAAAACCCTCATGACACCCGCTAATCCGCCTGCCGAAGTGCACAGCATGATGCGCAACTCCGTGTTCGCTGGCGACCTTTACTCCGGCGACATGATTGTGGCGGCGTTGAAGCGCGCAGGCATGGAGCCAATCGACCACGCGAGCTATCTCGATTTCGGGTGTTCATCCGGCGCCTTGGTACGTAATCTGGCAGCGGCATTTCCCGGTTCGCGCTGGCATGGCTGCGATCCGGTGCAGGACTCGATTACTTGGGCGAGCCAGCATATTTCCGGTGTCGATTTCTACAACAGCGCGCAGCAGTCACCGCTTGCCTACCCTGATCGCTTTTTCAACGGTGCATACGCCGTATCGATCTGGTCGCATTTCTCTGAGCGCGCTGCATTGGCATGGTTCGAAGACATGTACCGCCTGATCTCGCCGGGCGGCTTTCTGGTGTTCACGACCCATGGGGTCCGCAGCATCTATTACTATCTTTCTGAAGACAAAATCCTTTTCGACACCGCAACGTCATTGATGCGCGACATATCCGAAACCGGCTACGGTTTCCAGCCCGTCTGGGAAAATGCCTCCAAGGAAGCGGACTTTCTGGACACCAGCGACTGGGGCAATGCATATTTCACGCTAGGCTGGGTAACGCAACATCTCGGGTCGAAATGGCGCTTGCGGGATTACCTTCCCGGTATCAACCAGTGCAATCAGGACATCTACGTACTGCAACGGATGTAGGCATCGCAAGCCGTTGCTGCCGCTGAACCAGCGAAATACATCGCCTTCAGATGCAGTCGCCGCAGTAACGCTGTGAGTTGAGCCGTCAGCTGCGTGTACCGCGGAAGAGTGAGCCCAGCCACCGTAATCCGCGGGTGAGTCGCCACGAGCGCGAACCGTATATCAAAGCTATTTCAGCCTTTATACGGTCTGACTCGCCCTGCAGGCCCATGATCTTCTCTCCGGCATGCCTGCGCATATCGTCGTTCTGCAACACCAGCAATCGCTCGCTTTCTGCCACGTCCCGCATTTTCGCTTCGATTTCTATGAGTGCTGTACGAGCAGCTTCAATATCCTGGCGCAATCGATCGTGCTCGGCACGCGCATCCGCAATCGTCTGCACCTGCGACGCCCGCAATGCTGCGACCTGCGACCGGAGCTCCGCAGATTCGTGCTCTGCCGCGTCACGCGCTGCAGCCAGCGCATCGTTTTGAATTGCAATATCGTCGGCGCGCGCGCGCTGCGCTTCAGTTTCGCGCGCACTCACCTCAATCGCGGCTAACGCCTCAGCGTAAGCATCCGACAGCTGTTGGCGCTCAGTCTCTCGCCCCGAAGCATGGTCCCGGACAGCCTGCAACTCGACGCTCAGCGCATTGCGATCTTCCAGTGCAATATCGAATGCGGCGCGGATTTCGCCCAGCTCGCGGTCGCGAATGACGACCAGTCTTTCGAAATGGCCGCGCTTCAGATCCGATTCCGTCGTATCGCTTTGCGAAGCCTGCAACTCAGCGTTGAGCACATCGCGCTTTTTCGCAGCTGCATCGCAAGCGGCGCGGATCTCGCCCAACTCGCGGTCGCGAATCACGAGGGATCGCTCGAAATGCTGCCGCTTCAAATCCGTTTCGATGGCATTGCCAAGGCTTTCGAACAGGCGACGGATATGGACTACAGCGCCGTCCGCTTCAGCGGCACTCAGCGCACGAAGCGCAGCTGGCATTTGCTCGCCTACCATCAACACACCAAGACCATAGGCATGGGTGAACTCGAAGCCGGGATAACGCTCGCGCAGTTCGGCCCACAGTTTCCATACGCCAAAATCACGCTCGCGCACCGCCGTGTCGTGAAACAACACGACGCCGCGCGCAGACACCTTGGGCAGCCATGTCTCGAAATCATGCTGCACCGCCTCGTAGGTATGCAGACCATCGATATGCAGTACATCGATCGAACCATCGGCAAACTGGGGCAGCGCAGCATCGAACGTCATACGCAGCATCTGCGAGAAGCCTGCGTAGTCGCGATCGTGATCGCTCTTCAGCGCAAGATAGATTTCGTCGCCATAGTGACCGGCATGCTCGTCTCCCTGCCACGTGTCCACTGCGAAGCATCGCGTCGACAGGCCATGATCGTAAACCGCTTGGCAGAAGCCCATGTAGGAGGCGCCCGCGTGCGTACCCAACTCGACGACCACCTCTGGCGCGCAGCGCTCGATAAGCCATGAAGCAAACGGCAAGTGCCCTGTCCAGGCGCTCGGCGGGAGATAGCGCGGGTGCGCGAACATGCTGTCGGCAAATACGAAACCAGCCATGAAGTCACCCTACCGACAACTTGTTCGACGCGCGTGCCAAGGCACCGGCAAGACGCGTACGCAAGGAGCGGCGATGGGGCTTGCGGAATACGCCCACAGTATCTCCCCATTCGCTGCTGCCCGGATCCGGATGCGGCTGCCAGTCAGTCGTCACTTCCAACAGCTCGACATGGGTATATTTCGCCAGCGCACGGTAGCCGTCCGGATAGAAGCGCCAGCAGTCCTGCGGATAGCGGTGCTCGGAGCCCCTTGAAGGCGCGATCAAAAAGATCATGCCCCCCGGCTTCAACACGCGATCCATCTCCAGCCATGTCAGCCAGAAGAATTCAACGTGCTCGAACGCTTGCCCGGACACGATCACATCGACAGATTTCGACGGGAGAGGAAAGCGGTACGGCGAGCTCAGGACAATATCGACGCCAGGCCCCGCTTCCAGATCAATGCCGCGATATTGCACCTCCGGCAAATCGAACAAGGGGCGATACGAGCCGTTGACGTCATAGGCGCCGATATCGATCACCGACAGGGGCCGCTTTGCGAGCAGATGCCTGTTCACCACATCCTGCATATGTTCATAGGAACTGACGTGCACGGAAGTCTCTGCGTAGGTAAGTCATCGGGTGGTGCGCAAGGATGGCGCACCTTGATCGCGGCTGCGGATCGACTATTGGATCTGCACAACGATTTTGCTGTCGCATTCGGTTAGCCGGTCTTTAGTACCGGTCAAGACGTAAAACCGGTACTTGCCTGCTGTAGACGGGAATTTACCGGCAAGGCGAAAGCCGGCCATGGTGAACTGCTTGTTCTCTCCAGCGACATCTGCGCGTTCGGTGCGTTCGCCGCTCAATAGCGCGCCCTTCATGCTTTTGTCATAAGGCTTGAAGACGCCGAATATGACTGCAGGAACCGGATTGTCTTTCGACGAAGTGATGTTCCAGCCCGTCACAGTGACATCGCTACCGACCGCGTAGGGCCCTGGCACGACCGGCTTCTCATTGAAATAATCGACTGGCGCCATGCACTCCCCGGTCTCGATTCCAGCAGTCTCGAACCCTGAAGGCATATCGACATTCATAGCCAGATCCACCGGGCCGCTCTCGTCGATCGCCGACGCGGGCGGCGTTGCGGCCGCAGCTTCGGTCGCCGGCGACGCCGGTTGCGCGGCGGTTTCGGAAACCGGGGCTGAAACAGGCGACTGCGATTGGTCGCCGCAGCCCTGCGCAGAAAAACACAAAGCGGTCAGGATAAAAACACGAATTTTCATTTTATCTCCACAAGTTGTTTGTAGTATTGAGCGAGACCCTGTTGGAGGGTCATGGAAGGCTGCCAGCTGAGTTCAGACGCAGCCAAGCCTATATCCAGTGAAATCCGTTCGACTTCGTATGCGGCTTTAGGCTGACAAGCGTACTGCAGGACCACGCCTGAAACCGCAGCGCAAAACCGTACGAGCTGGTCAATATTAACGCCTTCGCCAGAACCGATATTGAACACATCAAGAGCACCCTCGTACGCAAGCGTGCGCGTAAAGGCGTGCGCCACGTCAGCAACATGCACATAGTCGCGTATCTGGGTGCCATCGCCCCACACCGTGAATGCATCGCCATTGCTCATGCAGCTGAAGATCCGGCCGATCACGCCATGCGCACGCTGAGATTCCTGACCCGGACCGAAAGGATTGCCGATGCGCAGCACGATGAGGCGACAACCGGTGCGCGCCAGGCGCACGCGAAGCAATGTTTCAACGGCCAGCTTTTGCGCGCCATACAGCCCGACCGGGCGGCAGACCATGTCCTCACGCGCGCCGAGCGCATCCGCGCCATATACGGTGCCGCCCGATGAAGCGAACACCAGCCGACCCACGCCGACGGCGCTGCAGGCATCGGCCAGCCTGCTTGCCAGCTGCACATTGCGCAAATAACCCGGCCAGCCTGAGGTTTCCGCGCTACCGGGCACCAGGTCTCCCGCGAGATGCAGACATGCGTCAGCGCCGGCAAGCAGCGACTCCAGCGGAGCCTGCACGTCGAACAGATCCCAGACCTGCTCATGCGCATCGCCACGCTGACGACGGACGACACTCGTCACCTCGTGCCCTTCGGCGCGCAGGCGTGCAACGGCATGGCTGCCGAGGAATCCACCGCCGCCAAGCACGACGATTCTCATTGCGCGCCGCCCTCTACGCCACCGAGCATCGCGCAGACCCGACCCACTTCATGCTCCCAGCTGGTTCCCGTGACGTGCTGCAGGGCACGGGTGATCTGCGCTTTCCGGCGCACCTCATCATTGAGTAGGCCGACGATGGCATCAGCGATGCTTTCTGGCGTAGAACGGCTATAGGTGGCGATCTCGGAATTCAGGCCCCACGTCGCGCAGTCGTCATCGTTGCTCACAACGGCGCAGCCGCAGGCCATGACTTCGTAAGGCAGCAGCGACATGTTGCTGAAGGACAGAATCAATGCGACATCGCACTGCGAATACAGATCAGGCAGTTGGTCAGTCGACAGCACGCCGCCGTTGAGATGCACGTGGTCGAAACGATAGGCCGACATGTCCCATCCGGCAAAAATGAACTCGACATCCGGGCAGCGCCGTCCGACCAGATCCAGCGCAAGCATACCGAGTTCGAAACCGCGTCGCGGAGTCGGCGGGCGCACATAAAAGAACACGCGCCGCTTGTTGTCGCGCTTGCCGCACGGGCGATAAAGATCGTGATCGTACGAAAACCCGAAATGACCCAGTGCTTTCACGCCATGGCGTTTCTGGAGCTCTTTTTCTATCCAGTCTCCGGCACAGATCATCCGGTAGCCGAACTCGTAGGTGTGTTCCGCAGCAGTTGCATCGAAGCCAGCCGAATAGAACAACGGCTCGTAATCCTGGATGAAATAGTACTTCTCGACAACGGGCGGATTGTAATGACGCAAGTAATAAGCGGTAAACCAACTGGTCGCCACGGCGACGCGAGCAGTGGGCAGGCTGTCGTGCTCGAAATAAACGCTGGCGGAAACTTCGCCGAAATAATCGCGGATTTTCGCAGCCGCTACGCCTTGGCTGGGGTGGTCGTTCTGGCCGACGATCACCACGCCGCAGCGCATGCCGCGCGCTTCGAGCCCGCGGACGAAACGGAAAATATTCAGATGCCCGCCAGAGCCGGCCCCGAAATCCGGGATAAACCACAGCGCATCTACGGTGTTGGCCGCATTGGCGTCCACGGCGATACCCACCGGATATTCCGTAACGGTGGACGGCGAATAGATCGCATTGAAAAACCGGGGCACATCGATCTTCGGCGGCGGGGCGGTTTCGACAGGCGCTATTTTGCGCGAGGCTGCACCGAGCGTTCTGGACAACGCCGAACGAAAACCGTCGCGTTTCGCTATACCCAGGAATTTACGGATCGCTGCCATCGGGGTGAAGGGTCCATATTTCATTCGCGTGTCGATCGACACGATACGCAGCAGCCAACCGGGAAGCGTCTGCGCTTTCGATCCCAGCAGATAGCCAATCTGCTTGGCTACATTGCAGAAAGCCACGTGATTTGCCGCACGCAGGCCACCGCCGGCGGCCTTGAGGGTATAGCGGAAATCGCGCTTCGCGCAGGCGTAGCCGTTGCGAAGCGCTGAACGGTAGGAAGAGGCCAGGATGTAGCCGAACAGCGATTTGAGCGCCGACGACTCGTCGAAGGAGCGGCGGAACGTCTCGATCACGCCATAGTCGTGGGAATGCCTGACCACCGCATCGTGCGCATAGCCCTTGCTATGGCCGCGTTCGATTATCGTTTTCGCCCATAACTGATCCTCAGCATAGTTGACGTCCGGATACGGGATATCGCGCCACACCGACTTGCGCATGCAGGAATTGTTGTCGGAGTAGAAATGCAGCACCTGGCGGTAACCGGGATCGCGCTGATAGCGCTCGCCGTCCTCGATACGCAGAACTTCGCCGAATGCGTGCAGCCCTTTGAAGTGAAGCTGCAAATCCCGGGTTACGCACGGGCTTGCGCCGTCGTGGGCAATGTGCCGACCGAATACGCCAGCAATACCCGGCTGCATCTCCATCGGGCGCACAAGATTCGCCAGCCAATGCGGGTCGTTGGGAATCGCGTCATGGGTGAGAAAAGCGACATAGTCTCCACGCGCTTCAGCGATGCCAAGGTTGCGGGTGCGACCATGACCGAACTCCTGCGGTGAAATCTCGATTACGCGCACATCCGGATAACCGGCGATCACCTTCAGCGTGCCGTCCTTCGAGCCCGAATCGATCACGATGATCTCGTAAGGCCAAGGCGTGGTCTGTGTGGTGGCGGCATTCAACACTTTGCCAATGATCGACACGGCGTTCTTGACCGGGATCACCACGCTCGCGACAGGACGCTCCCCGGTGTACGGGCCCGCGGCGGATACTGTGTGGACAGCGGAGGACGACAGCGTACGTATCGCGTTCATTGAACGACGTCCAGGGTGATGGACTCGAAGGGAATCCCGACCAGGCCATAGCGCTGTTTGAATGAATTCACTGAAATCATCACCGCATCGTGGATCCAATGATGCTGGATATGATCTTCAAGATCCCCATCGGCGATCGCCACCGTCATGGAGTAGTCGCCGTTCGGCAACATCGGCAATACGAAGCTGAATTTCGCTTCCAGCGCCGTATCGTCGCCCAATCCGTCAATGAAGCGATCTGGTGTGTAAGTGTTGTGACCAAACAGCGACTGTCCTAATTTGTCCTTGACGAAAAAACCGATGATCGGTCGCTCCATCTTGGTCTGCAGTCGCGCGCGCACCCGCAGCACAACGCGTTCGCCGCCCATAAACACCGGCGACCCCACGCCATCGCGACGGATCAGCTCGACACTTTCGATCTGCGCCTTGCCGGTAGTCCAGCCATCGGAATGGACGATATTATCGAAGAACTGAATCTGAGTCTCCGGATCCTCGACGAGTTCGATATTGATGGCCTCATCGGCGTTGTCCTGAAGCGAAATCAGCTTCTGGACATCGCCAAGCGACTCCTGCGCGCAAAACTGGGCATAGGCCTCTGCAACATCCTTGGCCCGGCCGTGCATCCTCACCTCGCCCTTGTCGAGCCAGATCGCTTCGGAGCACAGATTGACGACTGATGACGTATCGTGACTTACGAACAGCACCGTTCCATGCTGTTTGAAACGGCGCAGAAAGCGCATGCATTTCTGGCCGAAGACCGCATCGCCCACGGCCAGCGCTTCGTCGATCACCAGAATATCGGCATCCACATGAGCGATGACCGCGAACGCAAGACGCACCATCATGCCGCTGGAATAAGTCTTCACCGGCTGCTCGATGAAATCGCCGATATCGGCGAACGCAGCGATACTGGCGAAGCGCTGATCGATCTGCTCATGGGTCAACCCCAGGACCATACCGTTCATATACACGTTCTCGCGCCCGGTGAATTCCGGGTTGAACCCGGAGCCAAGCTCAAGCATGGCCGCGACGCGCCCGCGGATCTCGACGCTGCCGCCAGTAGGCGAAAGCGTACCGCACAGTATCTGCAGCAGCGTCGATTTTCCCGAGCCATTACGGCCGATGATGCCTACTGTACGGCCTGTCTGCACTTCGAAACTGATGTCGCGCAATGCCCAGAATTCATTGAAGTATGTCTTGGTGCCGCCTAAAAACCGGCCGAAACGCGCCGAAAATGACTGCTTCAACCGATCCTGCGGCCTGCCGTAGATTCGATAGCACTTGGATACATCCAAGACGCGAATGGCGGTGTCGCTCATACAGCCACCTGTTGGCGTTTGGGAAATGTTCGAATGCAGCTCACTATGCGGCCGCCATTACAGTACGTCCGCGAAACCGCGGCGCATCTTCTGGAAACACCAGAAACCGAGCCACGCGAAAAAGACGCTGACCAAAGTGTACAGAGCAAGTCCGGACCAGTTAAGCGGGCTACCGAGAATAAGCGCTGCACGCGCTTGTTCGATGATGAAGGTTAGCGGATTGAGGTACATCCAACGGCGGCTTTCAACCGACATCGCCTCGACAGGATAAAACACCGGCGACATGAACAGCATCACTGTGGTGATGATCTGGGTGATATAGCCGATATCGCGTATGTATACGCCCACAGCAGCCAGAATCCAGGCCAGGCCCATGGTCATCAATACCAACGGAATCAGCACCAGCGGAAAATACAGCGCGCTGAGATGCAGACCACCTTGAAAAGCCTGTACTGCCAACAGCACCAGCAGACTCACGAAAGTATGGAAGAGCGCCGAACCCATCGCCACGCCTGTCAATATCTCCAGCGGAAAGATCACACGTTTGACGTAGTTGGTGTTGGCGATGATCAGCGATGGCGCGCGTACGATGCATTCTGCAAACACGCCGTGCACCAACAGGCCCGCGAACAGAAACACCGCAAAACTCGCCTTGGTGCCATCGACGCTGCCCCAGCGCGCCTGAAACACCACCGAAAACACGAAGGTGTAGACGGCCAGCATCAGCAGCGGATTGAAGAACGACCAGGCGAGACCCATGATCGATCCACGATAGCGGCTGATGACTTCGCGCTGCACCAGCTCTCCCATCAGCCGCCGGTTACGCCAACAGGCATCAACCATTGCTGCGAGAGAAGAAGGCGGATTGCTGTGCGGATTGACGGCCGTTTGGTTCACGCGGCGCCTCCCAACGCCTGCTCAAGATCGCCGCGCAGATCCTCAAGCGACTCCACGCCGACGCTCAGCCTCACCAGATCGTCATGGATGCCGAGCACTGCACGACGTTCGATCGGTACCGACGCATGGGTCATGACCGCCGGATGATTGACCAGGCTTTCGACGCCACCCAGCGATTCGGCAAGCGTGAACAGGTGCGTACGCTCGCAGAAGCGCTTTGCGCCTTCGAAGCCGCCCTTCACGCGGATCGAGACGATGCCGCCGAAGCCGTCCATCTGTCGCGCCGCCAGCGCGTGCTGTGGATGGTCTTCAAGCCCCGGATAGATCACCTGCTCGACCGCACGATGGGTGCGCAGCCATTCCGCCAGCGCCGCAGCGTTTTCGCAATGCGCGCGCATGCGCAGATGCAGCGTCTTCAACCCGCGCAGAGCGAGAAAACTGTCGAATGGACCCTGCACCGCGCCAACCGAGTTCTGCAGGAACGCCATCTGCTCGGCCAGTTCGGCGTTGTCGCCGACCACCGCCATGCCGCCGACCATATCGGAATGGCCATTGAGATATTTGGTGGCCGAATGCATGACGATGTCGGCGCCATGTTCCAGCGGTCGCTGCAGGATCGGCGAAGCGAACGTATTGTCGGCGACCATCAGCAGGCCATGCTTTTTCGCGATCGCGCTCACTGCCCGCAAATCGACGATCTTGAGCATCGGGTTGGTGGGCGTTTCCACCCACACCATGCGCGTATTGGGTTTGATAGCCGCCTCGAAGGCAGCCGGATCGGTCAGATCGACGAAACTGAAATCCAAGCCGGCGCTGCGCCGGCGCACGCGCTCGAACAGGCGGAACGTGCCGCCATAAACATCGTCCATGCAGACGACGTGGCTGCCGCTGTCGAGCAGCTCGAGAATGGTCGACGTCGCGGCCAGCCCTGAAGCGAACGCGAAGCCGCGGCTGCCGCCTTCAAGGCCGGCGACGCAGCGCTCGTAGGCGAAGCGGGTCGGATTGTGGGTGCGAGAATACTCGAAACCCTGATGCACGCCGGGGCTGCTCTGGGCGTAAGTCGAGGTGGCGTAGATCGGCGTCATCACCGCGCCGGTGGTCGGATCCGGGGACTGGCCTGCATGGATGGCCTTGGTGCCCAGACCCCAGTCGCTGGACGGGTCGGTATGGTCGGGCTGGCTCATCGCAGATATTTCCGTTAAAAAGGCGGTCGATTTTAACATCGCAGCCCTGGGTTCAACCGCCGGTCACTGAACGCGACGGCGCAGGTAGTTCAGCAAGTCGATTCGGGTAATCAGGCCCAGGAAGCGCTCGCCGTCCATGACGATGGCCACGTGGCCGCGGTCGAATACCGGCAGCAGCGCCTCGACGGGGAAGGACACATCGAGTTTGTCGAGCTTGCTGACCATCGCTGTGGATGCCGGGTCGCGGAACCGCGCCTCGTTGCCGTAAACGTGCAGCAGCACGTCGCTTTCGTCGAGGATGCCGACGATGCGCTCGCCGTCCATGACCGGCAGCTGCGAAATCTCGTACAGCTTCATGCGCTGATACGCGGTGACCAACAGGTCGTTGGGACCGACCACCACGGTGTCGCGACGCGTATATGGGCGCAGGATCAGATCACGCAGATCGCCATATTGCTCGCGCTCCAGAAAGCCGTTGTCCAGCATCCAATAGTCGTTGTACTGCTTCGACAAATACTTGTTGCCGGTGTCGCAGACGAACACCATCACGTTCTTCGGCGTGGTCTGTTCGCGGCAGTATTTCAGCGCAGCGGTCAGCAGGGTGCCGCTGGACGAACCGCCCAGAATGCCCTCGGAACGCAGCAGTTCGCGCGCGGCAAGAAAGCTTTCCTTGTCGGTGACTGCGTAAGCTTTTTTGACCCGGCTGAAGTCGGAGATATCCGGCAGGAAATCTTCACCGATGCCTTCGACCATCCAGCTGCCGGACTTCTCGTTGAGGCGTCCGTCGTTGATGTATTCGGCCAGAATCGAGCCCACCGGGTCGGCGAGAATCAACTCGGTGTGCGGCGAATGTTCGGCGAAGCAGCGCGACAGACCGGTCATGGTGCCGGAGCTGCCGCAGCCGAAGACGATAGCGTCGAGACCGCCAACTTCGGCCATCTGCGCCAGAATCTCGGGACCGGTGACGTACTGATGGGCCGCCGGGTTGTCGGGATTGCCGAATTGGTTGATGAAATAGGCGCCCGGCGTTTCGCTGGCGATCCGCGCGGCCATGTCCTGGTAGTAGTCCGGATGGCCCTTGGCCACATCCGAGCGTGTCAACACCACCTCGGCGCCCATCGCCTTGAGATTGAAAATCTTCTCGCGGCTCATTTTATCCGGCACCACAAGAATCAGCTTGTACCCTTTCTGCTGGGCGACCAGCGCCAGGCCGATGCCGGTATTGCCGGCGGTGCCTTCGACCAGCGTGGCGCCGGGCTGGATATCGCCGCGCTGCTCTGCAGCCTCGATCATGCGCAAGCCGATGCGGTCCTTGATGGAGCCGCCGGGGTTCTGGCATTCCAGCTTCAGATACAACGTACACAGGCCGGTGTCGAGGCGCTGGGCGCGCACGACCGGGGTATCGGCGATCAGGTCGAGGACGGAGTTGTGGACGGAAGAATCGCGGACCGCAGGTGAAATCGACATGCCGGCGCAAGCTCGCTCGTGAAAAGCCGGATTATCGCACTGCGGGCGGGCAGGAAACCCGGCACACGCAGCGGGCCTGCGCGGACGACAGCGGACGAGCACGCCGCCGCCGTCCGAGATCAGGCATGGATTCAGTGCTTGAGTGTGTCGTACATGCGAGTGAGGCGATCTTTAGCCGCCAGCTTCTCACGCTTCATCTGCATCAGCCGGGTGTCGTCGATCGGCAGGACGCCGAGTTCGGCGTCGAGCACCTGTTTGTCGAGTTCCTTGTGACGATGGTAGAGCTGACGGAATTCGGTATTCGCCTTCATCAAGGCTTCGAGTTCAGTCTGGGGTTGCCCTTCGAACATGGATTCCTCCTCACAGCACGATAGTCGGCCCGGCCACGATGGCTGAACCTTGGAATGGGAAAAGAGCGTTGAACACGCGAAGTGAACACGTGCATAGCGTGACTGCAAACGAAAACGCCCCGGCCAGAGACGGCACGGGGCGAGCTGGAACCAGCGGCGGATCCGCAGTGCGGACGCTCCAGACCGGAGGGCCCGCGCGGACTTCCCTTCCGGCGGTATTCTCCGAGGAATCGTCGTGCGTCTGCATCATCGGCTCTGCTCGTCGTCCGGAAGCGAATCTGCTTCCTTGCAACCGACCCTACTCCTCTGATCTGCGCTCGGCAAGCGTAGGCTGAAAAATTCTGCCGGCCGGTGGCAAAGCATCATTCCGGAACCGGTGAGTCACGCTGGACAACAGCGTGAAACTATTGATTCAAAAGCATAATTTCAGAAAAATACCCTTCGGCATCAGCGTTCCTGAGGTTTCGGAACCGGTCGGGGTTTGAGTCTGGGCTTCGGTTTTGGCTTCGGTTTTGGCTTGGTGGCAGGCTCGACGGCGCCGCCCGCAGTCAATTCTGCTTCGCGTCGGGCCAGTTCGGCATCGCGTTCGCGGGCGAGGCGCAGTTTGTCCGCCTCGCTGCCCGCAACGGTGTCGAGCAGGCCCTCCGCCTGCTGGCGATCGCGGGCTTCGGCTTCGACCGCCTCGCGCAGCTGCGCGGTTTCTTCGGCGCGGATCTGGCCTTCCACGCGAAGACGCTCGGATTCTGCGCGTGCGCGATCGGCGTCGCGGCGGCTGGCCTCGACCAGCAGTTCACTGCGCTCGATCTCCAGCCGCTGCAGTTCTTCGCGATTGGCTTCGGTGCGCGATGCGATCTCCGCAGTCTCGATCCTGATTTTGGCGATCTGCAGCGCCTGCGGCCGCTGCTTGCGCTTGGCCGCTTCCAGTGCCTGCAGCGCCTGTCTTGCCTGCAGGCGTTCGTAGGCGGCGAAGGCATTGCGCTGAGGATCGGTTTGGATGGCCTGAAGACGCTGGCCAAGCCGGGCGACCTCGGGGTCGGCTTCGGCCGCCGTAGCCGTAGCCGTAACCATTGCCAAGAACAGCGCCAGCAGCCGTCCGAATGCAGAATTCGACAGGGGGCTGTGATCAGTCACAGCGTCGACTCGATGCCCAGCCGCTGGCGCAGATCGACGATTTCGGCGCGGCGCCGGGTCAATTCGGTCTGTAACGATGTCTCGCGGCTGCGGGCCTGGGCGTAGTCGGCCTCTGCAGCGGCCACCTGGGCCAGTCCGATCGCATCGGCAGGCTTGCGTGCGGCCACCGCTGCCTGCGCTTGGCTCAACGCGTTCTTCGCGCGGAGCAGTGCGTCAGCAGCGTACTGGTCGGCATCGGCGGCTTCTGCCCGCGCTATCGCCGCCTGTGCCGTGTCCAGATCCTGGGCGGGCAACGGTGTTCGCGCATCGGCGCAAAAGGGAAACGTGAGCACGATCACAAGCGCAATTGCGCTGGCGCCGCATCGCCGCCAATGCGGATGCTGCGGGACGCGCGACATTTGTGCGAAGCTTGGAGTCATGGGGAGCGTGCCGGTGATGGAATCGATGGCGGGTGAATCGATCGATCCGTGCGCGCCATTGTTATCAGCATTCGCGGCGGTTGCAACGCCACAGTCATCGCGCAGCCAGCGGCTGCACGGGGAGATTCAACGATGGATATCGGCTATTTCCTGAAGCTGATGACGGATAAAAACGCTTCCGACATGTTCTTGACCACCGGTGCGCCGGTGCATATCAAGGTTGAAGGCAAGCTCTATCCGCTCGGCAATACCGGCCTGCCCCCCGGCATGGTCAAGAAGATCGCCTATTCGCTAATGGACGAAGGCCAGGTGCCGGACTTCGAGCGCGATCTGGAGCTGAACATGGCGCTGTCGCTGGCCGACGCCGGCCGCTTCCGCGTCAACGTCTTCAAGCAGCGCGGCGAGGTGGGCATGGTGATCCGCGCGATCCGCAGCGTGATCCCCTCCATCGAAGAACTGCAGCTACCGCAGGCGCTGAAAACCATCATTATGGCGCCGCGTGGGCTGGTGCTGATCGTCGGCTCGACCGGTTCGGGCAAATCGACCACCTTGGCGTCGATGATCGATTACCGCAACAGCACTTCGGCCGGTCACATCCTCACTATCGAGGATCCGATCGAATATCTGCACAAGCACAAGAAGTCGCTGGTCAATCAGCGCGAGGTCGGGCTGGACACGCACGCCTTCCACAACGCACTGAA
Organism: Lysobacter sp.; assembly: GCA_043775395.1. Lineage (GTDB taxonomy): Bacteria > Pseudomonadota > Gammaproteobacteria > Xanthomonadales > Xanthomonadaceae > Lysobacter_I. The sequence continues at coordinate 10,344 of JAYVSK010000066.1, read as the reverse complement.
GAACGCGATGCGCGAAGCGCCGGACGTGATCCTGATCGGCGAAATTCTCGACGCCACCACCATGGAAGCCGCGATTGCGTTCGCCGAAACCGGCCATCTGTGTCTGGCGACGCTGCACTCCAACAACGCCGACCAGACGATCGAGCGCATCCTCAATTTCTTCCCGGAAACCGCGCACAAGAACGTGCTGATGAATCTGGCGCTGAACCTCAAGGCCGTGGTCAGCCAGCGTCTTGTGGTCGGTACCGATGGTCGCCGCCTGCCGGCCGCGGAAGTGCTGATCAACACGCCGATGATCCGAGACCTGCTGCGTCGCGGTCAGGTGCACGAAATCAAGGCCGCGATGGAAGAAACGCTGGAAGAAGGCATGGAGTCGTTCGACCAATGCCTGTTCCGGCTGTGCCGCGAAGGCAAGATCGGGATGGAGGAGGCACTGCGCGCAGCCGACTCGCGCGATGGCCTTGCGCTCAAATTTCGGCTGTCCGAAGGCGCCACCGGCAGCGAACACGACCCGTATGCGGTGGCGTTTGAAGGCGGAGACGGCAGCTCGTCGTTCTCGCACTGAATCGCGCGCCACTCGCAGTAAAACGCCCCGCTTGGTGGGGGCGTTTCTGTTTCAGTCTGGCGGTGCGTCCGCCTGCTGCTCCGGGCGCGCGGCGTCGAAAGCTTGCAGCGCCAGGCATTCGGCCTCGATTCGCCGGATCGTCGGATATGGCCCCAAGTCCACGGCAAAGCGCCGCGCGTTGTAGACCTGCGGGATCAGGCAGCAGTCCGCCATGGTCGGCAGATCGCCTTCACAAAAAGTACCGGTCGCCGGGTCGTCCACCAGCAGCGCCTCGAATGCGTCGAATCCCTCCCGTATCCAGTGCCGCATCCACTCGTCGCGCTCGGGCTGCGGCGCATGCCATTCGCTTTCGAGATACTGCATGACGCGCAGGTTGTTCAGCGGATGGATATCGCAGGCCACCATCATCGATAGCCCACGCACCCGTGCGCGTCCACGCGCGGTGGCGGGCATCAGCGCCGGGCCGTTGGCCCACACTTCATCGATGTATTCCAGGATCGCCAGCGATTGCCGTATCAGACGCCCGCCGTGCTGCAGCACAGGGACGAGTTTCTGCGGATTGGCCTCGGCGAACGCAAGGAGATGCTGCTCGCCGCCGCTGCGGATCAGATGCACCGGCGTCGATGCGTAGGCAAGACCTTTGAGATTCAGACCGATCCGCACGCGGTACGCCGCGCTGGATCGCCAGTAGCCGAACAGCTGCAGGTCTTCAGTCATGGTTTTCTCCCAGCGCGTCGCGAACCGCCATCAGCGCGAAGCCGAGCAGGTTGAGCCCCTGCCAACGCATCGGATCTTGCGCGCGGCAATCGCTGGCGGCAATACCAATTCCCCAGACCGCGTCGGCCGGGCTGGCCTCGACCAGCACCTGATCGCCGGTCGCCAGCAGAAAATCGCGCAGCTGCGGATGCTGCGAGAACTTGGCGAGGTTGCCGGCGACAACAATGTCGAAACGATGGTGCAGCCATACGACCTCGTCGAAGCCGCGCACGGTGCGGCCGGCCGCTTTGGCCGGGCACGGATCATTTTTCAAAAACACCTGCGCCAGCGCCGTGTCGTCACCGAAGAGCCGCGCTTTTTGCGCCATCATCCAATGCTCGGCGGTGGCGTAATGCAAGTTGTCGATCACGAATGCCGACGCATACCACTGACTGAAGCATGCCGCCGATGCCGCGCCGTCGGCGCGTGGACGATGGCCCCAGAAATACAGAGACTGGACGCATTCGCCTGCGGCGACCCGCGCACGCAGCGCTTCCACATCCCTCACGCCAGCGGACGCTCGATCCGCTGTTCGATGGCGCCGAAGACATCGACGCCGTCGCGGCTGCGCATCTCGATCCGCACCACATCCCCATAGCGCATGAAAGGCGTGATCGGCTTACCGGTTTCCAGCGTTTCGACCGTACGCTTCTCGGCGAAGCAGGAGGCGCCCAGCGAAGTATCCTGATTGGCGACCGTACCCGAACCCACAATCGTGCCCGCCGATAGCGGCCTGGTCTTGGCGGCGTGCGCAACGAGCTGGGCGAAGTCGAAGTGCATGTCGACCCCCGCCTCGGGCGCACCGAACCAGACCCCGTTGATATGGGTCAGCAGCGGCAGATGTACCTTGTTGCCCTGCCATGCATCCCCCAGCTCGTCTGGCGTCACGAACACCGGCGACAGCGTCGAGCGCGGTTTGGACTGTACGAAGCCAAAGCCTTTGGCCAGCTCGTTCGGAATAAGATTGCGCAGCGACACATCGTTGACCAGCCCGATCAACTGGATATGGCCGGCGGCCTGCCCGGACGTGACGGCCATCGGTACATCGTCGGTCACGATCACCACTTCGGCCTCCAAGTCGATGCCGTAATCCTCGCTGGGCACCCGCACCGGGTCGCGCGGGGCATAGAAACCGGCGCTCACCGCCTGGTACATCAGCGGGTCAACATAAAAACTTTCCGGCACCTCGGCGCCTCGGGCGCGGCGCACGCGCTCGACGTGCGGCAGATAGGCGCTGCCGTCGACAAACTCATAGGCGCGCGGCAGAGGCGACGCCAGCAGCGCCATATCCAGATCGAAAGCAGCGTCCGCTTCGCCGTTATCCAGCGCTGCGGACAGCGCGTTCAAACGCGGCGCGGTGTTCGACCAATCCTCCAAGGCGCGCTGCAGAGTCGAGGCGATGCCTTCGGCGAGCACCGCGCGGCGAAGATCGCGGGACACCACGATAAGCGTGCCATCGCGCCCGCCTTCTTTCAAACTTCCCAGCTTCATCGGAACCTCGAACGACTGTCTTCAATCAATATCGATTGTAACTGACTGGCTAGCGCAGCCGGCTAGACTTCGGCCTGAAAACCGCCGCCGCGGAAGGTCAGCACCAGCGTATCGCGATGCCCGGGCACGGCATCGTCACTGGCCGTTGCCGGCTGGATCGGCGTGGTCTCGTGGATCACCCGGGTATCGTCGAGCAACAGCACGCTCCAAGGCTCGGTCAGTGTGAAACGCTGGCCGTCCGGGCCGTCGGCTTCGAATACCCGGGTCTCCCCGCCGCGGATCGCATGCCGGTCGACGATGAACACTGCGACGAAATCGACGCCGTCGCGATGTGCGCCCTCGGGCGTCGGCCGGCCTATGCCATCGCAGGTATCGATCCGGAACTGGTGCGCTTCCACGTACCACGGATCGCACGCGCGCTGCTCGCGAAAGCATGCGCCCAGTGCCTGCAGCAGCTGCATCCAGGCATGCGCGGCGATGGTCTGCGGCGCCATCGGCGCGAACCAGCGCTGAAGGCCGCCGTGAAGCGCGTTGTAGTCCAGCGGCTGATAGTGGGCGCGGTGCGGCGCCTGCACGCAGCGGTCGCTGCCAACCACGAAACACGCATGCCGGCGCTGACGATAACGTCCGCCGTCGCGCAGATATTCGTCCGGCGGCAGATCATTCCAGCTCGATGCCAGCGCCTGCAGCGCATCGATGGACACGCCACAAAGCGTGGCGACATCGTCCGCCGCCAGTACCGCATAGCCGCGACGATGCAGCGTAGCGGCAACTGCATCGGAACGGATGAAAGGCGCGCGGAACGTAGTGACCATGCAGCAATCTCGATCGGAATCAAAAAACGGGCAGGCATGCGCCTGTCGATAGTTTCAAGTGTAACTTTCCCGCCAATGGGCGTCATCGAAAAAACTGATCGGAGCGGACCACACTCTTCGTGACAGTCCTGTTACTTTATCGTCTCGACCGAGCTTGACGGGGACATGCTCGCAGTCTGTATACCAATGCCGCTTCCTCGTCGCGGCTCGCCTGCACACACCATCGCATGACGATGGGCGGGCATCACAGGGACAGCCATGGCAACCAGGATGCGGATCGACATCGACCGACTGCGCGAGTTCGAGGATTGTCCGAGCATGGAAGTGCTGACCACGGAGATCGAGAACGTGGTCAAACCGATGGGGATCGATTTCTGGTTCTATGCGGTTGATCTGCCGCTGGTCAACGATCATCCGAACCAACTTCGCATGGGGACATATCCCGAAGCGTGGGTGAAACACTATTTCGAGCAGGACTACATCAGTATCGATCCGATCATCAGCCATTGTCACGACCGCTCTACGCCGCTGGCATGGGACGAAGCGCAGTTCCACCATCGCAGAATCGTCGACCCGCATCTGCAGAAGATCCGTCATCTGTTCGGCGAGGCGCGCGAATACGGCTTGGGCAGCGGAGTCAGCGTGCCCCTGCACGGTCCTGGGGTGTCGTGGGGCCTGATGTCGTACGCATCCCGCAAGCTGCCCGCTGCCGATTATCAGGACATGCTGCCCGAGCTGCATCTGCTCGCGCATTTCGTGCATGAGGCCGCACGCCAGTTCGTACGCTCCAAAACGCCCACCCGCTTCCAGGCGCTGACCAAGCGCGAACGCGAATGTCTCTCGTGGGCCGCAGAAGGCAAAACCAGCTGGGAAATCGGACAGCTGCTCAACATCAGCGAACGGACCTCGATTTTCCATCTCCAGAACGCCACTCATAAACTCGGCGTCAGTGGCCGTCAGGCAGCGATCGCCCGTGCTGTGTCGCTCGGCCTGATCATCTCGCTGCGTCATTGAGTCATCGCGTCCCGGGATAGCCACGGGGTTTCGCGCAAGCCATATGATTCGCTGAGGCACTTCTCATACCCAATCAGTATTTGACTGGGTTCAATAGAACTTTTTTCATCAAATTTGTCTTCAAGCCGCATTTTCAGTGACCGCCGAAGAAGAATCCGTGGCGGACTCAACATTGAAAACGGACCTCCATCAACCTGTAAGGTCGATCAGCTGCAAGTGCTGACAGTGGTTACGCTCACTTGTGTCTCCTTCAACAAGATAGGGAGACACCATGGCATCGATCATCATCGGGCGCGCTGGCGAATTCGGACTGGGCGCACACCTGCTGGACAGCATGTACCGGCTGCGCTCGGACGTATTTCACCAGCGCCTGGGGTGGGACGTCCGGGTCGAAAACGGACGCGAGCATGACTGGTTCGATCTGATCGGCCCGCATTACCTGGTCGCGCACGACGGCGAACAGAAGGCTCTGGGCTGCAGCCGACTGTTGCCGACGCTCGGACCGAACATGCTCCGGGATATTTTCCCGTTTTTGCTTGACGGGGCTCCGCCGCCGTCGTCGCCTGCGACTTGGGAGGTCAGCCGATTCGCGGTCAGCAGCGAATGCGCGCGGGACGGTTTCGGTTTCGGCGACGTGCCGGCGACCATGCTTACCGAAATGTTCCGTTTTGCCGGCATGCAGGGCATCGCAGATCTGGTCGGTGTGACCAGCGCACCGATCGAACGCATGCTATGTCACATGGGATTGCGGGTCGAACGTTTGGGGAAGGCTCGCAGAATCGGCAAAGTGATGAGTCTGGCCTTTCGGATGCCGGTTCATGAAAATTTGCAGAGAGTTGGCCCGTCGCCTGCCGTTACCGTCGCACGCGCTGCATAAAATGCTTAATAAGAAGCATGGGCCGATCATGCAAATGAAGCGCGCTGTGCAGGACCCGCAGCTACCGGCTGCTCCCAGTACGCGACCTGCACGTCTCCGGCTCCTTCGCGTACGCCCCAATGGAGGCGTACGCGATCTTCATGACATGTTTACGAAAGCAGCTGTCGCGATGGTTTTGATTCAGGCAGCGACCATCGCCAGTTTTCTGACCGGCATCGACTGTCCCGAGGCGTACTTATCGCGCAACAGGGCGGCCGTACCATCCCACAGGGCGCGACGTGCCAGCAGCGCTTGCTTTGCCGCTTCGCGCGTGTCCTGCAGACCGTTGGCTCTGCGCGCCAGTTCGGCATCGATCATACGGCTCGCCGCTGGACCATGGGCGTCTCCATCCAGTTCGATGTGCCGCTGCAGGTAGTACACGAAGCCCGGTGCCTCCGAGACGCTCAGCCCCCAATGATCGAGCAAGCCCTGGAACATGTCGGGAATCACGTTCTCGCGGCCGTAAAAGAAGCTCGCCATCGTTTCCAGCGTGCTGCCATTCAAGCAAGTTCCGATCGTATGCTGGACGAAATCGCGCACGAACTGAGGAACCTCGGCGGTCTCAAGCGCGTTGGCCAACAATGCACCGCCGCGCAGTTCGCGCATAAAGCAATCGAACTGATCGGTCGACGCCCCAACATCACGCATCGCGGTCAGATACAGATCGAGATGACTGGCGGGGTTGCCATCGGCGTCGATGTCGCTTTCCTCGGCAAGCACGATATCGTTGATGAGCCGGGCGGCAACCGGGTCGCTTGGCGGCATCCACGGCAATTCCACGCAGGTCAGATCGCGCTGCAGGCGCTTTGCCAACGACATGAAATCCCATACCGCGAACACATGCACCTGCATGAAACTCTGCAGCGCTTCGGTGTGCACGATCTCCTTGAACACCGGGTGCGTTTCAAGATCGCTCCGCAGGCGGCGCATGGCCGCTGTCAGCACGACTTCATCCTCTTTCACTGCCGTCGCCTTTGCATCCACTTCCTTTTTCATAAATCCTCCTGGTTCCTTCGCTTGGTTTTGAGGGAAAGCGGGAACGTCTGAACCAAACCATCCTTGGCCTGTCCAGACTCGCGGATCCGGCTTGCGCCTGACCCGGTCCCTTCGGCTCAACCGTCGAAACGGTTGCCCGAAGGCGATACATCCTTGTGCCGCCGAAACCTGGCGTCTGGCCTTGGAGAACAATGCTGAAAGTCTTCTCCGGACCTTACGTCAATATGTCCTTACGTCGGAGTGTAGAGCGGGTAGAGACTGGACTCCTCGCGCTCGATACGCTGCGTGAGCAATCCGCCGACCGTCTGGTAGTCCGCCATGAATTCCTGGCGGATCTGGGGGTCGAAAGTGCTGATCTGGTATTTTTTGACGAAGTCGACAACGCCGCGCGCAATCGCATTCATCTCGCGCCGGAAACTGCGCACCAGCGCGGTGCTCTCCGAATCGCCCTGCATCGCGCTTTCAACGTAGTTATAGAAACGCACGTTCTCGGCGATGAGATGCCCTTCAAGATGCACTTTGAACGCCATCAGCATTTGCGGAACCTGCAGAAAATCGCCCTGCTTGGCAAGTTCGCCGATCGCTCCGTAGAGCTTGATCAGATCGGCATGATCACGTTTCAGTGCAGGCACCAGTCCTGCGTCATACGCGATACCGAAACCCGCACGGCGCTGTTCCACGGGTGGAACCCCTTGCGGCAATGCCTGCGATCTCGGCCCCTGCCCACCCCCCAACCACTTCCTGAAAAAATCGAACACAACATCCCCTGTTGATTGACCCGTCGGCAAACGCCGACCACGCGACCATATCCGGAGCCGAGCAATCTGGTGTACCTGTAAGAAATGACAGGTATGACTGATGTCCGCTTTTAACTGATTAGACGGTCTAGGAACGCACGTTTTTTCGAGACCGGCGCGGATCCGCAACATCGGTATCCGCGTCATGTGCGGATGGCGGGCCCAAAAAAACCCGCCGTGCGGCGGGTTTTCCGTAGTGGCAGCCCCGGATGGATTCGAACCACCGGATGCCTGAGTCAGAGTCAGGTGCCTTACCGCTTGGCGACGGGGCTGTAGAACTGCAAAACCATGATTGTAACGCCAAGTCCGGAAAGACACCGGCTTGACGACAACAGCCAGCCTTTGATGACTTAACGCTTGGAGAACTGGCTCGCGCGACGCGCCTTGTGCAGACCGACCTTTTTACGCTCGACTTCGCGGGCGTCGCGGGTCATGAAACCGGCTTTGCGCAGCTCCGACTTCAAGGTCTCGTCGTATTCGACCAGCGCGCGGGCGATGCCCAAGCGGATCGCGCCGGCCTGACCGGTAGTACCGCCGCCGGTGGTGGTGGCAACGATGTCGAACTGCTCGTTGGTCTTGGTCAGCACTAACGGCTGACGAACGATCATGCGCGCGGTTTCACGGCCAAAGAACTCATCGATGGGACGGTCGTTGACGGTGATCGTGCCGGTGCCCTTGCGAAGGAACACACGAGCGACGGAGGATTTGCGACGGCCGGTGCCGTAATTCTGCTGAGTAGCCATCGTTTAGATATCCAGGACTTGCGGCTGCTGGGCGGCGTGCGGGTGCTCGGCACCCTTGTACACCTTGAGCTTCTTGTACATGGCGCGACCGAGGGGATTCTTCGGCAGCATGCCCTTCACAGCGATCTCGATCACACGCTCGGGATGACGTTCCAGCGCTTGGGCGAGGTTCTCGGTCTTCAGGTTGCCGATGTAGCCGGTGAAGCGATGATAGAGCTTGTCGTTCAGCTTGTTACCAGTCACCGCGATCTTCTCGGCGTTGATCACAACCAAATAATCGCCGGTATCGACGTGCGGGGTATAGACAGGCTTGTGTTTGCCGCGGAGGCGGCTGGCAAGCTCGGCAGCCAAACGGCCGAGGGTCTTGCCGGAGGCGTCGACGAGGTACCAGTCGCGCTGGACGGTCTCGGACTTGGCGGTAAAAGTCTTCATGGAGGAGCTCTTGTAGGTGGTACCTGGTCGGACTGATTCAGCGGGGGTTAGCCGTGAATTTCGCCTCGCGTTGTCGTCGTGGAACCACGTAAGCGGAACCACAAAGAGTGCAAATCATAACTGGCCATGCTTTGAGCCGCAAGTCGCAGCCAGGGTTGTGTTTACGGAGGGCGGTCTCCAAACCCCTGCTTTCCTCGAAATTCTGCCTCTTCCCGCAAGTCAAACCAGTGACGTCCGCCTAACCGAGGAACTCCGGCTACGCCACGCTTCTAGGCGCCGTTGCCAAGCCCACTCGCTGCCTACACAGCATGGTCTGGACGCGCATCGTTAACCTCTGCGACCTTTGAAGGAAAAGAATCGCGCAGCCGATACGCCACCTGCTCGGATTCCCATCACAATGTCCGGTATGAATATGTCCCGCAGCCGCATGGCCCGTACCCTCACGCCACTCGACCGCCTGCTCGCGGACGCCCAGAACGCGCTGGAAACCATTGCTGGCACCCCTCACGCCGGCCGTCCGAATCCTGGCGCGGACGAGGCGGACGTGGTGCTGGACGATGCCGAGCGCCGCCATGCCGCAGGACTGATGCGGGTCAATCACGTTGGCGAAGTCTGCGCACAGGCCCTCTACGTTGGCCAAGCCGCGGTCGCGCGCGATCCACAGACACGGGCACAGCTGCAGGCCGCTGCCCAAGAAGAAACCGATCATCTCGCCTGGTGCGCGGACCGCCTACGCGAACTCGACAGCCGCCCCAGCCTGCTCAACCCGGTCTGGTACGCCGGCAGCTATGCCATCGGCCTGCTCGCCGGACTGCGCGGCGACGGCTGGAATCTCGGTTTCGTGGTCGAGACTGAACGTCAGGTCGAAGCGCATCTCGAAGAACACCTGCAGACATTGCCGGCGGCCGATGCGCGCAGCCGCGCGATTCTCTCGGTCATGAAAGCGGATGAGGCGCGTCACGCAGAGCAGGCGGAAGCTTCCGGCGCGCGGGCGCTGCCGCAGCCAGTACCGGCGATAATGGCGGCGGCGTCGACATTGATGAAAACAGTCGCGTATCGTCTGTAGAAACAATCTGTCTATAGAAACAGCCTGTAAAAACAGCCTGTAAAAACAACCTGTAAACACAGAGCGCATGCAGATTCGCGATTACAACGACGACGGTCGTTGGAACCCAGCCGCCGTGCAGGCGCGCTGTGTAGACCATGCCGCGCGCCGGAGTGTCACACCGCGTCTGCTCGCACCGAAAATATACGGAAGCGGAGATACCCGGTAGATCTATCCGATTCTGGATACGGTCATCGAAGGGATCCTGGGCGGCAACCCGGCCTGCGCGGTGATCGGCGTCGAGTTCATCGAAGAAGATCGAAAGTTTCCGTTCGGCGCCAACCTCAAGACGCGCGCGGCGCGTGCGCCGAGGCAGGCCACGCTTGCAGATACGCTTTCGGTACGGATCCGGCGGCGCGTCCTCGATAGGCTGATCGCCGGCGATACGCACCGCGCATATCGCGAGTACGCTAAACAGCTGCGCAAGACGGGTTTTGGCGACCTGTGGCCAACGCTGAAAGCCGCCGTACTGCGATCAAACCGGTACGCGATGCGCTACTGCCGCTGTTTCAAAGCGATCCATCGACGCGTGCCGACCGTCTACCCGGTCGCTTCTGCGATGCAGGTTATATGACCGGGCCACAAAAAACCCCGGCAGTGCCTAATGCCAGTCAGTTAAGCCATTGACGCAGCGGTAGCAGTCCAAGAGGCTCATGGTTTTCCATGAGCCTCTTGCTTTGAACCCAGTCCTTCAAGCGCAACTTGACACCTTAG